>JBDSBU010000272.1:0-6470 GCA_039921445.1 Marmoricola sp. | reverse complement strand
ACGACGGCGGTGTCGATGGTGTTCTTCGGGCCGGTGAACCACTTGTGCGCCGAGACCTTCCACCACACCCACAGGACCAGCAGCGAGCCGATCGTCAGGATCGGGGCGTAGTTGACGTACTTCCAGGAGAAGTCGTCGCTGAACGGGCTGCCCTGGGGGACGAAGGGGAGGACGAAATAGACAGAGATGATCACGATCTCGGCGCACGCGACCAGGTTCATCCACTTGTACTTCGATCCGTTGTTCCACTTGCCAGCCTCGAAGTCGTCCCCGAGGCGCCACCGGAGCCAGATCGGGATCAAGAAGGCGAGATAGAGGCCGATCACCGCGACCGAGACCACGGCGTAGAACGCGGTCGGCACGATCAGCGGCTCCTTCTCGGTTCCCAGGTTGACCTTGATCAGGGCCGGCAGGGTGATCAGCATGCTGACGGCTGCGACCAGGAGTACGGCGTTCGCGGGGACCTTGTTGCCGGAGAGCCTCGACCAAAGCCGCGACCCCGGGATCGCCCCGTCACGAGCGAACGCGAAGGTCATCCGGCTGGCACTCGTCATGCAGGCCATCGAGCAGAAGAACTGACCGGCGGCCGAGATGAACAGCACGAGGCCAGCCACGTTGCTGCCCATCGACTCGGTGAAGATGTAGGCCACGCCGCCAGCGCCGACCCCCGCGTTGTCCGCTGCGCCGCCCTTGTCGGGGATCGCGAAGAGGAACGCCAGCAGCAGGATCCAGCCACCGATCGCAGAGTAGAAGATCGACTGCCAGATCCCCTTCGCTGCCGCCGAGGAGGCGGCCGAGGTCTCCTCGGAGAGGTGAGCCGAGGCATCGAACCCGGTGATCGTGTATTGGGTCAGGAGCAGCCCGAACGGCGCTACCAGGAGCCAGTACGTCGGTCCGCTGGTCGAGCCACCGTCGTAGCCGGAGTTGTTGAACCGCTCGGTGAAGACGTAGCTGAAGCTCTGGTGCTGGTCGGGCACGACGATGAGCAGCACGACGATCAACGCCGCACCGAAGACGTGCCACCAGACGGAGACGTTGTTCAGCACCGCCATCAGGTGGCTGCTGAAGATGTTGAGCAACGAGGCGGAGACGAGCACGACCAGGAAGGTGAGAAAGACCCGGGTGAGCGAGTAGCTCGCCGCATAGCCCTGGAACAGGGTGGTCAGGGTCAGGTCGATGAAGGTCGCGCAGCCGTAGGCCACCGAGGCCGTCACGGCGATCAGGCCGATCAGGTTCAGCCAGCCGGCGAAGAATCCCGCCTGGGGTCCGCCGAGCTTCGAGGCCCACCAGTAGATCCCACCCGAGGTCGGGTAGGCCGAGACCAGCTCCGACATCGTGAGGCCGATGACCAGGATGAAGGTCGCAACGATCGGCCAGCCCCAGCTGATCGCCACCGGGCCACCGTTGTTGAACCCCTGCCCGAAGGTGGTGAAGCAGCCCGCCAGGATCGAGATGATCGAGAACGAGATGGCGAAGTTCGAGAAGCCCGACCAGGAGCGGTCCAACTCCTGGGCGTAGCCGAGCTTCGCGAGATGCTGCTCATCCTCGCTGAGCTCTTTCGATTTCGAGTCGGCGTGTTCGGGTCCGTGGGACATGGCACTCTCCGGTCATCCAAGGGCGTCGGCTGTGTCGGAGGCTAGACCCGTCCTTGCTCCGACGTCCATAGTCATTTTTCTGGCCTGAACTCAGACCATAGAAGGATTGACACCGACGGCCAACGCTCGAAGACTGACCCGGTGACGGCATCGGCGAACTCCCCACTGCATGACGCAGTGCTGCGACCGATCCGCGGACACCACGCCTTCGAGGCCTGTGTCGAGCAGCTGGCCATGATGATCCGCCTGGGCGTCTACCCCCACGGCTCGACCCTGCCGCCCGAGCGCGAGCTCGCTGCGCGCCTCGCCGTCTCACGCGCCACGCTGCGGGAGGCGATGGCGGCCATCCGACAGGCGGGCCTGGTCGAGACCACCCGCGGTCGGGGCGGCGGCAGCGTCGTGACGATGCGGCCGCCGAAACCTTCCGCACGGACCTCCGCACGGCGTACGACGAAGCAGCCCGACGACTGGAGCGACGCCCTCGACTTCCGGCGGATCGTGGAGCCCGGGGCCGCCGCCCTTGCCGCGACCCAGCACCTCGACGAAGGGCAGCGACGCCAGCTGCAGGAGGCCAACGATGCCGTCGCCGGAGCCAGCGCACCCGGTGACCACCGTCAGGCCGACTCACGGTTCCACCTGACGGTGGCCGCACTGAGCGGGTCGTCGCGGGTGATCGAGGCGGTGACCTCCGTGCAGGCCGCCCTGCACGAGATGCTCGGCGCGATTCCGGTGCTCGGCACCAACATCGCGCACTCTGACACCCAGCACGCGCGGATCGTCAAGGCGATCCTCGCCGGCCGAGCCGCACGGGCCCGTCAGGTGATGGAGGAGCACTGCGACGACACCGCCGCACTGCTCAGAGGACTGCTCGGATGACCAACGCCACGATCGGGAGAGCCACATGACCACACCCAATGACCGCTACCTGACGCTCGAGCACCTGCGAACCCTGATCGAGACCGGCAAGGTCGACACCGTCGTGCTGGCCTTCACCGACATGCAGGGGCGGCTCCAGGGCAAGCGCCTGCACGGGCACTACTTCCTCGACGTCGCCCTGGAGAGCGGCACCGAGGGCTGCAACTACCTGCTCGCCGTCGATGTCGACATGAACACCGTGGAGGGCTACAAGATCTCCTCCTGGGAGACGGGGTACGGCGACATGGAGTTCGCACCCGACTGGGACACCCTGCGGCTGCTCCCGCACCTTCCCGCGACCGCGATGGTGCAGTGCGACCTGGTGTGGCTCGACCACCAGCCGGTGCTGCAGTCCCCGCGCACCATCTTGAAGCGGCAGCTGGACCGAGTGGCTGCCATGGACATGGTCGCTCTCTCGGGGACCGAGCTGGAGTTCATCGTGTTCAACAACACCTACGAGGATGCCCACAATCGACGCTGGCGCGACCTCACTCCGGCCAACCAGTACAACGTCGACTACTCGATCCTCGGCACCACCCGGGTGGAACCGTTGCTGCGCGACATCCGCAACCACTGCTACGCAGCCGGCTTGGTCGTCGAGGGCGCCAAGGGCGAGTGCAACCTCGGGCAGCACGAGATCGGCTTCCTCTATGCCGACACCCTGGTCACCGCCGACAACCACAGCGTCTACAAGAACATGGCCAAGGAGATCGCCGTCCAGCACGGACAGTCGCTCACCTTCATGGCGAAGTACGACGCCCGCGAAGGCAGCTCGTGCCACATCCACCTCTCGCTGCGCGGGGCCGACGGGTCGGTGGTATTCGGCGAGGGCGACGAACGCTCCCCGCTCTATGACCACTTCGTCGCCGGAGTGCTCGCGACGATGGCGGACTTCACCCTGCTCTACGCCCCGAACATCAACTCCTACAAGCGTTTCGCCAGCGCTTCGTTCGCACCGACGGCGGTGGCGTGGGGCACCGACAACCGCACCTGCGCCGTACGTCTGGTCGGGCACGGCCCGTCAGCTCGCATGGAGAACCGCCTGCCCGGCGGCGACGTGAACCCCTATCTGGCGCTCGCCGCGATGCTCGCTGGAGGGCTGTACGGGATCGAGCACGAGCTCGAGCTGGAGGACGAGCTGGTCGGCAACGCCTACGCCTCCGACAAGCCCCACGTGCCCAGCACCCTGCGGGCAGCGCGGGAGGCCTTCGCCGCCTCGGAGATCGCCCGCACGGCCCTGGGGGCGGAGGTCGTGGACCACTACGTCAACATGGCCGACGTCGAGCTGGCTGCCTTCGACGCAGCCGTCACCGACTGGGAGCTCGCCCGAACCTTCGAGAGGATGTGAGCAGTGCTCACCGCAGTCATCAACCCCGTCACCGCCCAGCAGATCGCAGAGGTCCCCTCGGCCAGCATCGAGCAGACCGACGAGGCGATCGCCCGCGCTGACGACGCCTTTCCCGCCTGGCGCGACCTTGCCCCCGGTGAGCGAGCCCGGCTGCTTCGCAGGTTCGCCGCTGTCGTCGACGAGCACCTCGAGGAGCTCGCCCAGCTCGAGGTGACCAACGCGGGCCACACCATCGGCAACGCCCGTTGGGAAGCCGGCAACGTCCGCGACTGCCTGAACTACTACTCCGCCGCACCGGAGCGGATGTTCGGTCGCCAGATCCCGGTCGCCGGCGGGGTGGACCTCACCTTCCACGAACCGCTGGGCGTCGTCGGCATCATCGTGCCGTGGAACTTCCCGATGCCGATCGCAGGCTGGGGGTTCGCTCCGGCACTTGCGGCCGGCAACACCGTCGTGCTCAAGCCGGCCGAGCTCACCCCGCTCACCGCGATCCGTCTCGGTGAGCTGGCGCTGCTGGCCGGTCTTCCCGAGGGCGTGCTCACCGTGATCCCCGGCAAGGGGTCCGTGGTCGGCGAGCGCTTCGTGACGAACCCGGCCGTGCGCAAGGTCTGCTTCACCGGGTCGACGAGCGTGGGCAAGCAGATCATGCGCGGCTGCGCCGACCAGGTGAAGCGGGTGACCCTCGAGCTGGGCGGCAAGAGCGCCAACATCATCTTCGCCGACACCGACATCGCCGCTGCGGCCGCGAGCGCACCCGGCGCGGTCTTCGACAACGCCGGCCAGGACTGCTGCGCCCGGTCGCGGATCCTGGTGCAGCGTTCGGCGTACGACGAGTTCGTGGGCCGGCTCGAGACCGCGGTCAAGGCGCTCAAGGTGACCGACCCCGCCCAGGAGGACAGCGACATGGGGCCGATGGTCTCCGCCGCTCAACGGGCCTCGGTGCAGCACTACCTCGACGGCGCCACTGCCGCGTTCTCCGGATCGTGCCCCTCCGGCGACGGCTTCTGGCTTCCTCCCACCGTGATCGAGTCCACCTCCACGCAGGAGCCGGTCTGGCGCGAGGAGGTCTTCGGGCCCGTCGTAGCCGTGATGGCCTTCGACGACGAGGAGGAGGCGATCACGCTGGCCAACGACACCGAGTACGGCCTGTCCGGCTCGATCTTCACCAACGACCTCGGTCGCGGACTGCGGGTCGCTCGGCGGGTCGAGGCCGGCAACCTGAGCGTGAACAGTCACGCCTCGGTGCGCTACTGGACACCGTTCGGCGGCTACAAGCAGTCCGGCCTCGGTCGCGAGCTGGGCCCGGACGCGCCGAACGCCTTCACCGAGGAGAAGAACGTGTTCATCGCGCACTGAAACACCTGACGCACAACCACCGCTCGATGGGAGAAAGTCACATGGCAGGACGTCTGGACGGCAAGGTCGCCGTCGTGACCGGCGGGTGCTCCGGCATCGGTCTGGCCACGGTCACCCGATTCGTCGAGGAGGGCGCGCGAGTGGTGATCGGCGACATCGACGACCGGCGCGGGCAAGAGATCGTGGGCGAGCTCGGCGGCGAGGCGGTCGCGACGTACGTCCACGTCGACGTCACCGACAAGGAGCAGGTCGACGCCTTGTTCCAGACCGCCAAGGACGCCTACGGGTCGGTCGACGTCGCCTTCAACAACGCCGGGATCTCCCCGCCGGAGGACGACTCGATCATGGACACCGACCTCGACGCCTGGCGCCGGGTCCAGGAGGTCAACCTGACCAGCGTCTATCTGTGCTGCAAGGCCGCACTGGGCCACATGCGGGAGCAGCAGTCCGGGTCGATCATCAACACGGCGTCGTTCGTGGCGGTAATGGGTGCGGCGACCAGCCAGATCTCCTACTCCGCGTCCAAGGGCGGTGTGCTCTCGATGAGTCGCGAGCTCGGGGTTCAGTTCGCCCGCGAGGGCATCCGCGTCAACGCGCTGTGCCCGGGCCCCGTGAACACCCCGCTGCTCAAGGAGCTGTTCGCCAGCGACGCCGAACGCGCCGCCCGCCGGCTCGTGCACGTCCCCATGGGTCGTTTCGGCGAGCCCGAGGAGATGGCCAACGCGGTGCTCTTCCTCGCCTCGGACGAGTCCAGCTTCATGACGGCCAGCACGTTCCTGGTCGACGGCGGCATCTCCGGCGCCTACGTCACCCCCCTGTGAGCGGGCTGCCGTGCTGCCGCTGATCGGGTTGTCGAGCTATCGGGAGGTCGCGAAGTGGGGGGTGTGGACCCAGAGCGCCGACCTTCTCCCCACGGTGTACGCCGACGCGATCATCCGCGCAGGCGGCGTACCCGTGCTGCTGCCGCCGGCCAGCGACGACCCTGACCGCGCCGCGGCCGTGGTGGCGCGGCTCGACGGACTCGTGATCAGCGGCGGCGCAGACGTCGATCCCGCGCAGTACGGCGAGGAGCCGCACGCGCGGACGTCGAAGATCCGGCCCGACCGAGATGCCTGGGAGATCGCGCTGCTGAACTCGGCCGCAGCAGCCAACCTGCCCACCCTCGGCGTCTGTCGGGGGATGCAGGTGATGGCGGTGGCGGCCGGAGGCACCCTCGACCAGCACACCCCGGACCTCGTCGGGCACGAGCGGCACAA
>JBDSBU010000271.1:0-12429 GCA_039921445.1 Marmoricola sp. | reverse complement strand
ACGACGGCGTCCTGCTCTGCTCCTGGCACCACCACCGAGCCCACGACCACACCTACCAGACCACCCGAATGCCCAACGGCGACATCCAGTTCCACCGACGAACCTGAGCCGCGCCGGCCGCCCGTCGACGCCTGGCTGGACCCGAGCAGGTCGCCATCCGCCACGCCATCTGGACATACCGGATTCCGCGAGCTTCAGCTCTGCCCTGAGGCGCATGATGGAGGCACGCGAGAGACCTGGGGGAGCCATGGGGCGACTCGTGATTCCCGACGGGACTGGAGACTCCCATGGGCACTGATCTTGAGATCGAGATCCGGCTTGGCAACGCCAGCGGCACCTACGAGGTGTCGGTGGACTCACCGGCGGGCTCGGCGCAAGGCACCATGCAGCTTGACGCGGCCGGTCTCCTGGGGCGGCGACGTGAGCTGGCCGCGAGCGTGCTGGCCTCGGCCGTTCCGAGCCGGGCAGCCTTCTCCACACTGGAGGCGCCGGTGCGCGACGTCGGGCAGGCCCTGTTCAAGGCCCTCTTCAACGGGCCCGTCTACGGGCGCTACACCGCCAGCCTCCAGGAGGCGGCGGGCCGGGGGGAACCGCTGCGGATCGTGCTGCGCTTGCGCGCTCCTGAGCTGGCGGGGATCCCGTGGGAGACGATGTTCGATCCCGAGAGCGGTGAGTACCTCTGCCAGCGCGAACCCATCGTGCGCTACGTCGACACTGCCCAGTCCTCCTCGCCGCTGACGACCGCCGGGCCGTTGCGGATCCTCGGCATGGTGGCCGCGCCACGCGACCTGGCAGCCCTCGACACGGTCGAGGAGCGACGCCGGCTCGACGACGCTCTTCGTGGGCTGTCTGGGCACGGACAGGTCGAGATGGTGTGGGTCGAGAGCGGCAACTGGGCCGCGCTGCAGAGCAAGCTGACGGCTGGCCCGTGGCACGTGCTGCACCTGATCGGCCACGGAGGGGTGGGGGCGGACGGCGGTGTGCTCGCCCTCGAGGACGAGAAGACGGGCAACTCTGCGCTGGTCTCGGCCGGCAGGTTCGCGCGTCTGCTGCACGCCTGTCGCCCGGTGCCGCGGCTGGTCGTGCTGAACGCCTGTTCCTCGGGCGAGTCCTCGGCCGAGGACCTGCTTTCCAGCACAGCCGCCGCACTCGTGCACAGCGGCATCAGCGCCGCCGTCGCGATGCAGTTCGCGGTCACCGACCCCGCGGCACTGGCATTCGCGCGCGGCTTCTACCAAGCGCTGGCGCAGAACATCGCCGTCGACGAGGCGGTGCGGCTCGGTCGGATCGCGATCGACGGGACCAGCGAGCAGACTCTGGAGTGGGTCACCCCGGTGCTCTATCTGCGCACCGAGAACACCCACCTCTTCGACCTGACCGCCGTGAGCCGCGCGACCACGAACGAGGTGCCGGGGGCGGAGATTCCCCACGAGGCGGCGAGGTACGGCCTCTACGTGCAGGCTTTGGCAGCCCTGCGCAAGGAGCGCTACGACGAGGCCGTCGCCCTGCTGGACAGCCTGATCACCCTGGACCCGACGTACCGCGACGCCGCACAGCGTCGTGACGGAGCACGTCAGGCGCAGCGGCTGACGGTGCAGTACGCCGAAGCGCTGGCTGCCGAGGGGGCGGAGGACTGGGAGCTCGCCCGTCGCGGCTACCGGGCCATCCTCGACGTCGACCCCGGCTTCCGTGACGCCCGCGAGCGCCATGACCGGTGCCGCACCCACCTCGACGTCTCCAGCCTGCAGGACGAGCTGCGGGTCCACGCCGAGGACGAGGACTGGCAGGCCGTGCTGACCGTCAGCGACGAGCTCGCCCTGCTCGACCCCGGCGCGGCCGACCCGGAGGGGCTGACGACCCGGGCGCGCGGGTTGGTCGCACCGGGACCGGTCGCACCAAGGCCGGTCACACCCGGACCGGTCGCACCAGTCGTGGCAGCCGCTGCCACCCGACCCCCTGCCGCGGACCCGACCGCAGGATCGGCTGGCGAAGCGCCGTCGCGGCGTTTCCCGCGCGTCCTGATCGGGGCAGGCGCGGCCGTGGTGGTGGGCGTGCTCGTGCTGGTGGCGGTCCTGCTCCGCGGCGGCGAGGGGTCGGCGCCGGTGGCGCAGCGCCCTGGCGCCGAGCTCAGCACGCCGTCGGGGCAGGCCTCGGACGGCACGCCCGCAACCCAGGATCCCGGCAACGACGTCTCCTGCTGGGACGGCTCCACCGCGGCGGCAGCCGCTGCGTGCCCGATCCCGTCGGGACTGACAGGGATGAGCTCGGTCTTCGCCTCGCTCGAGAACGACTGCGTCGATGGCAACGCCGACGGCGGCACCATGATGACGACCAAGCTGGAGCTCTTCGAGTGTGACCGCGGCACCTACACCGTCAGGTACACACAGTGGGTCGACGGCTTCGACCACGTCGGCTACATCGACGCGCACAGCCACGACGCCAGCCGTTCGAGGTGGCGGATCCAGGGCGAGGTCTCGGGCTTCACCTGGACCGGTGGGATCGACGACAAGGCCGCCGAGACCAGGAGGTTCCGCTGGCAGGCCGCCTACCGGGACTACCCCTACGACGTGCTCGTCAAGGGAGTCGACCAGGCCGCCATGGAGGAGGGCGTCGCGACCGTCCAGGCCAAGCCACGGAGCAAGATCGGGCTGCCCTGAGTCAAGATCGGACCGCCCTGAGTCCGGTGGACAGAGTGGTCAGGAGAGCAGGGTGGCGCAGTGGTCCGGCACGTAGGTGGTCTGCTCTCGTGGCGGTCGCTCGTAGCCCTTGGGGGCGGGCCGATCCGGCAGCTCGACGGGTCGAGGTGGCACCTCGACGTAGGGGATGCTGGAGAGCAGGTGCGCCATCATGTTCAACCGCGCGCGCTTCTTCACGTCGCTCTCCACGACGTACCAGGGAGCCTCGGGGATGTCGGTGTGCACCATCATCTCGTCCTTGGCGCGGGAGTAGTCCTCCCAGCGGGTGATCGACTCGAGGTCCATCGGCGAGAGCTTCCACTGCCGCATCGGGTCCGCAAGTCGTGAGCGGAAGCGTCGCTGCTGCTCCTGGTCGCTGACCGAGAACCAGTACTTGCGCAGCAGGATCCCGTCCTCGACCAACAATCGCTCGAAGATCGGGCACTGGTGCAGGAACCTGCGGTGCTCGGCAGGTGTGCAGAAATCGTGCACGCGCTCGACGCCTGCGCGGTTGTACCAGGACCGGTCGAAGAGCACGATCTCGCCGGCGCTGGGCAGGTGCTCGACATAGCGCTGGAAGTACCACTGGCTCCGCTCGCGCTCGGTGGGCGCCGGGAGAGCAGCGATCCGGGCCACGCGCGGACTGAGGTACTGGGTGATCCGCTTGATCGTGCCGCCCTTGCCGGCCGCGTCCCTGCCCTCGAAGACCACGACGACGCGCTTGCCCTCGGCCCTGACCCACTCCTGGACCTTGACCAGCTCGGCCTGCAGGCGCAGCAGCTCTGCCTCGTAATGCTCGCGCGGCAGCCGAGGTTTTGCCCCGCGGCCGGTTGCTGCCTGAGGCTGATCCATGTCGGTGAGCCTAGCTGCGAAGCCTGTTCAGAACGGAACCTCGGTGGCGAGCAGCCCGGGGGCACTCGCTCGGCCGGCGACCGCACGGCAGAACTCGAAAGCGTCCATCTGGATCTGCTCACCGCCCTCGCCGAGCTCCCACCGCCCGCCCGCGGGTCCGGTCAGCGCCAGCGTGCAGGGGGCACCGTGTCGCGCGGCCCACTCCCTGACTACGTCGTCGACGAGCACGCCCTCGTGATCGGCGGTGGGCGCCACGAGCACGCCGGTCGCCTGGGAGATGTCGATCCGGTGCATGAACGGGTCGCGAGTCAAGATCGTGTGCAGCAGGAAACCGAGCGTCCAGTGCTCCTCGACACCAGCGACCACCTGGGCCTCTATCTGCCGGTTGCTCATGAACGCCGGTGTGCTGAACCGACCGCGCACCGCCTTCGGCGCGAGAGCGCGCAACCGCTGCGTGAGCTCGGCCGTGGAGAGCTGAGCGTGTTCCTCGACCTGCAGCGCGGTCAGGGCGTCGATGCTGAGACCACCATCGCGGCGTACTCGACGCTTGGCGGCGAACTGCTGACGCACGGTCTCGCGCAACGAGGCCGCCATCCGCGCCATGCCGACCATGTGGCCGGCCATGGCACGCACGTCCCAGCCGGTGCAGTCGGTCGGGTGCTGCCAGTCCTGCGGACCCAGCAGCTCGAAGGTGGCGATCACTCGCGTGTATTCAGTGGTGGCGAGCCGCTTGGCCACCTCGGGATCAAGCGTGGAGACGTATGGCGCCTTCCGGGTTCCCAGAGGCAGGGTGGTCGTGGACATGGTGTTGCCTTCCTTGCTCGTTGAAGTGATTCAGGCCTCCGGGGGGAGACCCACGTTGTCGGCGAACATCTCGGTCGTGCGCTCGACAAGACGCGCCCAGCGGTCGCCGCCGGGATCGTTGGCGAGCTGGGCATCGACCAGCCCGCCCATGAGTGCAGTGCTCAGGTCCACGTCCTCCTCGCGCGTGATCCCGATCCCGGCCAGCTGCTCGCGGAGCAGCTCCAGGGCAGCCACTGCGGGGGCGTAGCTCTCGGCGCTGGGCTCGAAGCCGGGGATGGTGCGCTGGTTCATCAACTGGTAGCGAGCCAGGTTGCTGGCGGAGAACTCGAAGAACGTCCGGGCCAGGTGACGCAGCATCGCTCTCGGCGACGTCGGAGCGGCAGACTCGGCCACGCGCAATGTCTCGAGGTACTCAGTCCAGGCCTGGCCGAACATGGCGTCGTGGATCGCGTGCTTGGACTCGAAGTGCGAGTAGAGGGAGGGGGCTTGCATTCCCACCCGGCCGGCCACCTCCCGCAACGTGATCTGGGCCAAGCCCTGCTCGGTGGCCACTTCCCAGGCGGCATCGAGAATCTCTCGCCGTGTGGCCTCACGGCGTTTGGTCTGCCTACTGACGTTCGGTGTATCTAACACACTTAGGAGGATGCGCCTGTCCGTGCTTCCCGTCAAGGGGCTCCGTGCGGGTATCGGGCAGGATGGTCCGATGCCGACAAACGATCAGCACGGACTCGTCTTTCCGGCCGACGGCGACGGTCGTCGCAGCACCTCCGCGCTGGGACGCGCCGTCGTCGCGGACGCGCTCCGGCCCGTCGATCCGACCGGAGCCGTCGCGGTTGAGCACGAGACTGCCTGGCGCACGGGCTACCTCACCCATTTCCGACGCCTGGTCGAGGCGGGTCTGACCTCGCCCGGCGCTGCAGTCTCGGTGGCTCAACACGGTCTGGACTCGCTGCACGGTCAGATGCGGGTGCTGGACGGACGCGGCCAGGAGCACGAGCTGTCGCAGTGGCCGGAGGGCGACAAGCTGGAGGACCACGAGATCCACGGCAAGGGCGACGCGGTGGAGGAGCTGGTGCTGCCCTACCGGGGCGAGCGGCTGCGCGGGCCCGGCGTACGCCGCCGGGTGGAGCGTTGGGTGGAGTCGGGTGTGGTCGAGCCGTCCGTGGCCGAGGCGATCGAGGCGGTGCTGGCCAACCCCGACTGGTTGCGGCTGGAGGGTCACACCGTCGCCGTGCTCGGTGCGGGTGCCGAGATGGGGCCGTTGCCGTCGCTGATGAGGTGGGGCGCCCGCGTGGCGGCGGTCGACCTCGAGCGACCCGAGATCTGGCGCCGGGTGCTGCCGATGGCGCGCGAGGGCGCGGGCACCCTGGTCGTGCCGATGCCCGCAGGCAAGGCTTCCGAGTCGTTGGAGCAGGTGGCCGGGGTGGACCTGCTTGCGCAGGTGCCCGCCATCGAGAGCTGGCTCCTCGACCAGCCGGGAACCCTGGTGGTCGGCAACTACGTCTACGCCGACGGTGCCACCAACGCGCGGGTCTCGATGGCCGTCGACACCCTCACGACAAGACTGATGGCGAGCCGCGACGACGTCGCGCTGGGCATCCTGGCCACACCGACCGACGTCTTCGCGGTGCCCGGAGACGCGGTCGACCACGCGACGCGGGGCTACGAAGGCCGCTCTGCCGTCTCCAAGACCGTCGGGCGGCCGCTGCGGGCGCTCTCCGGTGGCCGCCTGCTGCGACGCGCCTACGTCGCCGGCTCCGATCCCGGGATCAACGACGCTCTGGTCCCCCAACAGGGCCCGAACTACGCGCTGGCCAAGCGGTTGCAACGCTGGCGCGCCACCGTGGCCCGGGAGCAGGGCAGGACGGTCTCGATGAACGTCGCGCCGCCCACGCGGACCCGTTCGGTGGTCAAGAACAAGGCGCTGGCTGCGGCGTACGCCGGCGCACACCGGTTCGGGGTCGAGGTCTTCGAGCCGGCCACGTCCAACGTGCTGATGGCCGCCCTGCTGGTCCACGACCTGCACACCGGCGGCGGGCCCCGGCACGAGCACCCCTGGCAGGACGAGGCCTACTCCGCTGCCCACGGGGGGTTGTGGCGAGCGCCGTACGCCCCCAGGAGTGCACTGGGACTGGCGGCCCTGCTCGGCTACGGTTCCGTGCGTGGCTGACCCGACCCCGCTGGACGTGCGCCGAGCCGGCGTACTGATGCACCTCACCTCGCTGCCCTCCACCGATGGCCAAGGAGACCTGGGAGCCGAGGCCTATCGGTTCGTGGACTTCCTCGCAGCCGCTGAGTGCACCGTCTGGCAGGTGCTGCCGTTGGTGCCGACCCACGAGGGCGACGGCTCGCCCTACAACTCGCTCTCCGCGATGGCGGGCAATCCCGACCTGATCAGTCATGAGCTCAGCGCCGAGCACGGGCTCAGCGGTCCTGCGTCGCTGGACCCACAACAGCTCGAGGGCTTCCGCGCGTGGTGCGAGGAGCAAGGTCACTGGCTGGACCCGCACGTGGAGTTCACCGCCCTGCGGCAGCTGCTCGGAGGCCGGCCGTGGCCGACGTGGGAGCCGCTGCTGCGCGATCGTGATGCCGCCCGGGTCGCCGACGTCCTGGCACCGCACGCAGACCTCACCCTTGCTCTCCGTTTCGAGCAGTGGATCTTCGCCAGTCAGTGGCGCAGCCTGAGGGAGTACGCCGCTGCGCGCGGTGTGCTCCTCTTCGGGGACCTGCCGATCTTCGTCTCGCACGACAGCGCCGACGTGTGGGCCTCCCGCGAGCTCTTCCAGCTCGACCCGGCCGGGCAACCGATCACGGTGAGCGGCTGCCCACCCGACTATTTCGCCGTCGACGGCCAACGCTGGAACAACCCGCACTACGACTGGGACGCGATGGCCCGCGACGACTTCGCCTGGTGGCGGGCCCGGATCGCCCGACAGCGCGACCTCTTCGACCTCGTCCGCATCGACCACTTCCGCGGCTTCGAAGCGGCGTGGCATGTGCCGATCGAAGCCCCCACCGCACGCGAGGGCCACTGGGTGCCAGGTCCAGACCGCGCCGTGCTCGAGGCGCTCGTCGAGACGGCCGGCCCGGGAACGCTGGTCGCCGAGGACCTGGGTGTGATCACACCCGAGGTCGACGCCCTGCGTCACGAGTTCGGCCTGCCCGGCATGAAGATCCTGCAGTTCGCCTTCGATGGTGGCCAGGCCAATCCCTACCTGCCCCACAACCACGGCGAGCAGAGCGTCGTCTACACCGGAACCCACGACAACGACACCACCGTGGGGTGGTGGTCCGGGCTGGGGGAGGAGACCCGCGACCAGGTGCGCTCGGTGCTGATCGACCCCGACGAGTCGATGCCGTGGGCGCTGATCAGGCTGGCGTTCGCCTCCACCGGACGGCTGGCCGTGGTCCCCGCACAGGACCTACTCGAGCTCGACGCCGCGAGCCGGATGAACACTCCTGGCACCGACGTGGGCAACTGGCTCTGGCAGGCGCAGCCGGGTGCCTTCGACGCGGTGCTGGCGGCTCGGGTCGCTGCCCTGGTGGCCGAGTCTGGGCGCTTCCCGCGCTGAGCGCGCGGCGCGTCTCGGCGGGCGCGACCCCGGGCCCCGGTGACCTGGATAACACCCTCACAATGGCGGTGTGACCGAGAGCCGCGAGACCTACAAGATCCTCGACCTGGGGCTCCGAATCGGCGAGATCCTGCTCTCCTCCGGCGCGGGCGCGGCGGACGTCACCGCCACGATGATCGGGATCACGCATCACTTCGGTCTGCGCAACGCCGACGTCGACGTCACCTTTACCTCGCTGCGGATGGGCTTCCAGGTCGACCCTGAGGAAGTCCCGGTGCTGCTGACCCGCAACATCACCCAGCGCGACATCGACTACGACGACCTGACCCGCGTCCACGAGCTGGTCCTGGACGTGCTCGCCGACCGGATCTCCCTGACCGACGCACGGGCCCACGTGGCGCGGATCAACTCCACCGGTCACTGGTTGCCGAGGTGGGCGGTGGTGCTCGGCTCCGGTGCGATCGGCGGTGGGGTCGCCCTGATCCTCGGCGGCGGCGTTGTGGTCACGGCGGTGGCCACGCTCGCGGGCATCGGCATCGACCTGCTGACCCGGATGCTGAACCGGCAGCGGTGGCCGATGTTCTACCAGCAGATCGCGGGCGGGATGTTGGCGACGCTGCTGGCGCTGGCCACGACCGCCCTGGGCCTCGCCGTGGACACCTCCCTGGTGGTCACGGCCTCGATCGTGCTGCTGCTCTCCGGGATCGGCTTCATGGGCGCCATCCAGGACGCGCTGAGTGGCTTCTACATCACCGCGGGTGCTCGGATCATCGAGGCGATGCTCGCCACCGCTGGCCTGATCGCGGGGGTCTCGGCTGGTCTTGCGCTGGCTGATCCGCTCGGCCTGAGCCTGGGGCTGGTGCAGCCGGGCAACGTTCGTCTCGGCGAGCTGCCGCTGGTGCTGGTGGGCGCGATCATCGCGGCTGCGGCCTTCGCGTTCACCTGCTATGCACCGCTGCGCTCGCTGCCCGCGGTCGCGATGACCACGCTGCTCGGCCATCTCGTCTTCGTGACGGTGCACAGCCCCGGCCAGTCGATGCCCTGGGCGGCCGCCTGCGCAGCGATCACGATCGGCCTGGTCAGCTACCTGATCGCTGGCTGGGTCGGCGTACCCCCGCTCGTGGTGGTGGTCCCGGCCCTGGTGCCGATGCTGCCGGGTCTGCTGATCTACCGCGGGCTGAGCCTGATGTCGGCAGGGCAGACCCAGGGGATCCTGCTGCTCTCCGCGGCGGCGGCGACCACCATCGCGCTGGCGGCCGGCGTGATCCTGGGGGAGTACGTCGCCCAGCCGGTCAAACGAAACGCCCGGCGGCTGGAGAGCCGGCTCGCCGGACCGCGGATGGTGGGCGTGCTGCACGGTCAGTCGGCGCGGCGGGCGCGCAAGGTCTCCTAGGGACCCCGACGACGAGCGCTCAGAAGCACTCGCCCCGGCCCAGCCTAGCCAGACCGATCCGGTCGCCGTTGCCGAACTGGTGCTGGCCGACGTTCTCGGCGTACATCAGCTCGTTGCGGTCCTTGACGTGGTCGAGGCCGACAAGGTGGCCGAACTCGTGGAGCACGATCGCCAGCTGCTGCTCGCGACCGTCCATCTGACGATCCATCCTGGCGAAGGCATCGGAGTCGAGGGTCACCTGGCCGGTGACGTAGCGCTCCTTGCCGAACTGGTCTGTGACCTGGACGCTGCCACCCACCCCGGCAACCCGGCCGGCCAGCTCGGAGACCTCCTGCTCGTCGGCGAAGGCGACCAGCACCGGATCGGCGCCGCCCAGTCCCTGCGGCCGGCTCGACCCCGACCACCGCGGACGGTCCTCGGTGGTTCCGTCGTAGACCAGCTCCAGACCGGTCGCCTTGCCGATGACGTCGATCGCCTCACGCACCAGCGACTCCCCGCCGCGGGGCTCGTCCTGCGGGTTGTAGACCACATGGATCTTCCGGCAGGCGTCGTAGGCGACCGGGCTGGCGCTGCCTCGGCGCGTGGCCAGGAACTTGTAGGAGCCGGATCCGTTGACGTCGGGAGGCTTCCCCAGCGGGGAGCGTTGGACGCCGAGCGCCTGCGCGACCGGGCTGGGCAGCAGGGTCGGGGCGAAGACGGCGACAGCGGCCACCGCGGACAGGCCGGTCACGGCCACCACGAAGCCCGAACGGAGCCGTTCGAGGGATCGAGCCGGGCTGGTGCGAGCCGAGCTGATGCGAGGACGGCGAGGAATCCGCTGCGGACGGGGGGTCGGCCAATCGCGCTCGTCCCAGTGCTCGAGGTCGCGCAGCTGCCGGTCCATCCGGCGCCGTCGCCGAGCAGCCCCGAGGTCGAGGCGGTCGAAGAAGGGCATCGGTGTCCAGTCTGCAGGCTGTGACCTCGATGCTATCCGCGCGCCGGTGAGTGGGCAGGTGCTTCACGAAGGGTGCTCACCCATGATCAGGGACACTTGAGGCGTGACCCGTCCGCGCCTGCCTGTTCTCGCCGCACTTGCCGCAGTGCCCACCCTCGGCGGCGCTGTCGCAGGAGCCGCTCGAGGAGTACGCCGTTCGCTCGGCGCTGCCCGACCCGACCGGGACGTGAGCGACTCCCCACAGTGGCGCGACGGGCTCTTCCACAACCGGTTGCCTGCACCCGTGGTCGAACGCGGTGCTCGTTCCTCGATCGCCGCGGAGTTCATCGCCAAGGGACGTCGGGGCCGACCGCGAACGCCGGTGGCCCTCGAGCGCCCTGAGTTTCCCGAGCCGGCGGCCGACCTTGCGGCCACCTGGCTGGGCCACGCCACCGTGCTGCTCGAGGTAGAGGGTGTGCGCGTGCTTGCGGACCCGGTGTGGAGCGACCGGGTCTCGCCCTCGGCGACGGTCGGACCACGCCGCAGCCATCCGATGCCGATCGCGCTGGCCGACCTTCCGCGCATCGATGTCGTGCTGATCTCCCACGATCACTACGACCACCTCGATGTGGCCACGATCGACGTGCTTGCCAAGACTGCGGATCCGCCGCTGTTCGTGGTCCCGCTCGGGGTAGGCGCCCACCTGCGCCGCTGGGGGGTCCCGAGCGAGCTCGTGGTCGAGCTGGACTGGCACCAGTCCCATCGGGTCGGCGGAGTGAGCCTGACCTGCACCGAGGCCAGGCACTTCTCCGGACGCGCGTTCACCAACAACGCGACGTTGTGGTCCTCGTGGGTGGTTGCCGGAGCGCAGCACCGGGTCTTCTTCGGCGGCGACAGCGGCTACACCCCGGCCTTCGCCGAGCTGGGGGAGGAGTTCGGTCCCTTCGACCTGACGATCCTGCCGATCGGTGCCTACGACGTGCGCTGGCCCGACGTACACATGGATCCGGAGGAGGCTGTGCGCGCGCACCTGCAGCTGCGGGGTGAGGTGCTGCTGCCGATCCACTGGGCCACCTTCGACCTTGCCTTCCACGAGTGGTCGGCCCCCGTGGAGTGGGTCAGGAAGCAAGCCCAGCAGCACGGTGTCAGGTTGGCGTTGCCCGCTCCGGGTGGCCGGTTCGACCCGGCGGCAGAGCTGCCTGTCGAACCCTGGTGGCGCGCGTCGACCTGAGCCCGAGTCGAGCCTGAGCCCTTGGCACGGGACCCACGTCGCCGGCACGATCGCAGCGGCCATGAACGGCTTCGGGCTCAGTGGCGTCGCGCCCAAGGTCTCGCTGGTCAACGTTCGGGCCGGTCAGGACAGTGGCTACTTCTTCGCGGGTCCGACCGTGAACGCCCTGACCTACTCCGGCGACGCCGGCCTGGACGCGGTGAACATGTCCTTCTACGTCGATCCCTGGCTCTACAACTGCCGCGGCGGCGCCCCTGAGGACACCCCGGAGCAGGCGGCCGACCAGGACGTGATCATCGCGAGCGTCACCAGGGCGCTCGCCTACGCCCACGGCAAGGGCGTGACCCTGCTCGGTGCCGCCGGAAACGCGCACACCGACATGGCTAACCCCGCAAGCGACACCAGCAGCCCCGACTATGGCGAGCCTCCGCACGCCCGGACCATCGACAACGACTCCTGCCTCAATCTGCCCACGGAGGACCCGAACGTGCTCGGCATCACCGCGCTCGGTCCCTCTGAGCGCAAGGCGGACTTCAGCAACTACACCACCGAGCCCACCTCCGGCGAGGTGGAGCTCTCCGCCCCCGGTGGCTGGTTCCGGGACGGGATCGGGACCGACTCCTACCGCTCCAACGGCAACCTGATCCTCTCCACCGCCCCGCTTGGCGTGCTCCAGGCTGCGCAGCAGGTGGACGCCGACGGCAACATCACTCGGGCCGGTGAGGCTGCAGGCGTGATGAAGCAGTGTCAGGACAAGGCGGCGCGTGGCACTACCAGGTGTGGTTACTACCGATGGCTGCAGGGGACCTCGATGGCCACTCCGCATGCAACGGGTGTGGCGGCCCTGGCGATCAGTGAGCACGGTCGAGCGCAACGTCACGGCGGTTTCGGGATGGACCCGAGCGCCGTACGCCGGCTGCTGCTGGCCACGGCCACGGACCACGCCTGCCCGGCGGGCGGTGTCCAGGACTACAGCGCCGAGGGCCGCA
>JBDSBU010000270.1:0-7791 GCA_039921445.1 Marmoricola sp. | reverse complement strand
TACGAGGAGCTGGAGTCCTGGGCGGCCCGGGTCGCCCGCGACGGCATCATCGATCCGGCCTACCTGTGCGAGCTGAAGGTCGACGGGCTGGCGATCAACCTGCTCTACGAGAACGGCCGCCTGGTGCGGGCGTTGACCCGGGGCGACGGTCGCACCGGCGAGGACGTCACCCCCAACGTCAAGACGATCGCCTCCATCCCACACCGGCTCCACGGCAGCGAGGAGTTCCCGGTGCCCGACCTGGTCGAGGTGCGCGGTGAGGTGTTCCTGCCTTTGGAGGCCTTCGAGCGGCTCAACGCGAGCATGGTCGAGGCAGGCAGGCCGATGTTCGCCAACCCCCGCAACGCCGCGGCCGGCTCATTGCGGCAGAAGGACCCCAAGGTGACCGCGACCCGATCCCTGGGGATGGTCTGTCACGGCATCGGTGCGCGCCGAGGCTTCGAGCCGAAGGCGCAGTCCGAGGCCTACGCCGCGCTCGCCTCGTGGGGCCTGCCCACCAGCCAACGGGTTCGGGTGGTCCAGGGGCTCAAGGCGGTCGAGGCCTACGTCGAGCACTACGGCGAGCACCGCCACGACGTCGAGCACGAGATCGACGGGGTCGTGGCCAAGATCGACGACGTCACCCTCCAGCGACGACTGGGTTCGACCAGCAGGGCACCGCGCTGGGCGATCGCCTTCAAGTACCCGCCGGAGGAGGTCAACGCCCGGTTGCTGGCCATCGAGGTCAACACCGGCCGCACCGGCCGGGTCACCCCGTTCGGGGTGATGGAGCCGACCAAGGTCGCCGGGTCCACGGTTGAGCGGGCAACGCTGCACAACGGCCACGAGGTCCGGCGCAAGGACGTCCGACCGGGGGACACCGTCATCCTGCGCAAGGCCGGCGACGTGATCCCGGAGATCCTCGGCCCCGTCCTCGCCCTGCGGCCAGACGGACTGGCCGCCTGGGTGATGCCTACGCAGTGTCCCGCGTGTGGCACCACGCTCGTGGAGGAGAAGGAGGGCGACAAGGACCTGCGCTGCCCCAACCACCAGAAGTGCCCTGCCCAGCTGCTCGACCGGGTCTTCCACGTTGCCGGGCGAGGGGCCTTCGACATCGAGGGGCTGGGGTCGGAGGCGGCTGCCGCGCTGTTGGCGGCCGAGGCCATCGAGGACGAGGGAGACGTCTTCGACCTCGACGAGACAGCGCTGCTGACCACCGAGCTGTTCACCCGGGCGGCCAAGAAGTCCGAAGGGGAGGGCCGACTGCTCTCTGCCAACGGACGCAAGCTCCTCGACAACCTCCGGCAGGCCCAGGCGGTGCCGCTGTGGCGTGTGGTCGTGGCCCTCTCGATCCGTCACGTCGGACCGACTGCCGCACGAGCCCTGGCCACGGAGTTCGGCTCGATGGAGGCGATCCGCACGGCCGACGAGTCGGCGCTTGCCGCGACCGAGGGAGTCGGTCCGACGATCGCTGCCTCGGTGCGTCGCTGGTTCGACGACGACCCGGACGCCGGCTGGCACACCGCGATCGTGGAGAAGTGGGCTGCAGCAGGGGTCACGATGGCCGACGAGCGCGACGAGTCGGTGGTGCGCACCCTCGAGGGGCTCACGATCGTGGCAACCGGCTCGCTGGCGGACTTCACCCGAGACTCGGTCAAGGAGGCGATCATCACCCGCGGCGGAAAGGCGTCGGGCTCGGTGTCGAAGAAGACCGACTACGTCGTGGTCGGTGAGAACGCCGGCTCGAAGGCCGAGAAGGCCGAGCAGCTCGGCGTACCCATCCTCGACGAGGCGGGGTTCAAGGTGCTGCTGGAGCGGGGGCCTGCGGGCCTCTGATCCGGTCAGCCCCTGGCCAGGGCGCCCTCGACCAACTTCGCCACGGCCACCTGCTCCGCCGCGAACGGGTGGTAGCGCGCCGCCCGCTTCTGATCGTTGACGGCTCCGTTGACCCACGGATCGGCGGAGCAGATGTCATGGCCCTTGCTGGCCGCGAACACGTCGATGTAGGTCGCGCCGGTCTTGGTGGCGGCGCGCTGGAGCGAGTCGGTCAGCGCCTTGTTGATCTTCGCCGCGTAGGGGTAGTCGCCCTTCGCGAGCGGCAGCTCGGCGCAGGTGCTGTCGGGCGTGATCATCTGCGGGTAGCCGACCACGAGGACCTTGGCCTCGGGCGCGCGGCGCTGGATCTCGCGGATGGCCGTCACGATCTTGGGGTGGGCCTTGGTGATCGCCCTGCTCAGCCGATCGCCACCACCGCTGGTCATCAGGTCGGTGCAGGGGGTGCCGGTCGCCTCAGGTCCACCGACCGCAGGGCACTTGCCCACCAGTTGGCGGAACAGCCTGTTGTCGTTGCCTCCGATGCCGACGGTGACGACATCGGTCTTCTCCGACAGCGCGGAGAACTGTGGCGGCACGCCTGGGTACTGGCTCTTGGTGAAGTCGGCCGTGACCGCGCCACCGCAGCTGCGGTCATCGAGCTTGAGCCCGAGCTTCGCGGCGAGCAGTGTGGGGTAGTTGGCCGAGGAGCGGAAGCACCCGCTGGCCACGTCGGTCACCGGGACCAATGGAGCCGAGGTGAAGGAGTCACCGAGGGCGACGTAGGTGCCGCCGGACGGCGCCACCTTGACCTTGTCCGCGACCGAGGCGCGCGAGGCGCTCTGGTCCGATGAACTCGTGCAGCCAGTCAGCGCGAGCAGGGTCACCAGAAGTGCCGCGGCAATTCTCGGCGGACGCAGGGTGCGGTGCTGGGTCATCGGGCTCCTGTCTGGTGAGCACGACGGTAGCCCGGTCGTGGTCGCCCCGGCCCCGCTCAGTGGGGTCGGCTGCCCCACTAGGATGGCCCGCATGCCTGTCTCTGCTCGGTCTCACCATGCCTGAAATCACTCGCGAAGAGGTCCGCCACCTGGCCCACCTCTCTCGCATCGAGCTCGACGACGCGGAGCTCGACCACCTGGCGCCGCAGCTGTCGGTGATCTTGGAGTCCGTGGCCTCGATCAGCGAGGTCGCGGCCGACGACATCGAGCCGACGTCGCACCCGTTGCCGGTGACCAATGTCTTCCGCGACGACGTCGTGCGGCCCTCCCTGACCGCCGAGCAAGCCCTCTCAGGTGCCCCTTCTGTTGAGGGGCAGCGGTTTCTCGTACCCCGGATCCTGGGGGACGAGCAGTGAGCCTCCCCCTGATCCAGCGCTCCGCCGCGCAGCTCGCCGACGCGCTCGCTGCGGGCGAGACCACCAGTGTCGAGCTCACCCAGGCCTTCCTTGACCGGATCGCCGCCGTCGACGGGCAGATCCACGCCTTCCTGCACGTGGACGCCGAGGGCGCCCTCGCGGCCGCTCGCGCCTCCGATGAGCGCCGCGCGACGGGCGAGCTGGCCTCGTCGCTCGACGGGGTCCCGATCGCAGTGAAGGACGTGCTCGCCACCGAGGGGCTGCCCACGACGTGCGGCTCGCGGATCCTCGAGGGCTGGGTGCCGCCGTACGACGCCACGGTGGTCGCGCGGCTCAAGGCAGCCGGTCTTCCGATCCTCGGCAAGACCAACATGGACGAGTTCGCAATGGGCTCCTCGACCGAGCACTCCGCCTACGGGCCGACGCACAACCCTTGGGACCTCGAGCGGATCCCAGGCGGGTCCGGGGGTGGCTCCGCCGCCGCGGTGGCCGGCTTCGAGGCGCCGCTGGCGATCGGCACCGACACAGGAGGTTCGATCCGCCAGCCCGGAGCCGTCACCGGCACCGTCGGCGTCAAGCCCACCTACGGCGGGATCTCGCGCTACGGCCTGGTCGCCATGGCCAACTCCCTGGACCAGGCCGGTCCGGTCACCCGCACCGTCCTGGACGCCGGTCTGCTGCACGAGATCATCGCCGGGCACGACCCGCTGGACTCCACCAGCATCGACCAGCCCGTGCCACCGGTGGTCGAGGCTGCCCGTGCCGGGGCGGTCGGCGAGCTCGCCGGACTGCGCATCGGTGTGGTCTCCGAGCTCAGCGGCGAGGGTTACCAGCCCGGGGTGCAGCAGCGCTTCGACCAGGCGGTGGAGCTGCTCGTCGGCGCCGGCGCAGAGGTCGTCCAGGTCTCCTGTCCCAGCTTCGTGCACGCCCTGGCGGCCTACTACCTGGTGATGCCGAGTGAGGCGTCCTCCAACCTCGCCCGGTTCGACGCGATGCGCTACGGGATGCGGGTCCTGCCCGAAGGTGTGGAGTCGCCGAGCGCCGAGGACGTGATGCGCGCGACCCGTGACGCGGGCTTCGGCGACGAGGTCAAGCGCCGCATCATCTTGGGCACCTACGCACTCTCCAGCGGTTACTACGACGCCTACTACGGGCAGGCGCAGAAGGTCAGGACGCTGATCAGCCGTGACTTCGAGCGCGCGTTCACCTCTGCGGACGTGCTGGTCTCCCCGACGGCGCCGACGACGGCGTTCCGTCTTGGCGAGAAGCTCGACGACCCGCTGGCGATGTACCTCAACGATGTCGCCACCATTCCGGCCAACCTGGCTGGCCTTCCCGGCATCTCGGTGCCGGCCGGACTGGCCGAGGAGGACGGGCTCCCGGTGGGCTTTCAGATTCTTGCGCCCGCGCTGGCCGACGACAGGCTCTACCGGGTGGGAGCGGCGCTCGAGGCGCTGCTGGAGCAGCAGTGGGGCGGCCCGATGATCGATCCCGACAAGCTGGACAAGGCGGTGGCGCGATGACCGACCTGATGGCGTTCGATGACGCCCTCGCGGCGTACGACCCGGCGATGGGGCTGGAGGTGCACGTCGAGCTGAACACCAACACCAAGATGTTCTGCGGCTGCCCGGCCACCTTCGGCGGTGAGCCCAACACCCAGACCTGCCCGACCTGCCTGGGCCTGCCCGGCTCGATGCCGGTCGTGAACGGCAAGGCGGTGGAGTCGGCGATCCGGATCGGGCTCGCGCTGAACTGCGAGATCGCGCAGTGGTGCCGGTTCGCTCGGAAGAACTACTTCTATCCGGACATGCCGAAGAACTTCCAGACCAGTCAGTACGACGAACCGATCGCCTTCGACGGGTGGACCGACGTCGAGGTGGACGGCGAGTCCTTCCGGATCGAGATCGAGCGTGCCCACATGGAGGAGGACACCGGGAAGTCGCTGCACGTGGGCGGCTCGACGGGTCGGATCCACGGCGCCGACTACTCGCTGGTCGACTACAACCGCGCAGGAATTCCCCTGATCGAGATCGTGACCCGTCCGATCACCGGCGCCCGCGAGAAGGTTCCGGCCGTGGCTCGGGCCTACGTCGCGCACCTGCGTGAGCTGCTGCTCGGGCTCGGTGTCTCCGACGTACGCATGGAGCAGGGCTCGCTGCGCTGCGACGTCAACTTGTCGCTGGCGCCCACAGGCTCGGACACTCTCGGCACCCGCACCGAGACCAAGAACGTGAACTCGTTGCGTTCGGTCGAGCGGGCTGCTCGTTACGAGGTGTCGCGGCAGGCTGCGTTGCTCTCCGCGGGGTCCTCGATCCTGCAGGAGACCCGGCACTGGCACGAGGACACCGGCGTGACCACCGCTGGGCGCGAGAAGTCCGATGCCGATGACTACCGCTACTTCCCCGAGCCCGACCTGGTGCCGGTGGCGCCGAGCCGGGAATGGGTCGAGGAGCTGCGCGGCACCCTGCCCGAGCCGCCGCGCGAGCACCGTGCCCGGCTGCAGGCCGAGTGGGGCTTCTCCGACCTCGAGATGCGCGACACCGTCGGAGCTGGCGCCCTGCCGCTGGTGGCGGAGACGATCGCTGCCGGGGCCTCGCCGCAGTCGGCGCGCAAGTGGTGGCTCTCCGAGCTCGCCCGACGCGCCAACGAGCTGGGCACCGACCTCGAAGCGCTGCCGGTGACCCCGGCGGACGTCGCGCGGGTCCAGGCCTTGGTCGAGGAGGGTGCGATCAACGACAAGCTGGCCCGACAGGTCTTCGACGGCGTGCTCGCCGGAGAGGGTTCGCCAGACGAGGTCGTCGCCGCCCGCGGCCTGGCGATCGTCTCCGACGACGGTGCGCTCGGTGAGGCCGTCGACCGAGCCATTGCCGCCAATCCCGACGTGGCCGAGAAGATCCGCGACGGGAAGGTAGCTGCGGCCGGAGCGCTGATCGGCTCGGTGATGAAGGACATGCGCGGCCAGGCCGACGCCGGCCGGGTCCGCGAGTTGATCCTCGAGCGCCTCAGCTCTTAGCTCGCCGACCGGGCAGTTGTGTCTGCTCGCAGACTGCCGACCGGGCACTTGAGCAGTTCTCGGGCTGCGCAACTGCCCGCTCGGCGTGCTCCAGGCGGACGGGAGTGCCCGCTCGGCGATGTTAGGGTTCGGCCAGCCCCGTCGGGGCATATCTCCACCCCTTTAGAATCACGCCCGTTGTCGGGGAAAGCCGGTCCGAATCCGGCGCTGACCCGCAACCGTAGGCCGTCCCACGCACGCGTGGGGATGGTGAGCCGGAGCACCTGCTTCGGGCGTCTTTTCGACAACACGCTGCCGTGGAAAACAGCGGGTCGGCCGTGATGCCTCCCGCTGCGCAGCGGGAAGGAAACACCATGCGTCGCACCACGCGACTGGGGGCGTACGTCGCCTCCGCCGCTCTCACCCTCTCCGGACTCACCCTGATCGGAGTCGCTCCGGCCCAGGCAGCCAGTGACCCGGTGCCCAGACAAACCGCGGCGAGCTGGCTCGGGGGCCAGTTGAACGGTGAAGGGCTGATGTACAACAAGCAGTACGACTTCGTCGACTACGGACTGAGCATCGACGCAGCCCTGGCCCTGGACGCTATCGGCGGACACGGTACCGAGGTGCAGAAGACCTCCGACGGGCTCGCGGCCAACATCAACGCCTACATCACCGGTGGCCAGTGGGCCCCCGACGACATCTACTCCGGCTCGGTCGCGAAGGCGGCTGTGCTGGCCGGCGTCGCCGGTGATGATCCGACGTCCTTTGGTGGCGTCGACCTGATCCAGACGCTGGAAGCACGAGTCGCCACGGCTGCGCCGATCGCCGGCCGGTTGGAGGACAAGGGTTCGGCCGACTACGCCAACGTCCTGGGCCAGGCGCTGGCCGCGCGGGCGCTGGACAAGCAGGGGAGCGCACGCGCCGACGAGGTCACGGACTTCCTGCTGCAGCAGCAGTGCGGCAGCGGCTACTTCCGGTTGAACTTCGCCAAGAGCAAGTCCGCTGCCCAGGGCTGTGTCGAAGGCAGCGACGCCCCGGACACCGACGCCACGGCGTTCGCGCTGATCCAGCTGGCTGACCAGTCGTCGGACGCCACCGTCGCGAGCGCCCTCACCAAGGCGCGTGCCTGGCTGATCAGTCAGCAGCAGTGCGACGGATCGTTCGGCGGCGGTACGACTACCGAGGGCGCCAACGCCAACAGCACCGGTCTGGTGGCCTGGGCGTTCGGGGACACCCCGGCTTCGAGGCAGGCCGCCACGTGGCTCCGCGGGCGCCAGGCGACTGCTGCCGACTCCGGCAACGGACTGGCAACCGAGACCGGTGCCATTGCCTACGACGACTCGGGTCTAGCTGCGGGTAGAGCTGACGGCATCACCGACTCGACTGCTGACCAGTGGCGGCGGGCCACCGCTCAGGCGGCCCCCGGGATGGCTTGGTTCTCTGCGGACCCGACCCCTGCGCTGAACCTCTCCGGGCCGAGCGGCTACCTCGAGGCAGGAACCAAGACCGTGCTCACTACCAGCGGCGCAGGTGAGGGCACCGTGCTGTGCGTGACAGGGCCTGGGGTCAACGAGACCGGCGTGACCGACGATGCCGGCCTTGACTCCTCAGTGACGCTCCCCGCTGGCACCAGTGCGCGGGTCTACACGGT
>JBDSBU010000269.1:0-12000 GCA_039921445.1 Marmoricola sp. | reverse complement strand
TTCCCGGGCGTCTCCACGGGCCTGCACATCTTCGAGGACCGCTACCGCGAGCTGGTCCGGGAGCTGCTCGCGGTGGAGAGCGTCTTCGACCGGGTCTTCGGGGTGATCGCGATCCGCGAGGGCTACGAGGTCGGCGACCACGGGATGCAGGCGGCACACCGGGTCGGCACGCTGGTGCAGCTGACCGAGGCGGAGCCGTATGAGGACGGTCGCTTCGACATCGAGATCATCGGCCGGCAACGGCTGCGGGTCCTGGAGTCGGAGAACACCGAGGGCACGTTCCTACGCGGGGAGGTGGAGCTGCTCGCCGACACCTTCGAGCCCGACGCCACCGCTGCGGCCCAACAGGCGCGTACGACCTTCGAGCGCTATCGGTTGCAGCTCTCGGACCTGCGCGGCGGCCCCGTGCTCACCGGCGAGATGCCCAGCGACCCGGCGTACCTCTCCTATGCGCTCGCCGCCACCTGCCTGCTCACCCTCCCCCAGCGCCAGTCGCTGCTGGAGGTCGACACCAGCCTCGAGCGGCTGACGATGCTCACCCACGCCTTGAAGCAGGAGATGCGCGCCATGCGCGCGCTCCCGTCGCTGCCTGCCACCGAGGTGGCCCGGACGCGCTGGTCCCCCAACTAGCCGTGGGCCGCAAAGCTGCCTCGGGAGGTACGCCGGCCACGCGCGCGCTCGAACGAGCAGGGATCGGCTTCACCTCGCTGCCCTACGTCCACGACCCCGGTGCCTCCTCCTACGGCCTCGAGGCCGCCGCCGAGCTGGGACTGGACCCACAGCGGGTGCTCAAGACGCTGCTGGCGGACGTGGACGGCCACCTCGTCGTCGCCCTGGTGCCGGTGGCCGGACAGCTCGACCTCAAGGCGCTGGCCGCCGCTGCGGGAGGCAAACGTGCGGCGATGGCAGACCGTGCGACCGCCGAGCGGGTCACAGGTTACGTCGTCGGTGGGATCTCACCGATAGCTCAGAAGCGACAGCTTGCGACGTTCGTCGACCGGTCGGCCCTCGAGCACACGACCGTCTACGTCAGCGGAGGCAAACGAGGCCTCGACCTCGGGCTGGCCCCGCAGGACCTGATCGACGTTCTCGGCGCCCGGACCGCCGACCTGCGGCGCGACTGAAGCCCTATCCCCATCGGGGCAACGCGGGCAAACGCGGATCAGGCTGGGGACTGGCTCGCCTCGTCTACCTGAGACGCAGGCCTGTCTTCGGAGGCGTCGCGTTGCGGGGTCAGCCACAACAGGATCAGGCTGCCGAGCGCGGCGGCGGCAGGCCAGACCCAGACCACCCCGGGTGCGTGCGGCGCCAGCTGCATCGGGGCGGTGGCACCGTCTGCCGCGGCGCGCAGGACCGCCGTCTGCTCGTCGGGTCCGACCACCTGTCCGGTGGCGAGCATGGCGTAGGCGGCCAGCACCGCCCCCGCGGTGACCAGCAGCACGGTGACCACCGGGTCGCGCCGGCGCCAGGCCGAGAGCACCACCCCACCGAGCACGCCGCCCACGACGGCGATCACGAAGAACCAACCGTCGATGCTGACCTCCTTGGTCAGCTCGGTCGGCTGCAGGACCGCCCTACCTTGGAAGCGGGTCACCTCCGGCAGGTCGGCGAGCTGCCACCACAGCAGCCCGCCCAGCACACCGGTGACCAGGAACCATCCCAGGATCACGAGCCCGTCGAGCACGAGGCCAGATCTGCGGACCTTCATCCCAGGCACCCCGGTCCGAGAAGGTGCTTGAGGTCGCCGTAGAGAGCCGGCGACGCACGCACCCGAAGTCGGTCATCGAGCTTGAGCACCCGGGTAGCACCGCGAGTCACCAGGCGTAGCCGCACCTCGGTGGTGCCCGGATGGGTGCGCAGGACGTCCTTGAGCTGCTCGACCACGGGCGGGGTGCACCGCGTCGAGGGCAGAGTGATCAGCACCGGACCGACACCGCGGTCCTCCATCACCGGGGTCGAGACGGCCTTTCCGCGCAGCTCGGGCTGGTCCTTGCCCTTGTCGAGGCGCCCCTGGACAGCGACCACTGTGTCCTCGACCAGCAGGGTGCTCGCGAGCTGGTAGTCGCTGGGGAAGAGCAGCACGTCGATCGCACCCTCGAGGTCCTCGATCGTGACGATCGCCCAGGCGTTCCCGGTCTTGGTGATCTTCCTGGTCACGGTGGTGACCAGGCCGCAGATCGTGGCGAAGGAGCCGTCGGCACGGTCCTCGTCGGTCAGCAGCTGGCCGATGGTGCAGTCGGCGGCGTTGGACAAGACGTGCTCGAGACCGGTCAGGGGGTGGTCGGAGACATAGAGCCCGAGCATCTCCCGCTCGTGGCCGAGCAGGGTCATCTTGTCCCACTCCTCGATGTCGGGCACGGTCACGGTGACACCGAAGCCGCCGTCGTCGGCATCCATCCCACCGAACAGCGAGTCCTGCCCGATCGCCTCGTTGCGCTTGATGTCGACGTACTGGTCGACGGCGAGCTCGTGGACCGCCAGCAGTGCCCGTCGACCGTGCTTCATCTCGTCGTAGGCACCTGCCTTGACCAGCGACTCGACCAGCCGCTTGTTGCAGACCTGCGCGGGCACCTTGTCCATGAAGTCGGCGAAGTCGGTGAACCTGCCCTTCTCCCGACGGCTCGCGATGATCTGCTCCACGACGTTCCAGCCGACGTTGCGCACTGCCGTCAAGCCGAAACGCACGTCGGTGCCGACCGGGGTGAAGTTGGCCTGGGACTCATTGACGTCGGGGGGCAGCACCTTGATCTTCATCCGGCGACACTCGTTGAGGTAGATCGCCATCTTGTCCTTGTCGTCCTTGACCGAGGTCAGGAGCGCGGCCATGTATTCGGCCGGGTAGTTGGCCTTGAGGAAGGCCGTCCAGTACGACACGACGCCGTAGGCCGCGGAGTGCGCCTTGTTGAAGGCGTAGTCGGAGAAGGGCAGCAAGATGTCCCACAACGTCTTGATCGCCGCATGGGAGTAGCCGCGCTCGGTCATGCCTTGGGAGAAGCCGGCGAACTGCTGGTCGAGCTCTTCCTTCTTCTTCTTGCCCATGGCGCGCCGCAGGATGTCTGCCTGGCCCAGGGAGTAACCCGCGAGGACCTGGGCGATCGCCATCACCTGCTCCTGGTAGACGATCAGGCCATAGGTCTCACCGAGCACCTCGGCAAGTGGCTCCTCGAGCTCGGGGTGGATCGGTGTGACGGGCTCGCGCCCAGTCTTGCGTCGGGCGTACTTGTTGTGGGAGTCCGCGCCCATCGGACCCGGTCGGTAGAGCGCACCCACCGCTGAGATGTCCTCGAAGGTGTCGGGCTGCATGCTTCGCAGCAGGGCCCGCATCGGACCGCCGTCGAGCTGGAAGACCCCGAGGGTGTCACCGCGCTGAAGCAGGGCGTAGGTCGCCTCGTCGGTCAGCTCGAGGTCCTCGAGCACCACCTTGTTGCCGCGGTTGTTCTCGATGTTGATCAGTGCGTCGTCGAGGACCGTCAGGTTGCGCAGCCCGAGGAAGTCCATCTTGATCAGACCGAGCTTCTCGCAGGTCGGGTAGTCGAACTGCGTGATGATCGCGCCGTCGGCCTCGCGCTTGAGGACCGGGATCACGTTCTGGATCGGCTCGCTGGACATGATCACGCCCGCGGCGTGCACGCCCCACTGGCGCTTGAGTCCCTCGATGCCGATCGCGGTGTCGACGACGGTCTTGACGTCGTTGTCGCCGTCGTAGAGCGTGCGGAACTCTCCACCCTCGTTGAAGCGCTTGTGGGCGGGGTCGAAGATCTCCTTCAGCGGCACGTCCTTGCCCATCACAGCGCTGGGCATCGCCTTGGTGATCCGGTCGCCCATCGCGAAGGGGTAGCCGAGGATCCGCGAGGAGTCCTTGACGGCCTGCTTGGCCTTGATGGTGCCGTAGGTGACGATCATCGCGACACGTTCGCTGCCGTAACGCTCGGTGACGTAGCGGATCACCTCGCCCCGGCGACGCTCGTCGAAGTCGATGTCGAAGTCGGGCATGGAGACGCGGTCAGGGTTGAGAAACCGCTCGAAGATCAGCCCGTGCACGAGTGGGTCCAGGTCGGTGATCCGCATCGCGTAGGCCACCATCGAGCCTGCGCCGGAGCCTCGTCCCGGACCGACGCGGATGCCGTTGTCCTTGGCCCAGTTGATGAAGTCGGCGACCACGAGGAAGTAGCCGGGGAAACCCATCTGGGTGATCACGCCGACCTCGAAGTCGGCCCGCTTGCGGACGGCGTCCGGGATGCCCTGCGGGTAGCGGTAGCGCAGACCCTTCTCGACCTCCTTGATCATCCAGGAGGTCTCGTCCTCACCCTCGGGACAGGGGAAGGCCGGCATGTAGTTGGCGCTCTCGTTGAACTCCACGTTGCAGCGCTCGGCGATCAGCAGCGTGTTGTCGCAGGCCTCCGGAAGATCGCGCCACAGGTGACGCATCTCCTCGGGCGACTTGATGTAGTAGCCGTCACCGTTGAACCGGAACCGCTTGGGGTCGCTCATCACACTGCCGGAGGAGACGCAGAGCAGGTGCTCGTGCGCGGGAGCGTCCTCCTTGCGCACGTAGTGGGAGTCGTTGGTGGCGATCGGCGCGATGCCGAGGTCCTTGCTCAGCCGCAGCAGTCCCTCGCGGACCCGGGTCTCGATCGAGAGTCCGTGGTCCATCAGCTCGAGGAAGTAGTTGTCCTTGCCGAGGATGTCCTGAAACTCCGAGGCCGCCTCGCGCGCCTTGTCGTAGTCGCCGATGCGAAGCCAGGTCTGGACCTCGCCCGAGGGGCACCCGGTGGTGCCGATGATGCCCTGTCCGTATTGGGACAGCAGCTCCCGGTCGATGCGGGGCTTGTAGAAGAAGCCGTCGATGTAGGCCTGGGAGGACATCCGGAACAGGTTGTGCATGCCCTGCGTGGTCTCCGCGAGCAGCGTCATGTGGGTGTAGGCACCAGCGCCCGAGACGTCGTCGTCGCCGCCGTCGTTCCACCTGACCCGCTTGCGCTCGTTGCGCGCCGTGTTGGGAGTGGCGTAGGCCTCCATGCCGATGATCGGGCGCAGACCTTGCGCGCGTGCCTTGGACCAGAAGTCGTAGGCGCCGAAGACGTTGCCGTGGTCGGTCATCGCGATCGCGTCCATGCCGAGCTCGGCGGTGCGCTCGAACATGTCACCGAGCCGGGCGGCTCCGTCGAGCATGGAGTACTCGGTGTGCACGTGCAGGTGGACGAAGCCGTCCTTGGATGAGTTGCCCGACATGCGGCGCGATCAGCCCTTCCCGGAGCTCTGGAGTGGACACCCGTCTTCTGCGCAGACCGCACGGTTCGTGCGGTCTGGTCGTGCGGGGAAGAGGGTCAGCCTACGTCAGCATGACAGGGCCCCCTGACAGGGACACGGCCCTCAGTTCGGGGTGCCGGACTCCCACGCGGCAAGGCTCTCGACGATCACCGTGTGCATCACCCGGGCGATGCGTTCGGGCCCCAGTCCGGGCACGTGCTGGGCCATCCGCGCCACGATCTCGGCCTCGCGCTCGGAGTCCCGACCGCGCTCACCGGCGTACTCCCCCGAGGAGGCCTTGACATCCTGTACGGCCGCTGTCAGGGCCGTACGCCGGGCCAGCAGGATCGCGAGCTCGTCGTCGACCGTGTCGATGCACCCCCGCAGGTAGACCAGCGGCTCGGCACCCGTCCACGCCATCTGCAGGTCGGGGGTGGCGTCCGAGTAGCCGGTGCCGTCGGTGGCCTCGAGCTCGACCAGACCGTGCCTGCGGTAGAAGGCACGGGCGCGTTCGTTGGCCTGGTGGACCCGCAGCCCGAACCCAGCTGGGCGCAGCGCCTTGACCAGGTCGAGCAGGGCGTCGCCCACGCCCCGCGCCGGCCGCTCGGGATGGACGAAGATCAGGTTCAGCCAGGCGCCGTCGAGCTGGACGAACCCGAGCACCAGGTCCTCGCGGCTGGCCACCCACAGCTCACGCCCGGGCTGCTCGAGCCGCTCCTGGAGCCACCGGTGCACCTCTTCGCCCGAGCGCGTCTCCTCCGGGTGACCAGGCCCTCTGGTGGCCGCGATGAAGACCTCCACGAGGTCTGAGAGGTCGCCGGTGCCGCCGGGTCGCAACAGCAGCTCGTCGAGGTCCTCAGTGTGCATCGCGGATGATCTCCAGCGCCTGGGCGAGGTCATCGGGATAGGGCGAGGCGTACTCGACGTCCGCCCCCGACCCGGGATGCTCGAAGCCGAGCCTGACCGCGTGCAGCCACTGCCGTTCGAGACCGACCCTGCGCGCCAGTGTCGGGTCGGCACCGTAGGTGAGGTCGCCGACGCACGGGTGCTTCAACGCCGACATGTGCACCCTGATCTGGTGCGTCCGCCCCGTTTCCAAGTGCACTTCCAGCAGGCTGGCGAACCGGTGCGCCTCGAGCGTCTCGTAATGGGTGATGCTGTGCTTGCCGTCCTCGCGCACGGCGAACTTCCAGTCCGAGGTGGTGTGCCGGGCGATCGGGGCGTCAATGGTGCCCCGGGACGGATCCGGGTGGCCCTGGACCAGGGCGTGGTAGGTCTTGTCGACCTCGCGGTGGCGGAAGGCGTTCTTGAGCCGGGAGTAGGCGAGCTCGCTCTTCGCGATCACCATCACCCCCGACGTGCCCACGTCGAGGCGCTGCACGATCCCGCGACGCTCCGGTGCCCCACTCGTGGAGATCCGGTAGCCGGCACCCCGCAGGTGCCCGACCACTGTTGGTCCGGTCCAGCCCATCGAGGGGTGCACGACCACACCGACCGGCTTGTCGATGACCACGATGTCGTCGTCGTCGTGGACGATCGTGATCCCCTCGACGATCTCCTCGGTGATCTCGAGAGGGTCCGTCACGGCCGGAATGGTGACGTCGAGCTGGTCGCCCGGGACCAACCGGTCGGACTTCGAGGCCACTTCGCCCTGCAACCGCACGTGCCCGTCGGCGATCAGATCGGCGGCCCGACTGCGGGAGATGCCGAACATCCGCGCGAGGCCGACGTCGACCCGCTCGCCGCCAAGCCCCTCGGGGACGCTGAGCACCCGCTGCTCGGCCGGCCCGGACTCAGCCATCGTGCCTGGTCCCGTCCATCCGGATGCCCCGGACCAGCAGCACGACCGCCAGCACCGCGGCAGCGTTGATGCAGATGTCAGCCACGTTGAAGACCGGCCAGTTGGGCAGCTCGAAGAAGTCCACGACGTGCCCGCGCAGCGGTCCCGGTGGCCGGAAGACCCGATCGACCAGGTTGCCGACCACTCCCGCGAGCATCAGGCCCAGGGCGACCGCCCAGCCTCGGTGGCGCACCTTGACGACGTACGCCGAGATCACCACTGCCGCGACCACGGCCACCAGCGAGATCACCAGGGTGAAGGACTCCCCAGCGCTGAAGGCCGCGCCCGGATTGAGCACCAGACGCAAGCGAAGCAGGTCCCCGATCACGGAGACCGACTCACCTCCGTCGAGCCGGTTCACCGCGAGCTGCTTGGAGACCACGTCCAGCCCGAGGCCGAACGCACCGACCGCGAGCGCAAGCAGCGGGGCCGCCCGCCTCCGGTCCGGGCCCGGGGAGGGCTCGAGCGGGTCGGCCGAGGTCTCGCTCGTGCTCAGCGACGCTCCTCGCGCTGCTTGCAGGTCAGGCACATGGTGGCCCGGGGGAAGGCCATCAACCGGTTCTTGCCGATCGCGTTGCCGCAGACCTCACAGACCCCGTAGGTGCCGTCGCCGATCCGCTCGAGCGCGTGCTGGGACTGCTCCAGCATGTCGCGGGCGTTGTTGACGATCACCATCTCCTGGTCGCGCTCGAACGACGCGGAACCGACATCGGCCTGGTCGTTGCCTGCACCTTCGCCAGAGTTCTCGATCATCCCCGCGAGGTCCTCCTCGACCTCAGCGAGCTCACCGGTGAGCCGTGCCACGTCGTCGACGAGCTGGGTGCGGACCTCCTTGAGCTCGGCCTTGCTCCAGGGATCCTCGGCGTCGAGGACGACCAGGGGGCCGGCGGGAGTCTTGGTCTTGCTGCTCGGAGCCTTCTTGGCAGCGGTCTTGCGCGGCGCTGGCGCCTTCGCGGCCGCAGCAGCCTCGGTGGACTTGGTGGTGGTCATCGTGCTCTCCCGGATCTTGGCAGTGGTCTTGGTGGCGTGCTCTCCCGCGGGTTTCTGGGCGGTGGTCTTCTTGGCCGGCGCCTTCTTCGCGGCGGGCGTCTTCTGCGCTGGCGCCTTCTTCGCGGGCGCCTTCTTGGCCGGCGCCTTCTTCGCGGCGGGGGCCTTCTTCGCCGGGGCCTTCGGTGCGGGAGCCTCGGCTGCTTCGGCCGCGGGCTTGCGGGAGACGACCTTGCGGGCCGCCGCTCCTGCGCGGCTCACCAAGGACTTGCGGGTCGATGCCATTGCGGTGGGGCCCCTAACGGATGCGGCACGGCCTGCGCCGTACGTGGTGGCGCGAGGATATGTGTCCTGCACAGTCCCTTCAACCCGACGTACCGGGTGAGCCTCGTACTTCTGGCACACTTGTGCCACCGCAAGGCGTGGAGGGGACCAGTACCCACCTGCACGGCCATGAGCGAGTCGGGGACGGTGCGAGCCCGGTGGCACGGCAGTGGGCACGATCATCCCGGAGTCGCTGGAAGAAACAGGCAGCAGTTCTCCGCTGCTGCCTGGACTAGACCCAGCTGCGGTGGACCTCGAGAGAGGTCACCCATGAGTGGGTCGGAGAAGCAGTCCGGCCAAGAAGGGTGGTACCGCGGGATCCGGTGGACGCCGGGCCTCGTCCCTTCGTCAGCAACGCCTGAGACGAAGGACAGTCGTGACTGGTTACCGCCCCGTTCCCCCGCAGGTCGACCTGCCTGCCCTCGAGCGCGAGGTCCTCGAGTTCTGGCGCTCCGAGCAGATCTTCGAGAAGTCCGTGGCCCGCAACGAGGGTGCGCAGACCTGGACCTTCTACGAGGGCCCGCCCACGGCCAACGGACGTCCCGGCACGCACCACATCGAGTCGCGGACCTTCAAGGACGTCTTTCCCCGCTTTCGCACGATGCAGGGCTACCAGGTCAACCGCAAGGGCGGCTGGGACTGCCACGGTCTGCCGGTCGAGCTGGCCGTGGAGAAGGAGCTCGGATTCTCCGGCAAGGCCGACATCGAGGCCTTCGGGATCGCGGAGTTCAACGCCCACTGTCGTGAGTCGGTCCAACGCCACGTCGGCCTCTGGGAGCAGATGACCGAGCGAATGGGCTGCTGGCTGGACATGCGCGATCCCTACCGCACGATGGACGCGGAGTACGTCGAGTCGGTGTGGTGGGCGCTGAAGACGATTCATGACAAGGGCCTCCTCGTGGAGGACTACCGAGTCGCGCCGTACTGCCCCCGCTGCGGCACCGGGCTCTCCGACCACGAGCTCGCCCAGGGCTACGAGACCGTGACCGACCCATCGGTCTACGTCCGGCTCCCGCTGACCTCCGGCCCGTACGCCGCCACAGCGGAGGCTCCCGGCGCCGACCTGCTGATCTGGACCACGACTCCATGGACGTTGGTCTCCAACGCCCTGGTGGCAGCCAACCCTGAGCTGACCTACGTCACCGCCCACAAGGACGGCCAGACCCTGATCGTCGCCGAGGTGCTCGTGGACAAGGCCCTCGGTGAGGGCTGGACCGTTCAGGACCGGTTCACCGGCGCCGACATGGTCGGCTGGACCTACCAGCGACCGTTCGACCTGATCGAGTGGCCCGAGCGCAGCGACGGCCGCGACGACCTCCCACGCGCCCACTTCGTGGTGACCGAGGACTACGTCACCGCCGAGGACGGGTCCGGACTGGTGCACCAGTCCCCTGCCTTCGGTGAGGACGACTTCGCCTCCTGCCGGCGCAACGGGGTGGCCATGGTCAACCCGATCGACCCTCAAGGCCACTTCAGCGTCGAGCTCGGCCTGATCGGTGGCCAGTTCTTCCGGCACGCGAACACCGACCTGGTCGAAGACCTCACCCGTAGAGGCATCTTGTTCCGGCACCTGCCCTATGAGCACAGCTACCCGCACTGCTGGCGCTGCCACACCGCGCTGCTCTACTACGCCCAGCCGTCGTGGTACGTCCGAACCACCCAGATCAAGGACGACCTGCTGGTCGAGAACGAGAAGACCAACTGGTTCCCCGCCACGATCAAGCACGGGCGCTACGGCGACTGGCTGACCAACAACATCGACTGGGCACTCTCACGCAGCCGCTACTGGGGCACCCCCCTGCCGATCTGGCGCTGCGTCGAGGACCATCAGATCTGCGTCGGGTCGCTCAGCGAGCTCACGGAGCTGACAGGGACCGACCAGTCCGCCCTGGACCCACATCGGCCCTTCGTCGACGACATCGTCTTCGACTGCCCCACCTGTGGCGCAGTGGCACGTCGTGTCCCGGAGGTCATCGACGCCTGGTTCGACTCCGGCTCGATGCCGTTCGCGCAGTGGGGCTACCCCCACGTCGAGGGCTCCGCCGCACAGCTGGAGCAGGCCTACCCGGCAGACTTCATCTCCGAGGCGATCGACCAGACCCGTGGCTGGTTCTACACCCTGATGGCGGTGGGCACGCTGGTCTTCGAGCAGTCGTCCTACAAGAACGTCCTGTGCCTGGGGCACATCCTGGCCGAGGACGGCCGCAAGATGTCCAAGCACCTCGGCAACATCCTCGAGCCGATCCCGCTGATGGACGAGCATGGCGCCGATGCCGTGCGTTGGTTCATGGCAGCCGGCGGATCACCGTGGGCGGCTCGACGAGTCGGGCACAGCACGATCCAGGAGACCGTGCGCAAGGTTCTGCTGACCTACTGGAACACCGTCGCCTTCCAGGTTCTCTACGCCAATCTCGCGGACTGGACGCCTCAGAGCCAGGCGCCGGCGGTCGCCGACCGGCCGGTCCTCGACCGATGGGCCCTCTCCGAGGCACACCGCCTGGTCGGGGAGGTCACCGAGGCCTACGAGCGCTTCGACACCCAGCGGGTGGGGACCCTGCTGGCGAGCTACGTCGACGACCTGTCCAACTGGTACGTACGTCGCTCGCGCAGGCGCTTCTGGGCCGGGGAACCTGCTGCCCTGGCGACGTTGCACGAGTGCCTGCGCGCCGTCACGCTGCTGATGGCACCGATGACGCCCTTCGTCACCGAGCGGGTCTGGCGCGACGTCTTCGCCTCCACCTCGACCGAGCTGCCCGAGTCGGTCCACCTGGCATCGTGGCCGCTCGTCGACCCGGGCCTGGTCGATGCCGATCTCGGTGAGCAGATGGCGCTCGCGCGAAGGCTCGTCGAGCTCGGCCGGGCGGCCCGTGCGGACGCGAAGATGCGCACCCGCCAGCCACTGCGTCGAGCACTGGTGGCGACCACTGCGCACGACAGGCTCTCCCCCGAGCTGCGCAACGAGGTCGCCGAGGAGCTCAACATCGGCGCTCTCGAGCCTCTCTCAGGGGCCGGCGCCGACCTCGTCGACCACAGCGCCAAGGGCAACTTCCGGGCGCTGGGCAAGCGTTTCGCCAAGGACACGCCGCGGGTCGCGGCGGCGATCGCAGCCGCGGACGCCTCCGCGCTCGCCGCCGCCCTCGCAGCCGATGGGCGCGCGAGCGTGCTGCTCGACGGGTCACCGGTCGACGTGCTCGCGGACGAGGTGATCATCTCCGAGCGCCCACGTGAAGGGTGGTCGGTGGTCAACGAGCAGGGCGAGACCGTCGCCCTTGATCTCGAGCTCACTGCTGAGCTGCGCCTGGCCGGGCTGGCGCGCGAGGTGATCCGGACGATCCAGGAGGCGCGCAAGGCCAACGGGTTCGAGGTCTCCGACAGGATCGCGCTCAGCTGGCACGCCACCGGCGAGACCCGGGAAGCGATCGAGCAGCACCGCGAGCTGATCGCCACCGAGGTGCTCGCCTCGACGATCGCCGAGGCCGAGTCGGTCGAGTCGCTGGCTCAGGTCGCCGACGACCTGGGTTTCGCCTTCACCGTCTACCGGATCTAGCGCAGCGGCGTACGACACAAGCCCGAGGGGGCTGCACCGTCATCGGTGCAGC
>JBDSBU010000268.1:0-6065 GCA_039921445.1 Marmoricola sp. | reverse complement strand
GCCTTGACCGCGACGTCGGAGTCGAGCTCCTCGTCGTAGTAGCGCCACACCGTGGCGAACCCGCCCGCTCCGATGCGTTCGACCTGCTGCAGTCGACCGAGACGCTGGGGAAGGGACACATCGGTATTGTGCCCGACAGACAGGCTGGCTCGACGCGCCGAGGAGGCCGACGGTGGCAGGGAACTCATCACCGGAGCCCGGGGCGCTCGAGGAGCTGGCGCGGGCGGCGGCCACCGGTGACCACGCCGCGCTGCACGAGCTGCTTGCGGCCGTCGAGCCGCGGGTCAAGCGCATCGTCGGACGGATGCTGCTGCACCCGCAGGACGCCGAGGAGGCCACCCAGGACGCGCTCCTCGCAGTGGCCCGGCACATCACCCGGTTCGAGGGCCGCAGCCGGTTCACCACCTGGCTGCACTCGGTGGCGAGCAACAGCGCGCGAACGACGTACCGAACCTTGAAGCGGCGCTCCTCCGAGCAGCCGGCAGCCGAGCTGCCGGCCGCCGTCGACCCGCGCACGACCAGCGTGATCGCCGGCAGCAGGCTCGACCTGCTCGAGGCTCTCGAGGCTCTGGCCCGGGAGCACCCCGATCTCGTGGAGCCCTTGGTGCTGCGCGATGTCAACGAGCTGGACTACAACGAGATCGCCCGGCTGCTGGAGCTGCCGCTCGGGACGGTGAAGTCCCGGATCCACCACGCGCGCAGCTTCGTGCGCCCCCTGCTGCGGGTGGGCGACTAGCTGCACAGCGGTCACATCGGCTCCAGGGGTGCTCACGTGGTGCTGGCGACGACGAGCTTCTCGCCTTCGGCGCCGTGAGCGACCTCGGCGCACTTGCCCGACAGGTCGCAGGTCCTGATCACCATCGCCGTCTTGTCATCGAGGTTGTAGTCACTCGCGCCGTAGACCACCAGGTGGCCCTCGTCGAGCCACTCCGCCCCCAGCGTCGGGCCGGGTGCCTTGATCTCCGAGACTCCGGCCTTCGGACCATCGGTCGCCGAGAAGACGCCGAATACGCCGGGGCCGAAGCCGTCGCTCTGGGCGGGGATCGCCATCACCTTCGCGGAGTCGGGGCTGTACTGCACGCCGTCGACGTTGCTTCGCCAGTCGCAGGTGTACCACTGGTTGGCCCCGGATGTGTCGCCCACCTTCTGGGAGGCCAGGCAGTAGTTGCCCTCGTTGTTGGAGCCCGCACCCTCGGAATCGACCTGCCCGCCCGCCAGCAACTGGTCGGGGGAGCTGGTCAGGTTGGAGAACCCGACGTTGCGCGTGGTGGTCTGCTTCTCAGTGGCCGGGTCCCAGAAGAGCTGCGGCAGGGTGCCGTTGCGCAGCACCGGACTGACCATCACGCGCTCGCCGACCCAGACCGGCGAGTGACGTCCGGTGAACAGGCGCCAGGTCGCCTCCGCGGTGCCCTCGAGCGACCAGACGATGACCTTCCCGCTCTCGAGGTCGCTTCCGACGATCCTGGACTTCGTGGCGTCGAGGTCCCATGTGCCGGCGACCTTGGCGACCAGGGTGGACTGACCCTCGGTGTCGACCGCCCACAGCTCGAAGGCGGGCTCCTGGGGGCTGGTGGCAAAGCTGAGCAGGTAGCCGGTGGAGGTCCGGACGAGCTTCGTGGGCGTCTGGTGGGGCGCCGTCCAGGTGATCGTGCGCTTCCCGTCCACGACCTTGCCATCGCCGGCGTACAAGACCGTGGCGGCGGGCTGGGGCTGCTCGCTCCTGGTGGTGGGCGCTGTGGAAGGGCCGCCGGTGCCGGGCGAGTGGTCGCCGCGGACGACCGCGGAGACGGTCCCTCCGACGAGCCCGACGACTCCTGCGGCGATCAGTGCTGCGGCGGTGGTGCGGTTCATGGTGGTCTCCTTCTCGGGTGTTCCTACACCTGTTGGAGTCACCTGCACGCGATTTGGTTCTCGCGTGGCTGCTGAATTTTGCTCAGACGGCAGGGACCGGCGCAGCGAGCTGTGTCAGCAGCGCCATCGCGGCCGAGCGCCCGTCGGCGATGTGGTCGGCAGTCCGCGAGAAGTCGGTCATCTTCACGCCGAGGTCGGCCGTGGTGATCCGATGCACCGCGACACCGGATCCGAGGTCGGGCTGGGGGCGCACCCGCATGGCCACCCCGAGGCTGGCGACCAGGATGTCGATCGGCGTACGACCGCGCGGGGCTCGGGCCGGAACGCTGGCGTCGAGGACGAAGACCCGGGTCGGGGCAAGGTCGGCGGCACCGCTGATCGGGACCAGGTCGGCGACGCCGCCGTCGACGTGCGCTCCGGGGTAGCCGCAGCTGGCAGGCAAGGTCACCGGCGAGAACACGGCCGGCACGGCGGCAGAGGCGAGCAGCAGGTCGACGAGGTTGCCGTGCCGGTGGTAGACGGCCGTGTCGCTGGCCAGGGGGGTGGTGACCACTCGGACCGGCGTGGGCAGGTCCTCGAGCTGGGTGGTCGGCACCCACTCCAGGATCAGCCGGCGCAGGGCTTCGGAGGAGAACAGGTAGGGCTTCTGTCGCACCAGGTGCCCGACCCGGGCCAGCGTTCCACCGGGGAAGATGTCGCGGGTGCCCAGGCGCAGCCACCGCTGACGGAGCTCTCGGACCCGGTCCAGGTCGGTCTGCCAGCCCAGAAACGCCGAGTTGAGGGCTCCCACCGAGGTGCCCACCAGCGCAGAAGGCACGATGCCGTGCTCGAGGAGCACCTCCATCATGCCCACCTGGACGGCGCCCCTCGACGCTCCGCCGGAGAGCACAAAGACGTCTCGCTGGGCATCTCCGGCAGCTGATTGTGCGCCCATGAGGCTCTCCTGGTGTCGACGTGACCTGCTTTCGATACAGCGTGCGCCCGCTTGGTCCGTTTTAGCAGGGAAATGGAGGAATTGGGACGGATGGGACGAACGGTCGGTCGTCATTGTTAGCCGCCTGCCCTGGCGGGTACGACCTCCGGAGTCAGCACCCACCAAGAAGGAGCAAACATGTCGGACGACGCAAAGGCCGCCAAGGAACTGGTCGAGACGCTTCAGGACGGCGAGCGGGGCTTCACCGCCGCCGCGAAGCAGCTGCGGGACAGCGACCGCCCCGAGTGGGCCACGACGCTGGAACGCCTCTCCCAGCAGCGCGCCGGCTTCCGAAGTGAGATCGTCGAGCTCGGCCACGAGTACGGCGACGACGTCGACGAGAGCGGGACCGTCGCTGCGGCCCTGCACCGCGGGTGGATCTCTCTGAAGGACGCGTTGACCGGCGACGACGCAGGTCGCGTCCTCGGAGCCGCAGTGACCGGTGAGGACCACGCGGTCTCTGAGTACGAGAAGGCGCTCGAGCAGGACCTCAGCTCCGGCTTCCGTGAGGTCGTGAGCCGGCAGCACGCTGCGGTCCTCGCAGCGCGTGACGAGGTCAAGGCGCTCCAGATCGCCGACTGAGCTGGTTGGCCTCGGGACGAAGTGAAACCGCAGGCCGGGCTTGTGGCCCGGCCTGCGGTTTTTCCTGTGGTGGCCAGGCGCGGGGTCGAACCGCGGACCTTCCACTTTTCAGGCGGACGCTCGTACCAACTGAGCTACCTGGCCGCACGCTGTGGAACTGGTCCGAAGACCTGCGACTCAGCGTGACCCCTGTTTCCAGGAGGCGCGGGGAATGTTACCGGAAGGCCTCCGAGGGCGCGAAGCCGCGGGTGGGACCCGACATCTGGTGAACCCCTCCGGAAACGAGGAAAGGCCTCTCGACACGTGTGTGTCGAGAGGCCTTCACTCTCTTGCGACCCCGACGGGACTCGAACCCGCGGCCTCCGCCGTGACAGGGCGGCGCGCTAACCAACTGCGCTACGGGGCCTCGATGCTGCTGTGTTTCTTTCGTGTTCCTCGCCCGGAAGCGAAGCCACGGAATGCTAACCCATGACCCGGTCAGCTTTGAAATCCGCACCCCCAACGGGATTCGAACCCGTGCTACCGGCGTGAAAGGCCAGCGTCCTAGGCCACTAGACGATGGGGGCCCGCCGATCCGTAGAACGACGTGGCAAGTGTAGGGGAGGGCGGATCTCAGGCGTACCCGAGGTCGTGAAGTGCCGCGTCGTCTATTCCGAAGTGGTGGGCGATCTCGTGCACCACGGTGATCCGCACCTCCTCGACGAGCTGCTCCTGGGACTCGCACATCCGGGTCAGGGGGCCGCGAAAGATGAAGATCCGGTCCGGAGGAGCGAAGGTGTAGGAGGTGTCCCGCTCGGTCAGCGGAATGCCGTCGTAGAGCCCGAGCAGGTCCGGGTCCTGCGCCGGGGGCTCGGGCTCCACGAGGACGACCACGTTGTCGATCAGGCCGGCGAGCTCGGGCGGGATCCCGTCCAGTGCCACAGCGACGAGCTCCTCGAACTCCGCGTCGCTGATCTCCATGTCAACCAGCGTGTCACGCGGCCTGCGAGCGTCTCGGACGGCCCTGACGCGGCGTACGACGTGACAGTGGGGCCGGCACAGCTGAACCGGCACGGCGGACGGGACCGGCCGGGCGTGGTGCGCATACCCCAGCCTGGTGTGTGGTTTGCGTAGCCGAACCGGGGTGGTTCGCTTAGTCGAACCGGGTGGTTCGCGTAGCCGAACCTGCAAATGTCGCGGGTGGGGCCCATGTTCGCCACGTGCGACGCATGCGAGACATTCGCAGGTTTGGCTACGAACAGCTGAAGCACCTCGGTCTCGCCCGTTTTCGGCAACCCACCCCACTCAAGGTGGGGCACGGCCTCGCGACGCCACGCCACTGCCCGGTGGTGTCGCTACCCGACCTCCGCGGGTCGACGCGCTTCGCACGAGCCCTGGAGGCGGCGTACGGCGTAGCCAAACCTGCAAATGTCGCGGGTGGGGCCGGTGATCGCCGCGTGTGTCACGCGCGCCACATTCGCCGGTTTGAGTACCACCGGCCGCCCAGCCGACCAGCCAGCCGCCCGCCCAGCCAGCCGCCCAGCCGCCCAGCCCAGCGGCGAAGGGCATGGAGAAGCCGAAGGCACCACCCTCGTTAAGGAGAGTGGTGCCTTCGGACCTCGGACGGTCTGGCCAGACGCAGCGCCTCAGGCGGCGAGTGCAGCCTCGTCGCGCTCAGGGGCGGCGGTCGGGGTGGCGTTGGCGCCCAGGAAGTCGTTGGGCAGCGCGAGGCGGATCACCTTGTGCCAGGCGGAGGCCACCTGGCGCGGCAGCGAGCCGCTCGTGTAGGTCAGGCCGTAGCGCTCGAAGAGGGCCTCCACCTTGGGGGCGATCTCGGAGTAACGGTTGCTCGGCAGGTCCGGGAAGAGGTGGTGCTCGATCTGGAAGGACAGGTTGCCGGTCATCAGGTGCATCGCCTTGGAGCCGGAGATGTTCGCCGAGCCGAGCATCTGGCGCACGTACCAGTCACCCTTGGTCTCGCCCTCGATCGACTTCTTCTCGAAGGTCTGGACGCCCTCGGGGAAGTGACCGCACATGATCACCGAGTGCGTCCACAGGTTGCGGACCATGTTGGCGGTGAAGTTGGCCGCGATCGTGTTCAGGAACGAGGGACCCGACAGGATCGGGTGTACGACGTAGTCGCGGGTGGCCTGGCGCCGGATCTTGGCGAGCGTGATCTTGGCGCGTGCCTTGAAGGCGTCGGACTTCAGCGTCTTGCGCTTGATGTGCTTGCCGATCTCGAGGTCGTAGGCAGCGATGCCGTACTCGAAGAAGCAGGCGTTGATGAAGTTCCACAGCGGCTGCGCGAGGTAGACGGGGTGCCAGCGCTGGTCCTCGTCGACCCGCATGATGCCGTAGCCGAGGTCGTTGTCCTTGCCGACCACGTTGGTGAAGTTGTGGTGCAGCTCGTTGTGCGAGTGCTTCCACTGCTCGGAGGGGGAGGCGTTGTCCCACTCCCAGGTGGTGGAGTGGATCTTCGGGTCACGCATCCAGTCCCACTGACCGTGCATGACGTTGTGGCCGATCTCCATGTTCTCCAGGATCTTGGCGACGCTCAGGCCGGCGGTGCCGACGAGCCACGCCGGCGGGAACAGCGAGAACAGCAGCACGGCGCGCGAGCCGAGCTCGAGCTTGCGCTGGGTGTCGATGACCTTGCGGATGTACGCCGCGTCGCTCGCGC
>JBDSBU010000267.1:0-11115 GCA_039921445.1 Marmoricola sp. | reverse complement strand
GCACCGCACTGTGTCATGCGTTGGTCAGGTCACGCGTTGATCAGCTCTGGTCCCTGATGTCGCCGACGACGACGATGGCGCCGTCCTTCTGCTCGAACAGGTTGATCACCTGCGAGGCTTCCTCGAGCTCACCGTTGGCCTGGAACTTGATGGTAGTGGTGATGCCCTTGTAGTCCAGGCTGTTGATCGCCTTGGCCACTGCCTCGCGGGTCACCGAACCCGATGCCTTCGCGGCCTTGATGGCCTCGATCATCGCGTTGGTGGCGTCGTAGGCCTCGGGGGAGTACGTCGACGGGTCGTCTTGGAACTTGGCCTTGTAAGCAGCCGTGAAGTCCTTGGCTCCGGGAGCCGTGACGGCGTCGAGGCAGCCACAGGAGAAGAACCAGCCGTCGCCGGCGGCCTTGGCACCGTCGGAGAAGACGCTGGACTTCACGCCGTTGCCACCCATGGCGATGCCCTTGTAGTTGGCCGCCTTGAGTGCCTTGGCCAGCTTGACCGCCTGGGCGTCGTACCCGCCGTAGAACATGGCCTGGGCGCCGGACCGGGCGACCTGGCTCGCGATCGGGCCGTAGTCGTCGGTCTTGGCGTCCACGCCCTCGGAGATGACGTCGATGCCAGTCTTCTTCAGCTGGGCGCGGACCACGTCGGAGGCACCCTTGCCGTACTCGCTGAGGTCATCGATGACGAAGACCTTCTTGCCCTTCTTGGCCAGCCAGTCGGCTGCCTGGACCCCTTCGATGTTGTCGGCCGGTACGACCCGGTGGAAGGTGGGGAAGCCCTGGCTGCTCAGGTCGGGGTTGGTCGCCGACGGGCTGATCATGCCCATGTTGGCGTCACCGTAGGTCTGTGCGACAGCCTTGGTCGGGCCGGAGAACGCGGGGCCGACGACACCGACCACGCTGGAGTCCTGAAGAACCTGGGCCGCGGCCGAAGGTGCCTTGGACTGATCGCCGATGTCGTCTGCCTTGAGCAGCTTGAGGGTGAACCCCAGGTCGCCCTTCTTGTTGGCTTCCTCGATGGCCAGCTCGACGCCGTTCACCTCGTTGATGCCCAGCTGCTGGTTGTCACCGGAGAGGGGACCCTGGAACGCGATCGAGTAGGTGTCGCTGCTGTTGCCGCCACCTCCACCACCGCTGAGGCCGCCGCCGTCCTTGTTGTTGTCACTGGAGCTGCCACAGCCGGTCAGCGCGATAGCGCTCACCAGGCCGACCACAGCAAGCTTCGCCAGGGGGCGAGTCCGCATGCACTTTCCTCCGTTGCCGGGGCCCTTGCGGGCCACGCGATTCCGAGCCTCGGGCGAGTCCGGTGCTCGCAGGCTGGTCGCACCGGACATAAGTGTCAAGCACGCCACGTCATCGTGTCCCACTCGAGACATCGGGGTGCAACTGGTCTAAACAGGTTCACCGAAGTGGTGGGAGTACGACGCGTCTTGCGAGGTGGAGAGAGCTGAAGGTGGTACCCCGGGTGGGATTCGAACCCACACTGGATGGTGTTTGAGACCATTGTCTCTGCCGTTGGACTACCGGGGCGAGGCAGGCAGCAGGCTACCTGAGCCTCTCGACGGCTAACGTGGTCGGTCGTGAACCAGAGTCAAGTCTCCGACCCGCTCGCGCCCCGGGACCCGGCTGCGCGCCGCGTCGTCATCGCCGAGGACGAGGCGCTGATCCGCATGGACCTTGCCGAGATGCTGGTCGAGGAGGGTTACGACGTCGTCGGTCAGGCCGAGGACGGGCTGCGCGCCGTCGAGCTGGCCCTCGAGCTCCGGCCAGATCTGGTGATCCTCGACGTACGCATGCCACGCCTGGACGGCATCGCTGCCGCCGAGCAGATCGCTGGGCGACGGATCGCGCCGGTCGTCATCCTCACCGCCTTCAGCCAACGCGACCTCGTCGAACGAGCCCGAGACGCCGGTGCCATGGCCTACCTGGTCAAGCCCTTCGACAAGTCCGACCTGGTGCCGGCCATCGAGATGGCGGTGAGCCGCTTCGGCGAGCTGCGCCAGCTCGAGTCGGAGGTGGCCGACCTCGGTGAGCGACTGGAGACGCGCAAGCTGGTGGACCGGGCCAAGGGTGTCCTGCAGGCGAGCCTGGGGCTCAGCGAGCCGGAGTCGTTCCGCTGGATCCAGAAGACCGCGATGGACCTGCGGCTCTCGATGCGCCAGGTGGCGCAGGGGGTGGTCGAGCACGGTCCCCAGATGGTGGGCGACTGAGCCGGGCTCGATCCCAGCCTCGGCGGCGTCCGGCAGCGGTGACCTCGCCCGTTCGGCACCGCGATCACCGGTGCCCCCATATCCTTGACCAGCGACACCGTTAAGATTTCACAGATCGCTTCGCCCACCACGCCCGGTGCTCTCGCTCGACAACAGGAGTGTGCATGCCACGTCAGGCTCCGCAGATCAGGGAGGCCGTCCCCAGCGACGCCGAGTCCCTGCTGGGGCTGTGGTCGGTGACCGTGCGAAGCAACGACACCTCGCCGCGGAGCATCAGCGACGCCGAGAACGCGCTGGCCACGCTCGTGGCAGAACCCGACTCCCGGATGCTCGTCGCGGAGGTCGAGGGTGAGATCGTCGCGGCCGTGCAGCTCACGCGGGGCCCGATCTCGCCGCTGGTCCTCGAGAGCGCGTTGCACACCTCGTTCCTTCTCGTCGATCCGCAACACCGGCGGCGCGGTTATGGGCACGCCTTGATGGAGGCCGCCGTCTCCTGGGCGGAGGAGAAGGACGTCGCGCAGATCACCGCCATCTCCGACCCCGCCCGCGACACGAACCGCTTCCTGGCGCGCCTCGGGCTGGCACCGATGGCCCACGTGCGCCACACCACCACGGCGGCCCTGCGCAAGAAGCTCAGCAGTGATCGTGGGCGTTCGGCCCACGGCGGCAACCGCCACCTCGTCCAGGTGCTGGCGCAACGCCGTTCGATGCGTCGGCGTGAAGGCACCGAGTAGGTCTTCCTCCGCTGAGCCACCGATGGATGGCCCTGCCCGACTGATGGTCAGGCCGGCGGTCCGGCGTACCTCTCCGCGGGGAGCAGTGCGCAGGTGATGCGGGCCGTGCACACGCGCTTGCCGTCCTCGTTGGTGATCACGACCTCGTAGCTGGCCATGCTCCGACCGAGGTGGACCGCTGTCGCAGTGCCGGTGACGATCCCGCTCGTGGCGGAACGGTGGTGGGTGGCGTTGATGTCGACGCCGACCGAGAGCCGGTCGGGCATGCCGTGCAGCGCTGACCCCACCGAGCCCAGCGTCTCGGCCAGCACGACCGAGGCCCCGCCGTGCAGCAGACCGTAGGGCTGGGTGTTGCCGTCGACCGGCATCGTTCCGACGACCCGCTGGGAACTGACCTCGATCAGCTCGATGCCCATCTTGGTGTTCAGGGCGCCCATGCCGTCGGGCATCAGCCGCTGGTACTCCTCCAGTGCGCTCTCGGACGCGGAGCCGGATTCAGGGTGCTGGTTGCTCATGGGCCCAACTGTGCCCGACTGCAGCCGAGCCCCCGATGGCGGCGTCGGACGAACCGCACCTGCCTGCTGGTCAGTGGCACCCGTTAGGGTCGAATCCGTGCCTGAGTCGTCTGCTGCCGCCACTGCGTCCGGTCGTCCCCGCCTGCTCCTCCTGGACGGGCACTCTCTTGCCTACCGCGCCTTCTTCGCGTTGCCGGTGGAGAACTTCTCGACCACCACTGGCCAGCCCACCAACGCCGTCTACGGGTTCACCTCGATGTTGATCAACGTGCTGCGCGACGAGGTGCCCACCCACGTCGGGGTTGCCTTCGACAAGTCACGGCAGACGTTCCGCCTCGAGCAGTACCCCGAGTACAAGGCCAAGCGCAACAAGACTCCGGTGGAGTTCTCCGGCCAGCTGCCGTTGATCCAGGAGGTGCTCGACGCCCTGCGCATCCCGCACCTGGAGATGGATGGCTTCGAGGCCGACGACATCATCGCGACCCTGTCGACGCAGGCTCTGGCGGCAGGGTTCGACGTGCTGATCCTCACTGGCGACCGTGACTCGCTGCAGCTGGTGACACCGCACTCGACCGTGCTCTACCCGATGCGCGGCGTCTCGGAGCTGGCACGGATGACGCCGGAGGCCGTCGAGACGAAGTACGGCGTCCCGCCGCACCGTTACCCCGAGCTGGCGGCACTCGTCGGTGAGGACTCCGACAACCTTCCCGGCATCCCCGGGGTGGGTCCGAAGACTGCCGCCAAGTGGATCAACACCTACGACGGCCTCGACAACGTGATCAACCGTGCCGAGGAGGTGACCGGCAAGGCCGGGGAGAGCCTGCGCGCGCATCTCGATGACGTCCTGCGCAACCGCCGACTGAACGCGCTGATCTGCGACCTGCACCTCGAGCGAACTCCGGAGGAGCTCCAGCGTCAGCCCTGGGACCGGCACGAGGTGCACACCCTCTTCGACGGCCTGGAGTTCCGCGTGCTGCGCGAGCGGCTCTTCGAGACCCTGGAGTCGGTCGAGGACATCGACGAGACGGGCTTCGCGCTGCAGTCGTCCCGACTGCCTCCCGGTGCCGTGGCCGACTGGCTCGAGGAGCACGCGCACCACTCCGAGCGTGTGGGGGTCCACCTCGAGGGCAGTTGGCGTGCCGGCACCGGCGACGTCCGTGGGCTGGCCCTCGCGACGGGTGCGGGAGTTGCCGCCCATGTCGTTGTGGACGACGTCACCCCCGAGGACGATGCCGCCCTCATGAGCTGGTTCGGCGATCCGGAGCGACGCAAGGTCCTCCACGACGCGAAGGGTCCGATGCTGGCCCTGGCCGCGCGCGGTTGGCCCTTGCGGGGACTCGACCGCGACACGGCACTGTCGGCCTACCTCGCCCGTCCGGACCAGCGCTCCTACGACCTCGCCGACCTCACCGTGCGCTACCTCAAACGAGAGCTGCGGCAGGGCGCCAGCGACGACGGCCAGCTCAGTCTCGACGGGATCGACGGCGACGACGGAGACACCAGCAGCGAGACGGCGATGCTGCACGCGAGTGCGGTGCTCGATCTTGCCGCTGCGCTCGACGAGGAGCTCGAGGGTCGGGGGGGCACGGGACTGCTGACCGGGGTGGAGCTGCCGCTGATCGACGTACTCGCCCGGATGGAGCAGATCGGGATCGCCGTCGACCACGACCTGCTCTCCGACCTCGAGGCGGAGTTCGGCGCCAGTGTCCGCGAGGCGGCCGACGAGGCCTATGCCGTGATCGGCAAGGAGATCAACCTCGGCTCGCCCAAGCAGCTCCAGGTCGTGCTGTTCGACGAGCTCGGCATGCCGAAGACCAAGCGCACCAAGACCGGCTACACCACCGACGCCGACGCCCTGCAGGGACTGTTCGAGAAGAACGAGCACCCCTTCCTCGCCCACCTCCTGCGACACCGCGACGTGATCCGTCTGCGTCAGACCGTGGAGGGTCTGCTCAAGACGGTGGCCGAGGACGGTCGCATCCACACCACCTACAACCAGCTGATTGCTGCGACCGGGCGACTGTCCAGCACCGACCCCAACCTGCAGAACATCCCCGTGCGCACCGAAGCCGGGCGTCGCATCCGTGAGGGATTCGTGGTCGGAAGCGGCTACACCGAGCTCTTGACGGCCGACTACTCGCAGATCGAGATGCGGATCATGGCCCATCTCTCCGAGGACGAGGGCATCACCGCCGCGTTCCGCTCGGGGCACGACTTCCACTCCGTGACCGCGGCCCGGGTATTCGGAGTCGAGCCTGCCGAGGTGACCCCGGAGATGCGTGCCAAGATCAAGGCGATGAACTACGGCCTCGCCTACGGGCTCTCGGCCTACGGTCTCTCCCAGCAGCTGCGCATCGACACAGGCGAGGCCCGGGGACTGATGGACGAGTACTTCGAGACCTTCGGCGGAGTGCGTGACTACCTCGGCGGCATCGTCGATGAGGCCCGTCGCACCGGTTTCACCGAGACCATCCTGGGCCGTCGGCGCTATCTGCCCGACCTGACCAGCGACAACCGCCAGCGCCGCGAGATGGCCGAGCGGATGGCCCTGAACGCTCCGATCCAGGGCTCGGCAGCCGACATCATCAAGGTGGCGATGCTCAACGTCGACCGCGCTCTGACGGCTCAGGGGCTGGCCTCGCGAATGCTGCTGCAGGTGCACGACGAGCTCGTCTTCGAGGTCGCCGAGGGGGAGCGGGAGACCCTCGAGGTGCTGGTCCGCGAGCAGATGGCCTCAGCGGCCGAGCTGAGCGTCTCCCTCGACGTCTCTGTCGGCACCGGTGCCAGCTGGCACGCTGCCGCCCACTGAGTCCTCTGGGGTCGGTGTCCGCAGCCGCCACAGGCTGATCGCTATCAGGGTGACCAACAAGGTCAGGTCGGTGAGGACGACGACCTCGAGCAGCGATGCGAAGGTGTCGGTCCGGCTGCCCAGCGCGAGCACCGTGAGCAGGCCGACCCACACCAGGAGGACGGATCGGCTGGCCTGGCGTGCGAGCACGCTGTAGACGACGAGCTGCAGCATCGCCAGCACCGCGCCGAGCACTGCGAACCTCCACAGCGAACCCTGTACGGGGGAGTACTGCGCCCCGCCGACGAAGACCATCGCCAGACCGGAGAGCACGCTGACGCCAGCGGCGACCACGGCCCCGATCACGGCCACGGCTCCCAGGCTGGTCACCAGCACCCGTCTGCGCGACTCCGCCTGCCCCATCGAGGGGAAGGCCAGCACCACGACGAACTGGGGCAGGAACAGCACCGCCTTGGTCATGATCAGTCCAGCGGCGTAGAGGCCCGCTTCCTGCGGGTGCATCACGTTGCGGGCAAGCACCACGTCGGCGTTGGCCAACGCGAAGTAGGCGAGCAGCGCGTGCGAGTTGCGCAGCGTCTCGCGCCACACGTCGCGGGACGCGTGCACTGCCGCGGCATGGTTGCGCCTGTCGCGAGGACGACGGAGCACGAGCGCGGCGACGACCACCGGTGCCCAGGAGCCGATGGTCACGCCCGCGACGGCCCAGAACGGCGACGGGTTCCACAGCAGCAGTGCGGTGCCCACGATCAGGCGCGGTACCCCCGCGGAGACGTAGACCAGGCCGAGCGCCTGCCAGCGACGTTCACCCTGGAGGACGCCGGCCTGGTAGCCCATCAAGGTCAGGGGGACGGCGGTCAATCCGACGAGGAGCGCGGTCATCAGGCTGTCGAGTCGAAGCACCGAGTTGATCAGCGGCGCGGCCAGGAAGCTCAACGCGGCAAGGCCGAGGGCTGCCTGCCGGCCGACCCTGCGAATGGCGTCCTCGACCGCGTGTGCGTCGGCTGGTGCCGCAGCGATTCGGCGCGCCGCGTTGGCCTGCAGCGCGAGCGCAATCACCGTGATCACGATCAACACGTTCATCACAGCGGCGAAGGCGCCGTACGGCTCAGGGCCGAGGAGTCGGGCCGCGAGCATCTGGTAGCCGTAGGTCGTCACGTTCATGACACCGATTGCTGCCGCGATCGCCGTTCCGGCCTGCAGACTCCGACGGCGCTCCCTCACATCGGCGAGGGTACGGCGTCGTGGTGGAGCGGGCCGCAGCAGTGGGTGGTTGGATCGGACCCGAGACATCGAGGAGAGGGAGGCCAGCAGTGACCCGTGGTCGCGTGCTGCTCCCTCGGGTGTGGGCGCTCGTGCTCGCGCTGCTGATGCTCGGTCCTGCCCTGGCCCCGGGCTACGTCCTGAGCTACGACATGGTCTGGGTGCCGGACCTGGCGCTGCGTGGCGACTTCCTGGGCCTGGGCTCCGGGCTGCCACGTGCCGTGCCCTCCGACGCCGTAGTCGCGGTTCTCGACGAGATCATCCCGGGCATGGTGCTGCAGAAGCTGATGCTCCTCGGTGTGCTCGTGCTCGGTGGCATCGGAGCCGCCAGACTCACGGACCCGAGCTCACTGGCGGCCCGGCTGGTGGCGGTGACCCTCTACCAGTGGAACCCGTTCGTGGCGGAGCGGCTAGTCATCGGCCACTGGCCGGTGCTGATCGCCTACGCCGCCCTCCCGTGGGTGATCGAGGGTGCCCGGGACTGGCGCCGCAGCGGTCGGATACCGGCACGGTTGTGGTTCCTGGTCCCGCTCGCCAGCCTGAGTGCGAGTGCGGGGTTGACCACCGCGATCGCGCTGGTGGCCTTCGCGCTGGTGCCCTTGGGAAATCGGGCACTGCGCCGGTGGGTAGCGGTCGCACTTCTGCTGGCGGCCGCCAACGCGCCATGGCTGGTCGCCGGCCTGCTGCACGCCTCCACCGCGCTCACGGATCCTGACGGTGCCCGGCTGTTCGGCCTTCGCGGTGAGGGTTCCCTGCCGGCACCGCTCGCGGCACTCGGTCTGGGAGGCATCTGGAACGCGGAGGTCGTCCCCGGATCACGCACCAGTCCACTCGCCTGGGTGGCCCTGGTGGGTGTCCTCGTCCTGGTCGTCGGTGGCATCGGTGAGCTGGGACGGCGCTTCGGCCGCCGCGACACTCTTGCCCTCGCGTGCTGCTGGGGGGTGGGCTGGGGGCTCGCCGTACTGACCTGGGCGCTGCCGGACCAGATGGCCTGGCTGGTGGGGCACGTGCCGGGCGCCGGGCTCCTGCGTGACGGCTCCCGGATCCTCGCGCTGTGCGCCCCACTGCTCGCAGCAGCCGGCGGGTACGGCGCCGCGCGGCTGCTGTCCCGTCTGCCCGAGGCGGCGCGACCGGGTTTGGTGATCGTGCTCGTGTTGTTGCCGGTGGCGACGATGCCGGACGCAGCCTTCGGCATCTCGGGCCGGCTGAGCGCCGCACAGTACCCCGAGGACTTCTCGCAGGCCCGGAGCGTCATCGACGACCAGGTCGACGCCGGGGCCGACGGCGACGTTCTGCTGCTGCCGTTCAGCAGCTATCGCCAGCCCGAGTGGAACGACGGGCACAAGGTGCTGGACCCTGTGGGCCGCTTCCTGGCGCCTGACTTCGTGGCCAGCGACGAACTGCTCGTCTCGGGCAGGCGGGTTGCGGGAGAGGACCCGCTGGTGCGTGAGGTCACAGCAGTGCTGGCACGGTCCACGCCCGACGCACGCGCCGCGGGGTTGGCGGATCTCGGGATCGGGTTCGTGGTGACCGAGGTGGCCGCCGGGCCCGCCCCAGAGGTGACCGGTACGACGCTCCTCGGGGGACCTGATCTGTTGGTGCAACAGCTGTCGCGGCCGTCCGAAGCGGCAGTCCCGTCGAGCTGGTCGGTGGCCGTGTTCGGGGCCTGGCTGGCCTTCGCCAGCCTGCTCCTGGGTGGTCTGCTCGACGCTGCTCGAGGTCTCGCTCGGCATGGCCCCCGTCGGCCACGGGCGCCGGCTCGCGACGAACTGTCGACCGATACCGCGAAATGACAAAGTCGCTGTTAGAGTTCACCGCGAGTCCAGGGAGGGCCTGAATCGTGGGAACCACATCACTAGTCGCCACCGGTGGCAGCTTGATCGCTGGCGGCGTCGTAGCCGTCGTCACCATCGTGGGTCTGGTGAACGCGCAGACCAGCGCCAGTGGCCAGTCGCCGACCGACGTGTCGCAGCCCGTCAGCATCGATTACGGGACGACCAACTGACCTGAGGGTCCCTCCGGAGACGTTGCCCCTCAGTCGGCAGCGGCTTGAGTTTGCAGGCACGATCGCTCCTTACGCGAGCACCTGCCGCGGACTACCCTTCGTTGGCGGACTTGTCGTGGGCGAAGTAGTCGTTGGCCCTCGCATAGTCCTCGGGAACACCGATGTCGAAGAACGCGCTGGTCGTGAGCTCGAATCTGGGCCTCAACTCAGGCAGTCGTGCTTCCAGCACGTCCAACTCGAACGACGACGGTCGTGCCGGCGGCAGTGCCTCCAACAATTCCCGTGTGCAGGCGTAGATCCCAGCGTTGACCAGGCTGGGGCCGCTGACGCCCTTCTCGACAAAACGAACCGCGCGCTCGTTCTCGACCGCGACGGTACCGAATCGACCAGCATCGGCGACGGGTGTGAGGGTCACAGCGAGCGGCCCGTCATCCAGATGCGACATCAGCGCACGGAAGTCGACTTCCGCATAGGTGTCGCCGTTGAGGAGTATGAATCGCTCCGCGAGAACGTCAATCGCATGGCGGATCGCGCCACCCGTCCCCAATCGCGTCTCTTCGACCACGTACCGCATAGGTAAACCGCGGTACACAGGGCCGAAGTGATCAATGATGACCGATGACTGATGTCCCAGGAGGAGTACTACCTCCTCACATCCGGAGCCCACCGCGATGTCCAGGATGCGTTCGAGGAAGGGTCGCCCCGCGACGAGTGCCATTGGCTTGGGCACTCTTTCCGGGATAGTGCCCTTCAAGCGCGTGCCTAGGCCTCCGGCCAAGAGGACGAACTGCATCAACTACTCGTTCCGTTGCTCGAACGCGGCGCCTGGCAGTTGCGTCGGGTGGAGTGTCTGATCATGCCGGCGCGGGGAACCGTGCTGCTGGCAGTCACGGCGATGGCGCGGAGACGCGCTCAGCCTGCTCGTCCACTCTCGCACCGAATCCGAAGAGCCCAACACCCACAACGGCAATGAGCAGGCCCACGGCGAGGAATGAGCCGGATCGTGCACCGTAGAGCCCGTACACGTCGGCACACTGACTCAGGTCGAACGCGTCGGTCGGCGGGTTGAACCGGCTCCCGCAGGAGAACAGCCTCGTGCCCCCGAGCTGGACCACGATCGGGGTGAAATAGAAGTACGCGGCAGTGACCAGGAACGGGAGGGCGAGCAGTAGGCAGACCTTGCTGCCAGTGCTGAGTGTGCGCACCACACGGGTGTTCGCGTCCGTCCCGGTCATGCTGCGACGATACAGTTCGGGACGCGTGAGGTAGCGTCTGGCCCCGTGACGGGAGAACGCGGGTCAGGCCGTGTCTCGTCACTCTCATACCGCCCGGCGCTGGACGGACTGCGGGCTGTCGCTGTCATCGCTGTGATCGCCTTCCACGGCGCCAACCAAGCACTACCGGGTGGTTGGCTCGGTGTCGATCTCTTCTTCGTGATCTCCGGATTCCTGATCACGACGCTGCTGCTGACAGAGCGCGACAGGTGGGGCAGTACGGACTTCGTGAGCTTCTGGGCGGCCCGCGCTCGACGGCTGTTCCCGGCGCTGGCCGTGATGATCGGCGTCGTACTGATCCTGAGCAGC
>JBDSBU010000266.1:0-6992 GCA_039921445.1 Marmoricola sp. | reverse complement strand
CCGCCTTTAAATACCTGTTCCGGCAGGGGTCATCCTCGCCGTTGATGCTCGCCTGAAGAGGATGGGTGCGGAATGGTGCCGTCCTCGATCGCGTGATCGACGGTGCGGGGATTCAGGGTCAGCAGGACGGCGACCTCGGTCAGGTTGAGGACCCCGCGGTCGCTGCCGTGAAGAACGGCCCAGGTGGTGGTCGGGGTGACGATGGTGAACGCCGAGGACCTTCGATCTAGGGTGGAACGTCGCATGGGACGTCGCATGGAGCCTTTCGGAGGGCATTCTGAACACCGTCAATTCTCGTGAACCTGCAGGTCAGCGCCCGGGTGGGGGAGTGCGGCTGCCGAAGGCCGTGCTGTGGGACATGGACGGCACGCTGGTCGACACCGAGCCCTACTGGATGGAGTGCGAGTTCGCCCTTGCCGAGAAGTACGGAGGCACTTGGTCGCACGAGGACGGTCTGGCCGTGATCGGAGGAGACCTGATCGACTCCGCGACCTACATGCAGGCCCACATGGGCATCGATCGGACCCCGCCGCAGATCGTCGAGGAGCTGCTCGACGGAGTCGTTCGACTCATCGAGCAGGAGGTCCCGTGGCGCCCGGGTGCCCGTGAGCTGCTTGCGGACCTGAGGAAGCAAGGGGTTCCCTGTGCGCTGGTGACGATGTCGTGGCGCCGTTTCGTGGAGCCGGTCGTGGCTGCGCTTCCGCCGGGGTCCTTCGACGTCCTGGTCTGCGGTGACGAGGTCAGTCGGGGCAAGCCGCACCCGGAGCCCTACCTACGGGCTGCAGAGCTCCTCGGCCTCGACCCTGGCGACACCTTGGCCATCGAGGACTCACCGACGGGCGCCGCGTCTGCGGAGGCCGCCGGATGTGGTCTGCTCGTGGTGCCGAGCCACGTGCCGGTGCCCGGAGGGGGGCGTCGCACCCTGCGCGAGACCTTGACCGGCCTCAGGGCGAGTGATCTCAGGGTCCAGCCGGTCCGGGTACCCGGGTCACAGCAGCCGGGCGGGCTCGGAAGCACTGAGCTGTAGACCAGTAGTGCTCCACCCGTGACGACCCGGTCCGCGCTCTCGTTGTGTCGGCATGCCTGCCCGAAATCCGTACAAGCGCGACATTTCTCTTCGCGCGACCATACGGTCGACGGTCGGTCGAGTGGTCGGCGGGAGTGTGGGTTTCCTGCTCGTGCTGGCCATCGGTCTGGTCGTGGTGCCACGCACGATGACGGTGGCAACCGAGCGCTCGCCGCGTCCCACCTTCCTTGATCCAGTAGCCAGCCTGCGAGCGGGGCATGACTGCTGGAGCGGGCAGGCACCCTCCGACGCGGGGGTGCCGGGTCATGCGATCGTCACGCTGCCGGGGCAGGCACCGCGCCTGGTCCGATCAAGGATCGGCTTCGACATCTGGCTCGAGGGCCGTCCGGGCCGGTTGCACGCCTTCTGCCGCTGACTCGGGGAGCGGCGGGGCCGGGTTGCCGAACGCAGGGCAGTGGGCCTGGAAGCTGCACCATCGGCAGGCCGGCCCTCGGTTCGGCTGCCACTCACCACTCTCACGTGCCAGCGTGATCGCCCGGCCGACAGCCTCCACCACCCGCTGGGTGGCTCGCAGGTCCTGCTCGTCCGGGCGGTAGCTGACGATCTGGCCGTCGCCGAGGTAGATCAGCTGCAGCAACGCGGGAACGACGCCGCGGGTGCGCCAGAGAACCAACGCGTAGAACCTGAGCTGGAACAGCGCCGAGGACTCGAAGCCGATGCCGGGGGAGCGGCCGGTCTTGTAGTCCACCACCCGGACCGCCCCGTCGGGGGCCACGTCGATCCGGTCGACGTACCCCCGGAGCAGCAGCTTGGAGTCGAGCAGGGTCTCCACGTAGACCTCACGTGCTGCAGGCTCGAGCCGACGGGGATCCTCCAGGGCGAAGTAGCCATCGAGGATGACCCGGCAGCTGTGCAACCAGCCCTCGAGGTCCGATTCGCTCGCGGCGAAGGTCGTGGCCACCTCCGGCTGAGCCTGTAGGACGTGCTCCCAGGCGCCCTGCACCATCATCTGGGCCGCTTCAGGAGTGCGCTGGCTGGAGGGCAGGTCGAAGAGGTCCTCGAGGACCTTGTGCACGAGCGTCCCGCGCAGAGCCTGGGGCGAGGTGGGCTCCTCCAGCTTGTCGATGGTCCGCAACCGGTACTTCAGGGCGCACGAGCGAAAGTCTGCAGCCCTGCTGGGGGACAGCGCAGCGAGCACTGTCACTCCGTCGACCTGCGTCCCGACCGGTGACCGCGCGGCGGTGTCCTGCGGTGCTGTGGTCATGGGCTCACCCTAGGTCGGGGGTCCGACAGATTCGGGTCGGCGCTAGCGTTGGTCCGTGAGCCCGAGCCAGCGACCCCCTTATCCGCCAGGCTCGCTCCGGATCGGTTCCTTCCGAGGCGTCGACGTCGTCGTGCGGTCCTCCTGGCTGCTGGTGGCGCTGCTCATCGCCTACCTGCTCGCACCGCGGGTCGAGCAGGTGCAGCCCGGACTCGGAGCGCTGAAGTACGTCGCCGGGCTGGCGTTCGCAGTTCTGCTCTACCTCTCGGTGCTGCTCCACGAGATGTCGCACGCGGTGATGGCCCAGCGCTACGGCCTGGGTGTGCGCTCGATCACCCTGCACTTCCTCGGTGGCGCCACCGAGATCGACTCCGAGGCGCGTACAGCGGGGCAGGAGTTCAAGATCGCCGTCGTGGGTCCGCTGACCTCGATCGCAGTCGGACTCGCGGCGCTGGCGCTGCTCACGGTCACCCCCGACGGGCTGCTGCGGCTCGCGGTGGGGGGACTGGCAGGAGCCAACCTGATCGTCGGGGTGCTGAACCTGGTTCCCGGACTCCCGCTGGACGGTGGTCGGGTGCTGCGCGCTGCTGTCTGGAAGAGCACCGGCGACCCGCACCGGGGCACGATCGTGGCTGCGTGGGGCGGACGCGTCGCTGGCCTGCTGGTTCTCGCCTGGCCGATTCTGGGTTCGTTGACCGGCTCACGGCCCGACTTCCTCGACTACCTGATGGCATTGGTGATCGCCTCGTTCCTCTGGTCGGGGGCCACCGCCTCGATGCTCAGCGCCCGACTCAGGCGTCGCCTCCCGTCGCTCAAGGCGCGTCCCCTTGCGCGTCGCGCAGTCGCCGTCGCGGCCGACCTCCCCGTCTCCGAGGCCGTTCGGCAGGCACAGGCCGAGGGTGCCGGCGCGATCGTGACCCACGACGCCGATCGACAGGTCAGCGGGATCGTCAACGAGGCGGCACTGCTGGCCATCCCCGAGGATCGACGCGCCTGGATACCGGTCAGCTCCGTGGCGCGCAGCCTCGAGCACGGCCTGGTCATCGGGGCGGACCTGAGCGGCGAGGACCTCGTTCGCGCGATGTCGCACACCCCGGCCGAGGAGTACGTGCTCGTGGAGACCGACGGCACCATCTACGGCGTCCTGGCCTCGGCCGACGTCGACCGAGCGTTCGAGGAAGGCGCCCGCAAGTGAACGAGACATCCGCCTCGAGGACCGACTCCCCGACCAACTGGTCCGGCGTACACAGAGGACCTCTGCGAGCCGGCGAGTGGGTTCGACTCACCGACGCCAAGGGCAGGCGGCACAACATCTGCCTCGAAGAGGGCAAGAACTTCCACACCAACAAGGGCGGCCTTTCCCACGACGACGTGATCGGTCGTGAGGAGGGATTCACGATCACCTCGACCTCCGGCGGTGAGTACCTCGTGTTCCGGCCGCTGCTGAGCGAGTTCGTGGTCTCGATGCCCCGAGGGGCGGCCGTGGTCTACCCCAAGGACGCCGCGCAGATCGTTGCCATGGCCGACATCTTCCCGGGAGCCCGAGTGGTCGAGGCCGGCGCCGGGTCCGGTGCACTGACGTGTTCCCTGCTGCGGGCCGTGGGAGCCGAGGGCTACGTCTCCTCCTACGAGCGTCGCGAAGACTTTGCCGATGTGGCTCGGCGCAACGTCAACCAGTTCTTCGGTGGCGAACATCCAGCGTGGAGGCTCACCGTCGCCGACCTGACCGAGGGACTTCCGCAAGGTGAGGAGGACGGCAGCGTCGACCGGATCGTGCTCGACATGCTCGCCCCCTGGGAGTGTGTCGACGTCGTGGCCCAGGCACTGGTTCCGGGCGGGATCGTCGTGGCCTACGTAGCCACCACCACGCAGTTGGGCAAGGTGGTGGAGACGCTGCGCGCCCACGGCGAGTTCACCGAGCCGCAACCGTGGGAGACCCTCGTCCGCGACTGGCATGTCGAGGGGCTCGCCGTACGCCCCGGACACAAGATGAACGGTCACACGGGCTTCTTGGTCACCGCGCGCCGGATGGCTCCCGGCAACGCGGCACCGCTGAAGAAGCGCCGTCCTGCACCGGGCGCCTACGGCGTCGACTACGACGGTCCGCGCCCCGCGGGGCTGCCCCCACAGCTCGGGGACGTCCAACCTTAAAGTCTGACACGCGCAATTCGCCCTTGGCTTCGGGCAATCGGCGAGTAGGGTCGAAATCCGACACTGCCCACGGAGGTGGCTCACGTGCCTGATTTCGGTGCCGAACCCGGATCGACCACAGCCCAGCTGCTGAACCAGGTGTCGTTCCTGGAGGCCGAGGTCGCCGAGCTGCGCCGTCGGGTCGCCGATGGCCCGCTCAGCGCCCGTGCCCTCGACCAGCGGCTCCTGGACACCCAGCGCTCACTAGCCGGGGTGACCTCGCAGAACGAGCGCCTGGCCCAGACGCTGCGCGAGGCGCGCGACCAGATCGTCACCCTCAAGGAGGAGGTGGATCGGCTGGCACAGCCGCCCACCGGCTTCGGCACCTTCCTGCATCGCAATGACGACGACTCGGTCGACGTCTTCACCGGTGGTCGGAAGCTGCGGGTGAACCTCAGTCCGGCGGTCGAGGCCGAGCACCTGGTTCGCGGACAGGAAGTGATGCTCAACGAAGCCCTCAACGTGGTTGCGGCTCTGGACTTCGAGCAGATCGGCGAAGTGGTGATGTTCAAGGAGCTGCTCGCCGACGGCGACCGGGTCCTGGTGATCGCCAACGCCGACGAGGAGCGGGTGGTCCGCCTCGCCGAGCCACTGCGTGACCAGACCCTGCGCGCCGGCGACTCGCTGCTCCTCGACGGGCGGTCGGGCTACGTCTACGAGAAGGTGCCCAAGTCCGAGGTCGAGGATCTCGTCCTCGAAGAGGTTCCCGACATCGATTATGAGTCGATCGGTGGACTCGCGGGCCAGATCGAGCAGATCCGCGACGCCGTCGAGCTGCCCTACCTCCACCCCGAGCTCTTCAAGGACTACGAGCTCAAGCCACCGAAGGGCGTGCTGCTCTACGGCCCGCCCGGATGCGGCAAGACGCTGATCGCCAAGGCCGTGGCGAACTCCCTGGCCAAGAAGGTTGCTGAGAAGACGGGGCAGGAAGGGCGCTCGTTCTTCCTCAACATCAAGGGACCCGAGCTGCTCAACAAGTACGTCGGGGAGACCGAGCGTCACATCCGCCTGGTCTTCCAGCGGGCGCGGGAGAAGGCCAGCGAAGGCACCCCGGTGATCGTGTTCTTCGACGAGATGGACTCGTTGTTCCGCACCCGTGGTTCGGGGGTCTCCTCCGACGTCGAGAACACGATCGTTCCTCAGCTGCTCTCCGAGATCGACGGGGTCGAGGGGCTCGAGAACGTGCTCGTGATCGGGGCCTCCAACCGCGAGGACATGATCGATCCAGCCATCCTGCGGCCCGGCCGCCTCGACGTGAAGATCAAGATCGAGCGCCCCGATGCCGAGTCGGCTCGTGACATCTTCAGCAAGTACCTCACCGCAAACCTGCCGTTGCACCTCGACGACCTCGCGGAGTTCGGTGGTGACCGGCACGCGACTGTGGCTGGCATGATCACCGCCACCGTCGAGCGGATGTACACCGAGTCCGAGGCCAACCGCTTCCTGGAGGTCACCTACGCCAACGGTGACAAGGAGGTCCTGTACTTCAAGGACTTCAACTCCGGGGCGATGATCCAGAACATCGTCGACCGCGCGAAGAAGATGGCCATCAAGGAGGTGATCGAGCACGATCAGCCGGGTCTGCGAGTCCAGCACATGCTCCAGGCGTGCGTCGATGAGTTCAAGGAGAACGAGGACCTTCCCAACACCACGAATCCCGACGACTGGGCCCGGATCTCGGGCAAGAAGGGCGAGCGGATCGTGTTCATCCGCACGCTGATCACCGGGAAACAGGGCACCGAGCCCGGCCGTTCGATCGACACGGTGGCCAACACCGGCCAGTACCTCTAGATCGGACCGCTCCGCCCCTCCACCGGGGCGGGGCATCGGGTCAGCTCATTCGCCGTACGGGCTGAGGTACTTGTAGATGCCCTTGCCGAAGGTGGGCTGCTCCGGAATGCTCGACATCATTCGGGCCTCTTGGGCCTTGGTGCCGTACATCGGGTAGTGCGATGAGCTCTGGCGGTAGGTCTTGTCGAAGACCCCGTTGTGGCGTAGCGCCTGGGTGCGGCTGAGGATCTGCTGCATCTGCTCGTCCCCGGTGAAGGCGAACGGGCTCCAGTTGGCCGAGCCGGTGAAGGTCACGTAGGCGTCGCGCGCGCCGCCCCAGTTGCCGACGACCGTCATCCACTTGCTGTGGTTGTACTTCACGATCTCTCGCCGCTCGTTGGTGATCACCGACTGCCGCATCGGGATGCGCCCGCGCCCGCTGGTGCTCTGCAGGATGCTCACCACGGGACGACTGCTGACGGCGTAGATGATCGCGACGTCGCAGCCTGACTCCCAGAGCGACCGGATCTTCTTGGCCAGCCAGGTGCCACGCTCGCCGTAGATGGAGTACTGGATGATCCGGATCCTCGTGCGCCCCCCCGAGGTGCCGCTCGCGCTCGAGCCCAGGCACTGAGTGCGGTTGAGGATCTGCATCACAGGGTCGTTGCTGGCGTTGCCGCGTGGGAGCGGGAAGAAGGTGCTGGTGACACTGCCGGCAGTGAACTGGCGGTAGGGATTGGAGAC
>JBDSBU010000265.1:0-15472 GCA_039921445.1 Marmoricola sp. | reverse complement strand
CATTCTAGTGGCGGCCACTGACACAATCGAGTAGGTGTTCGACATCTGTGGACAACTATTTGAAACGGCCCCTGTGATGTCGCAGGACATCGGTGACAGTTGGTGTCTCAGGATCTTGGTGACGCCTTCGAGGTTGCGTGTCGGGTGCCGCGGGGTCGGCCGTTGCCGACATAGCTCACTCCAGGACGGGGGTGGGTGTGCTCGATGAGGATCTCGCCCTTGCGTCCGCCGGTAAGCACGAACGGTGCCGTCCAGCTGCCAGCACACGTTCGGCGCCGGGTAGACGAACCTGCGCCATGCCGAGCGCGGCTTCTTCTTCGGCTCAAGCCGAGCGACACCTGCCTCGCGGAAGAGCCGGGCCAACGACGCAACCGAGGGGACCGGGCTCAGTCCCATTGCCTGCATCTTGTCGTGCACGCTGATCGGCCCGTGGTCCAAGCCTGAGGACTCAACTGGACTCGAGCGCAGCTCGAACCCCGAGGGCGTATTGCTTGACCTCCTCGCTGACCTTGGTCGGGCTGGTATTCGGTCGCCGGCTGCGGGGTTCAAGGGCCGCGACCGCGCCATCGGTGCGGGTCCTTGCCCGGATCGGATGGAACGTCTTGCGGGAGATCTGATGCTCTTCGCAGAACGTGGTCACGGCTCCGCGCGGCGCATCATCGGGCCACTGGGGTGATTGCTAGACGGACACTAGGGTCAACGGGTTCATTGGGAGTCTGCACCGCTCAACAAAGCCAGAAGTGTCACCACCATGCACCCTGGTTGTGTCACCGATGTCCCGACACAGACCGTCACCGATGTCCTGCGACATCAAATATTTGAAGGGCCCCGACCGGGCGGAACCCCGCCGCCCTCAATCACCGCTGGGCTGGACGCGAGCTCCTCAACCACCTCGTCAATCGCAACGAAACGCTCGCCCCCGACGACCTTGGTCGTCGGGGGCGAGCGTCGTACAGAGGGAAAGGCCGGTTCTCAGTTGGGAGGAACCGGAGCGCCGTTCAGGATGAACGGTCCGCCTGTGTTGTAGACGTCCGGACCCTCAGGTGCCGTGTTGCCGGTCACCGTGAGGTTCGTTGCAGTGATGCTGCCGGTCGCGCTGTTCCACAGTCCGCCACCCTGGTTGGCCGCGGAGTTGCCGGTGACGGTTCCGCCGTCCCAGTTCACGACACCGGCGCCGGTGACGTGCAGGCCGCCGCCCCTGCCGGGATTGGCACCAGTGCTGTTGTCGGTCATGTCCACAGCGCTGAGGTTCACGGTTCCGTCGCTGGTCTCCAGCGCGCCTCCGGCACGGGGTGCGGAGTTCCCAGCAAGGCCGGTGTCGGTGACCGTGAGGTTGCCGCCCTTGTTCAGGATGCCGCCACCCGATCCGGCGGTGCCGGTCGCGTTGTTGTTCTCGATCGTCGAACCGTCGACAGTCAGGGCGCCGCCGTCGCTGTAGAGGGCGCCACCTCCCTGGTCGGCGTCGTTGCCGGATGCGCTGTTGCCGGCGAGCGTGGTGTCACTCACCTTGAAGGTGCCAGCGGCCGAGTTCCACAGTCCACCCCCCTCGACTGCCGAGTTGTCAGTCACCTGGCTGGTGCTCACCTCGACGGATCCCGCACCGGTCAGGTGGATCGCCCCGCCGTTGCCCGGTGCCGGGCCCGTGGAGTTCTGGGTCAGCTCCGAACCCCGTACCACTGTGGTGCCGAGGTTCGCCTCGATCGCGCCGCCCGCTCGTGGCGCCTTGTTCTCGGAGAACCGCGTCCCTTCGACCGTGACAGTGCCTGCATTGTTCAGCAGGGCGCCTCCGGAGCCGGCGGCTCCGGTCGCGGAGTTGTTGGTGACGCGCGAGTCGGTGACCAGCAGGTCACCGCCGTCGTTGTAGATCGCGCCACCGCCTTGGTCGGCGGCCGCCCCAGCAGCGGTGTTGTCAGTGAGCACGGTGGCGGCCACGGTGAAGTCGCCGGCCGCCGAGTTCCACAGCGCACCACCCTCCGAGCTGGCCAGGTTGTTCCGCATCTCGCTTCCGTTCACCACGACGGTGCCAGCACCGGTGAGGTGGACCGCGCCGCCGTTGCCGGGAGCTGCCCCGGCCTTGTTGCCCGAGACCCCCGAGTCGATGACGAAGGTCTTGCCCACGTTGGCCTCGATGCCACCGCCAGCGCGTTGGGCCGAGTTCTCGTCGAGGTTGCTGTTCCTCACCTCAAGGGTGCCAGCGTTGTTCAAGATGCCACCGCCCGAGCCCGAGGCCCCGGTCGCGCGGTTGTTGCGCACCAGAGTCCCAGTGACGGTCAGCGATCCACCGTCGTTGTAGAGGCCGCCGCCACCCTGGTCGGGGTCCACACCGGCGGCGGTGTTCCCGCGCACGGTGGAGTCCTGGACCACGAAGGTGCCGGTTGCGGAGTTCCAAAGGCCGCCCCCCTCGGCGGCCGCCGTGTTGTTCTCGACTGCGGTGTCGCGCACGGTGACGTTGCCCGCGCCGGTCAGGTGCAGGGCGCCGCCGTTGCCGGGTGCCGCGCCAGCGGAGTTCCTGGTCATGCTCGAGTCGAGGACCCTGGTGTTGCCGGCAACTGCCTCGATCGCACCGCCAGCCCGCGATGCGGAGTTGCGGTCGAGCACCGCACGGCGTACGACGAGCGAACCGCCGTCGTTCGCGATCGCGCCCCCCGAAGCGCCCGCGCCCGTGACCTCGCTGTTGACGATGCGACCCCTGCGCATCGTCACGGCACCCGTGCTTCGGACGGCTCCGCCGCTTTCGCCTTCTGCCGGTGTGCCGTTGAGAAGGCGCACCCGGTACATCGTGAGCTTTGCGCCGCTGCGTACGTCGAAGATGCGGTCGATCGACCTGGCGTCGATGCGACGGCCCATGCCGTAGACCACCAGGTCGTCGGAGACGTCGAGGTCGCCTCGGTAGGCACCGCCGGTGACGCGGCCGCCGGAGCTGAACCGCACGTCGCGGGCGAGCTTGATCCGATCGGTTCCTCGCCGCTTGTTGGCCTTGAAGACGGCCTTGCGCAACTGCTTCTCGGTCCGCACGACGCGCGTCTTGTTGCTCTTCTTCCTGCTCCGGGCGGACGGCGCGGCTGCGGGTGCCGTGCTGGCCGGGCGCGCGGAGATAGACGCGGAGATGGACGGGGTCGCAGCCACGGCCGCACTGGCAAGCGACGGCGTCGCCACCAGCCCGCCGAGCGCGAGCGCTCCCGTTGCTGCTCCGGCCAGGAATCTGGCCCCTCGGGTTCTTGGTGATGACATCTGCGCAGTCCTTCCGGTCGTCGGCCAGCCGGCCGATGGCCCGCGTCGTCGATGCAGGGGGCTCGCACCCTCCTCGCAGGTCTCTACGCCGCTCGGCGGGCTCGCGTTCATTTGCGATACGGGTCGATCTCGTTGAACTCCGCGCGCCCCGCAGCCGTAGAGGTGTTCGTGGAAGACAGACTGAGGCGGTGACCGACGACCTGAGGGACACCCCGGTGCCCGCGGTCGTGGCGGGGCTCGCGGACGAGGAGGCGGTCCATGCCGCCTACTTGTCCTACGGCCCAGAGCTCTACCGCTTCCTGCTCCGAGGTCTCGGCGACGCGGGTGCTGCGCAGGACGTGATGCAGGAGACCTTCTTGAAGGCGTGGCGGTCGGCCGAGCGCTACGACCCCGAGCTGGGCTCGTTGCGCGGGTGGCTCTTCGGCATCGCGCGCCACACCATGATCGACCACTCACGAGCAGCCAAGGTCCGGCCGTGGCAGGCCAACCTGGTGGGCCCCCCGGCGGCCGAGGCGATCGGGGGCCCGATCACTGACTCGACCGACGCGCTCCTTCAGGGTTGGCTGGTGGAGGAGGCGTTGCGACGAGTCTCCGACCACCACCGAGAGGCGATCGTGCAGACACACCTCCTGGAGCGCCCTTACGACGAGGTGGCCGCCGAGCTCGGCATTCCCGTCGGCACCCTTCGGAGCAGGGTGTTCTATGGGCTGAAGGCCCTCCGCGCCGCCATGGACGAGATGGGAGTGTCCCCGTGAGCGACCACGACGAGCTGCGTGAGTGGCTGGGCTCCTACGCACTGGGCCATCTCTCCGAGCAGGAGACCGACCGCCTGCGCGGGCACCTCGACGGGTGCCCTGAGTGCCGTGCCGAGCTTGCCGAGCTCGGCCCGGTGGTGGCCGCGCTCGGTGCCCTCGACGCTGCGGACTTCGACAGCCCGCCGACCCCGCCACCTGGTCTGGGAGAGGACATCCGAGCCCTGGTCACCAAGGAACGAGAAGCGCGCGACGAGGACGACTTGGCCCGCCGGCGCGCAGCGCTGCGACGGCGGCGCCTGTCCCGCCTTCGGCTGGGTGGCGCTGCAGCGGCGATCGTCCTGGTGGGGGTCGCTGGCGGCGTCGGCATCGGCCGGGCAACGGCACCCGAGCTCCCGGTCGTGCCGAAGGAACCGGTCTCCCTGACCGTGACCGGCTCGGCGCCGATGAAGGTGGAGAACGCCTATCTGGTGAACCACACCTGGGGCACCGAGCTGCGGATCGCGGCCGCGGGCTTCCCCGCAGGGAAGACCTTCCAGGCCTGGTTCAAGCTGCGCTCGGGCGAGACGGTGCCTGCGGGTGAGTTCGTCGGGACGGGTGCGTCCCCGATGACCTGCAACCTGCAGTCCGCGGCAATGCGCGCCGAGGTGGTCGAGGTCGTCGTGACCAACGACCGGGGTGTGGCTGTGCTCAGTTCACCCCTCTGACTGCGGGCCGTCGGGCACGATGGACGTCATGGAGATTGGACCGCACAAGCCGGCACCGGCGGGCTTGTCGGTTCTCGGACAGCTCTACGTGGTCGCGGTAGCGCTGGTCGCCGCCGTGAGCCTGTGGTCCGACGCCGGCTTCTGGCACCCCGCCCTGGTGGTGCTGGCACTGCCACTGAGCCTGCTGGCGCTGTGGGTGAGCTTCTATGCCCGCGTAGCCGTGGCCGTGGTGTTCGGCCACGACCCCACAGGGGTCTCGTGGGAGGTGGCGGTGGTGTGGGTGGCGGTCTGGACCTTGACCGCATGGGTCAACGCACAGTTCTTCGAGAAGCTGGCCCGCGCCGGGTGGCGAACGGTGGCCGCACGGCCGGCTGAGGAGCCCGAGGACTTCTAGGGGCTAGGGGGCTTGCCGTTCAGGGAGTCCCCGCCCGCTCTCGGTGTACGCCGGACCCGGGTCGGTCGTGAGGTTGCGCAGGGCGGACTCCACTCGCCGCGCAGTGAAGTCGGCGCACAACGAGCGGACCTCGGCAACGGTGAAGAAACCGGCGGAGCGGATCTCACGCTCCTGACGCACGATGGTGTCGACCACTGAGGCGTCGTGCACGCCGCCGTCGAAGACCAGGCAGATCGCGTCGTCCCAGCCGCCCCAGGGGGGCAGCCAGTCTGTGAGCAGCAGGCGGCCCGGAGGCACGGCGAGCGCGAGCTCCTCCTCGACCTCGCGGCCGACCGCGAGCTGGGGGGACTCGCTGACCTCGACCACCCCGCCGGGCAGGTCGTAGTCGCGCTTGTAGGTCAGCTGACACAGCAGCACCCGGCCGTCGGAGTCGCGGATCAACATCTGGCTGATCGCCCGCTTGCGCGGCAGGAAGGAGTTCAGCAGGGAGCGGAAGCCCTTCGGGTCCTCCAGGGGTACGTCGTCGGCAAGCCGGGCGTAGACCACCCGGTCCCGCTGGTCGTGCACACCGCGGGCGACGCCCTCGCGCATCAGGCCCGAGAACGTGGCGATCCGCTGGGCCACCTGGTCCTCAGGGTCGACGTGGGCCTCCACCCGGGTCGACCCCCCCTTGAAGGCGCGCTCGACCGCGTTGCGCACCTCGCTCGAGGACTGGCCCAGGCCGCTCTCCTGCAGCTCGTGGGTCCAGGACACGCGGACCACTCCGGGGGAGACGTCGATCAGCTCAGCGGGCACAGGCCAACCCTAGGAGATGGAGCCCACCATCTCGGCGGCGCGCTCCACCCACGCGTGCCTGGATCAGCGCCCGGTGCTGGTCAACCAGACGCTCGCGAGCGGAGGGACGCGCATGGTGGCCGAGGCAGGTTGCCCGGCGTACGGCTGCGGGTGCGCCGTGACGGTCCCGAGGTTGCCCACCCCGGAGCCGCCGTAGCTCTCCGAATCGGTGTTGATCACCTCGGTCCACTCACCGGCGAACGGCAACCCGATCTGGTAGCCCTCGTGCGGGGTGGAGGCGAAGTTGGTGACACAGGCCAGCGCGCTGCCGTCGCTGCCCCATCGGAGGAACGCCACCGTGTTGCGTCCGGCGTCGTCGGAGGACAGCCAGTGGAAGCCGTCTGGGCTGTTGTCCTGCGACCACAGCGCGGGATGGCTGGCATAGGCCTCGTTGAGGTCGGCGACCAGCCGGCGGACGCCCTCGTGCTCGGGCTTCTCCAGCAGGTGCCAGTCGAGCTCGCGCTGCTCGGCCCACTCGCCGTCCTGCGCGAACTCGGTGCCCATGAACAGCAGTTGCTTGCCGTGGTGTGCCCACTGCCAGGAGAGGTAGGCGCGGACGTTCGCGAGCTGCTGCCAGCGATCGCCGGGCATCTTGCGCAGCAGGGAGCCCTTGCCGTGCACGACCTCGTCGTGGCTGATCGGCAGCAGATAGTTCTCCGAGTAGGCGTAGACCATGCTGAAGGTCAGCTCGTGGTGGTGGTGGCTGCGGTGGATCGGGTCACGGGCGACGTAGGAGAGGCTGTCGTGCATCCAGCCCATGTTCCACTTGAAGCCGAAACCGAGGCCATCGGCGTCGGTGGGTCGCGTGACACCGGGCCACGAGGTCGACTCCTCCGCGACGGTGATCGCGCCGGGCACGAGCTTGTAGATCGTGGCGTTGAGCTCTTGGAGGAACTGCACCGCCTCGAGGTTCTCCCGGCCGCCGTGCACGTTGGGCTGCCACTCGCCGGCCTCACGGGAGTAGTCGAGATAGAGCATCGAGGCCACTGCGTCCACGCGGATACCGTCGATGTGGAACTCCTGGAGCCAGTAGAGCGCGTTGGCCACCAAGAAGTTCCGCACCTCCTTTCGGCCGAAGTCGAAGACGTAGGTGCCCCAGTCAGGATGCTCCCCGCGGGAGGGGTTCGGGTCCTCGTAGAGCGGGGTGCCGTCGAAGCGCGCGAGCGCGAACTCGTCCTTGGGGAAGTGCGCCGGCACCCAGTCCAGGATCACGCCGACACCCGCGTTGTGCAGTGCCTGCACCAGTCGGCGGAAGCCGTCCGGGTCTCCGAAGCGTGAGGTGGGGGCGTAGTACGACGTGACCTGGTAGCCCCACGAGCCGCCGAAGGGGTGCTCCATCACTGGCAGCAGCTCGACGTGGGTGAAGCCCATGTCGGCGACGTATGCCGTGAGCTCCTCGGCCATCTCGTCGTAGGACCACGGGCGACCGTCGTAATGCTTGCGCCACGAGCCGAGGTGCACCTCATAGACCGACATCGGCTGCTGGTCGGGGCGTTCGACGGCGGCGCGGCGGGTCATCCAGGCGTCGTCGGTCCACTCGTGGGAGGAGGCGAAGACCCGTGAGGCGGTCGCAGGGGGGATCTCGGTGTGGTTCGCCATCGGGTCGGCCTTGTCGCGCCACTGACCGTCGGCTCCGCGGACGTGGAACTTGTAGGAGTCGCCCGACCTCACTCCCGGCACGAAGCACTCCCACACCCCGGAGGAGCCCGCCGGTCGCAGTGGTGTGCGGCTGCCGTCCCAGTCGTTGAAGCCTCCGCGCACCTGGACCTCCTGAGCGCCTGGCGCCCAGACCCGGAAGGAGGTGCCGTCGGCAACGGCGTGGGCACCGAGGGCCGCCCAGAGCTGCTCGTGACGTCCTTCGTTGATCAGGTGGAGGTCGATCTCTCCGATCGAGTTCTCAGTCATGGTGGTTTCCGATCCGGTCGAGTGCGGCTAGCGGGATGTCCAGCCACGTGGGGCGGTTGCGCGCCTCGTAGAGCGCTTCATAGACCGCCTTGTCGGCCTCGTAGGCATTGATCAGGGCGAGCTCCGCATCTGTGGGGGCGCGGGACTCGCCGGTCTCGGGATCCTCGAGGTAGCCCTCGATGAAGGCCGAGCGGTTGCGTTCGACCCACTCCGCGGCGCGGTAGCCGAGCTGCATCGCCTGCGGGCCGGAGACGTCGAGGTCCTTGGCCACCGACTGGGCGGCGTAGTCGAAGGAGCGGAGCATCCCGGCGACGTCACGCCACGGGGAGTCGGGGAGCTGGCGTTCGGCCAGCGTCTTGGCGGGTTCGCCCTCGAAGTCGACGAGCTTCCAGCCTCGGGAGGTGCGCAGGGTCTGACCCAGGTGCAGGTCGCCGTGGACCCGTTGGGACTCACCGGCGGCCCCGGCTGCGCGGTCGAAGACGGCGCCCAGTGCGTCCTGGTAGCCCGCCAGCTCGGGCACGCTGGCTGCTGCCGCGGCGACACGCTGCTTCATGGTGACGATCGTGGCAGGCACGTCGAGTGCGGTGGATCCGAAGTGTGCGTGCATCAGCAGGTGCACCTCGCGCACGGTGCGACCGAGGCGATGGGACTCGCTGGCGAAGTCGCCGCCCACCTCGTCCGCGTGGAGGTCAGCCTCCGAGAACAGGTTGCGAGCACTGGCCAGAGCCAGCTCCCAGCCGTCACTGGCCGTGCGCAGGAACTGCTGCAGCATCGCCAGCTGCAGGGGAGGACCGCCGGCTTCGTTCCCGAGCTCGAGCCAGCCGTAGAGCTCGGCGATGCTGTGCGAACCCTCGCGGGTGAGGGCATCGTGGATCTCGATGTCGGGGTTGATGCCGGGAGTCACGCGGCGGAACACCTTCATCAGCGAGTCGTCACCGAAGGCCACCGAGGAGTTGCTCTGCTCACCCGAGAACAGGGTCGAGTGAGCATCGAGGTCGAGCTCGTGGGTGCCGCACCGATGGAAGACCAGCTCGTTCTCGGACGTCGAGCTATCGAAGTCCTCCAGCCACGCCTGAGTGGCCTCACGGTCGTGCAGGGCGTCGTAGACGTGACGGTCGTCGACCAGCCCGATGCCTGCGTGCGCGAGCCGCTCCTGCGGTTCGGCGTACGACGAGACCGGCAGCTGATAGAGGTCGGAGCCGCCGTCGCCGAAGGTGAGCGTGGCCAAGACGATGCTCACCCGCGGCTCGCCTTGTCGCAGGGCGATCACCCGGAAGTCGGTGACAGTGAAGTCGCGGCCCTTGCCGCCGAACCAGCGGGCCTCACGGATCCAGCCGGCCAGGGCGTCCTGCAGTGCGCCGTTCTCCTCGGGGCTCACGTCAGCTCCCTTCGCCACGAAGCGCCGCGTCGCCCAGATGCTCCTGGCCGTCGATCTGCGGCAGCCGGATCCAGTAGAACCCGTAGCCGCCCAGCGTCAGCAGGTAGGGCAGCTCGCCGACCTGCGGGAAGTGCACACCACCCAGGAGCTCGATCGGTGTCACGCCCTCCCAACGGCGCAGGTCGAGCTCCACCGGCTGCGGGAAGCGACTCAGGTTGTTCACGCACAGCACGGTGTCGACGCGGCCGTCCGCGTCGGTGAACTCGCGGACGTAGGAGAGCACCGAGGGATTGGAGCCACCGAGGTCCTGGAAGTCGCCAAGGCCGAACGCGTGATGCTGCTTGCGTGCGTGAATCATCCGCCGCGTCCAGTGCAGCAGCGAGGAGGTGTTGTCCAGCTCGGTCTCGACATTGACCCTCTGGTATCCGAAGACGGGGTCCTGGTTCGGCGGCAGGTGCAGCTTTCCGGGGGTGGCCACCGAGAAGCCCGCGTTGCGGTCGGGGGTCCACTGCATCGGCGTGCGTACGCCGTCACGGTCACCGAGCCAGATGTTGTCGCCCATCCCGATCTCGTCGCCGTAGTAGAGCACCGGGGAGCCGGGCAACGAGAGCAGCAGGGCGGTGAAGAGCTCCATCCGGTTGACGTCGTTGTCGAGCAGGGGGGCCAACCGGCGACGGATGCCGATGTTGGCCTTCATCCGTGGGTCCTTGGCGTACTCGTCCCACATGTAGTCGCGGTCCTCGTCGGTGACCATCTCCAGGGTCAGCTCGTCGTGGTTTCGCAGGAAGATGCCCCACTGGCAGCCGTCGGGGATGGACGGGGTCTTCTCGAGGATCTCCGAGATCGGGAAGCGGTTCTCGCGGCGCACCGCCATGAAGATGCGCGGCATCACCGGGAAGTGGAAGCACATGTGGCACTCGTCGCCTGGGGAGACGTATTCGCCCGTCTCGGGGTCACGCTTGCCGCCGAAGTAGTCCACGACGTCGGCGGGCCACTGGTTGGCCTCGGCGAGCAGCACCCGGCCCGGATAGTTCTCATCGACGTAGCGGCGTACGTGACGCAGCGCCTCGTGGGTCTCGGGCAGGTTCTCCCCGTTGGTGCCGGGCCGTTCGTAGAGATAGGGCACCGCGTCGAGTCGGAAGCCGTCCAGCCCCATGTCGAGCCAGAAGCTCATCGCCTCCAGCATCGCCTCCATCACCTTGGGGTTGTCGAAGTTGAGGTCGGGCTGGTGGGAGAAGAACCGGTGCCAGAAGTACTGCTGGCGCACCGGGTCCCAGGTCCAGTTCGACGGCTCGGTGTCGACGAAGATGACCCGGGCCTCCTCGTAGAGCTCGTCGGTGTCGGACCAGACGTAGAAGTCGCCGTAGGGCCCATCGGGGTCTTCCCGACTGGACTGGAACCACGGGTGCTGGTCGCTGGTGTGGTTCATCACGAAGTCGATGATCACGCGCATGTCGCGCTTGTGCGCCTCGTCGAGGAAGTGATGGAAGTCCTCCACCGTGCCGGCCTCGGGGAGGATGTTGGTGTAGTCGGCGACGTCGTACCCGCCGTCGCGCAGCGGCGAGGTGAAGAACGGCGGGACCCACAGGCAGTCGACACCGAGCCAGTGCAGGTAGTCGAGCTTCTCGGTCAGGCCGCGGAAGTCGCCGATCCCGTCACCGTTGGAGTCCTTGAACGAGCGCACCAGAACCTCGTAGAAGACCGCGGTCTTGAACCAGTTCGGCTGCTGTTGCTCCTCGAGGTGGACGGCCTCGCCTGGCATCGGCTCGCTCATGCGTTCCTCCGCACGCTCAGCACGTGCGCGGGCTCCACGTAGGGGTCGAGGTGGATGAAGTTGTGCGCTCCCCAGTTCCAGGTCTGGCCGGTGATCTCGTCGTGCACGGAGAAGGTGTCCTCCCAGTCGAAGCCGATTGCCGGCAGGTTGAGGTGCACCGTAGTGGTGCGTGCCGAATGCGGATCGAGGTTGACCACCACGAGGACGGTGTCCTGGTGGGCATCGGTGGTGGCGAGGTGCTTGCTGAAGACCAGGACGTCGTTGTCGTCGCTGGAGTGCACGGTCATGTTGCGCAGCTGCTGGAGGGCGGGATGCGCACGCCGGATCGCGTTGAGCCGCGTGATGTACGGCGCCAGCGTGCGGCCGGACTTCTCGGCGCCCTCCCAGTCGCGGATGCGGATCTGGAACTTCTCGGAGTCGAGGTACTCCTCCGCGCCGGGACGCAGCGCCACGTGCTCGTAGAGCTCGTAGCCGGCGTAGACCCCCCACGACGGCGAGCCGGTCGCCGCCAGCAGGGCCCGGATCTTGAAGGCGGGCGGGCCGCCGTACTGCAGGAACTCCGGGTGGATGTCGGGGGTGTTGACGAAGAAGTTCGGCCGCAGCACGGCCGGGCTCTCGTGCGAGACCTCCTGCAGGTAGGTCTCGAGCTCGCTGCGGGTGTTGCGCCAGGTGAAGTAGGTGTAGCTCTGATGGAAGCCCACGGTCCCCAGGGCGCGCATCATCGGCGGCTTGGTGAAGGCCTCGGAGAGGAAGACCACGTCAGGGTCGGTCTGCTGGATCCTGCCCATCAGCCACTCCCAGAACGAGACCGGCTTGGTGTGCGGGTTGTCGACGCGGAAGATCCGGACGCCGTGCGACATCCAGTGCCGCAGCACCCTCTCGCACTCGGCGTAGATCCCCTCGGGGTCGTTGTCGAAGTTGATCGGATAGATGTCCTGGTACTTCTTCGGCGGGTTCTCCGCGTAGGCGATCGTGCCGTCGGCGCGGGTCGTGAACCACTCCGGGTGCGCCGTGGTCCACGGGTGGTCGGGCGCCGCCTGGAGGGCGAAGTCCAAGGCGACCTCGAGCCCCAGTCGGGTGGCCTCGGCGACGAAGGCGTCGAAGTCCTTCAAGGTGCCGAGCTCGGGGTGTACGGCGTCGTGGCCGCCCTCCGCGCTGCCGATGGCCCACGGTGAGCCGACGTCGTCGGGCGTGGGGTCCAGGGTGTTGTTGGAGCCCTTGCGGTTGACCTCGCCGATCGGGTGGATCGGCGGCAGGTAGATCACGTCGAAGCCCATGTCGGCGACCGCCTGCAACCGCTTCATGGCCGTGCGGAGGGTGCCGCTGACCAGCGTGCCGGTCTTCGGGTCCAGCTTGGCGCCCTCCGACCTCGGGAAGAACTCGTACCAGCTGGAGAACAGGGCTCGCTCGCGATCGGCGAAGAACGGGTAGGGGCCCTCGATGGTGAGCAGGTCACGCAGCGGGAACGCGTCCAGGATGCGGCTGAGCTCGTGCGACTCGGCGACGGCCAACCTCGCCTCGACCGGCCGGGCGGTGTCGTTCAGCGCCTTGACCGCGTCGCGGAGGACTGTCTTGTGCGTCTTGTCGAGGCGCTTGTCCTTGGCGACCCGCTGGAGCAGGAGCACGCCCTCGGCGAACATCAGCTCGACGTCGACCCCGGCACGGATCTTGATGCCGGCATCGTGCATCCAGGTCGCGATCGGGTGGCTCCAGGCCTCGATCTCGAAGCCCCAGAGCCCCACGACGTCAGGACTGACGGTGGCCGCCATCCGTGAGACGGCACCCTCGACGTCGTGCATCCGCAGCGGCGGACGGCGTACGCCGGAGGGGTCGATCAGCACCACGTCGGCGCCGTGCTGGTCGTGTCCTTCGCGGAAGACCTCTGCCGAGACCTCGAACTGCTCGCCCACGGATGCCTTCGCGGGGTGGCGTCCGTGCTCGACGACGGGTGTCACGTCCAGAACTGGGATTCGACCGACCATGGCCCCAACACTTGCGAACTCGGGCCGTTCACGCAAACACGGCCGGTCGCGGTGCCCGCGCGGGTGGTCTGGATGAGGGGCGACGAATTGGCGAGAAGTTTGGATCGATCCAAAATTCTGGGTTAGCGTGATCACGTGCGAGCAATCAGACGATTCACCGTCCGCCCTGTGCTGCCCGAGACGCTGGCCCCCCTGGGGGACCTGGCGATCAACCTGAGGTGGTCCTGGCACCCGGAGACCCAAGACGTCTTCGCGGCCCTGGACCCCGAGGTGTGGCGCCAGAGCGGCCACGACCCGGTCAAGACCCTCGGCGCCGTCCCCGCGTCCCGTCTCGAGGAGCTGGCCGGAGACCAGACGTTCCTCGACATGCTCGAACTGGCACGCGCCGACCTGGAGAAGTACCTCACCGGCGACCGTTGGTTCCAGCGCGCCCAGCAGGACACCAGCGACGAGGCGCAGGCACTGCCGCGCGGAATCGCCTACTTCTCCCCGGAGTACGGCATCACCTCGGTGCTGCCGCAGTACTCCGGCGGCCTGGGGATCCTGGCCGGTGACCACCTCAAGACCGCCAGTGACCTCGGTATCCCGCTGACGGCTGTCGGCCTGCTCTACCAGCACGGCTACTTCCGCCAGCAGTTCTCCAGCGAGGGGTGGCAGCTCGAGAGCTACCCGGTCTCCGACCCTGACGGACTGCCGATCACGATGCTGCGTGAGCACGACGGCACGCCGGCACACGTGCGGATCTCGGTCCCCGGTGAGCACGAGCTCGTCGCGCGCATCTTCGTCGCTCAGGTCGGTCGAGTGCCGATGCTCCTGCTCGACACCGACATCGAGGAGAACCACGGCGCGCTCCGGGAGGTCACCGACCGGCTCTACGGCGGCACCTCCGAGCACCGTCTCCTCCAGGAGCTGCTGCTCGGTGTCGGCGGCGTCCGTGCCATCCGCGCCTTCTCGCGGATCACCGGTGCGGTCGAGCCGGAGGTCTTCCACACCAACGAGGGCCACGCGGGCTTCCTGGGTCTCGAGCGGATCCGTGAGCTCACGGTCGCCGAGGACGGACCCGCCCTGGACTTCGACACGGCAGTCGAGGTCACCCGGGCAGGAACGGTGTTCACCACGCACACCCCGGTCCCGGCTGGGATCGACCGCTTCCCGCGCGAGCTGATCGAGCAGTACTTCGGCCCGCAGAGCCCGGTGGCCGGCGTCCCGACCGAGAGGATCCTGCGTCTCGGTGCCGAGGACTTCGAGGGTGGCGACCCCGGGGTCTTCAACATGGCCGTGATGGGCTTCCGCCTCGCTCAGCGCGCCAACGGCGTCTCGAAGCTGCACGGTGAGGTCAGCCGGGGCATGTTCAACGGGCTGTGGCCGGCGTTCGACGAGGCCGAGGTGCCGATCACCTCGATCACCAACGGAGTGCACGCGCCCACCTGGGTGGCCCGCGAGGTCTTCGCGCTCGCCAAGGGTCAGGGAGCCGATGTCGGTGTCGATGACCCGGACGTCTGGGACGTCGTGGACAAGATCTCCTCGAGCGAGCTGTGGGCGACCAAGCGGGACCTGCGTGCGCGTCTCGTCCTCGATGCCCGCGCACGGCTGCTGAAGTCCTGCCTCAAGCGTGGCCAGACCAAGGCCGAGCTGGGGTGGATCGACACCGCGCTCGACCCCGACGTGCTCACCATCGGTTTCGCTCGCCGCGCAGCGTCGTACAAGCGACTGACGCTGATGCTGAGCGACCCTGCGCGCCTCAAGCGGCTGCTGCTCGACCCCGACCGACCGATCCAGCTGATCATGGCAGGCAAGGCCCACCCTGCCGACGACGGTGGCAAGGCGCTGATCCAGGCGATCGTCTCGCTGGCCGACGACCCGGAGGTGCGTCACCGCATCGCCTACCTGCCGAACTACGACATCGCGATGGCGCAACCGCTCTACCCCGGTTGCGACGTGTGGCTGAACAACCCGCTGCGGCCCTACGAGGCGTGCGGCACCTCCGGCATGAAGTCGTCCTTCAACGGCGGTCTGAACCTGTCGATCCTCGACGGCTGGTGGGATGAGTGGTACGACGGCAACAACGGCTGGGCGATCCCGTCGGCCGACGGCATCGACGACGCCGACCGCCGTGACGACCTCGAGGCCAACGCCCTCTACGACCTGCTCGAGGGCGAGGTCGTCCCGCGCTTCTACGAGACCAACGACGAGGGCGTCCCGCCGCGCTGGCTCGAGATGGTGCGCCACACCCTGAAGTCGCTCGGACCCAAGGTGCTCGCTACCCGCCAGGTGCGCGACTACGTGCGCGAGCTCTATGCGCCCGCCGCCCAGACCGCCCGTTCGCTCAACTCCGACTATGCCGGCGCCCACGAGCTGTCGGCGTGGAAGCAGTCGGTCCGCGCCGCGTGGCCGGGCGTCCGGGTCGAGCACATCGAGTCCGAAGGCGTCGGCGACCAGGCCGAGGTCGGCGAGACCCTCAATGTCCGCGCCTTCGTGGCCCTCGGCTCGCTCTCGGCCGACGACGTCGAGGTCC
>JBDSBU010000264.1:0-2728 GCA_039921445.1 Marmoricola sp. | reverse complement strand
CCGAAGTCGTTGATGCACGGCGTCGAGGTCGGCGAGCTGCGCCTGCCGCCGGGCGCATCGGTGTCCTTGATCGTGCGGGACGGCACCATGATGGTCCCGGAGCGGCGTACGGTCCTGCGCCATGGCGACGACGTCCTCGTCGTCACGCCGCGCAAGCAGCGGATCGCCACCGAGGACCGGCTGCGGGCGGTCTCCATCGGCGGACGGCTCGCCCAGTGGCTGGGCAGGTCGGCACCGCGCTGACCCGGACCGGCCTGATCCGAACCGCGTCGACCCGGACCCCACGGACCAGAGGTGGTCACTTGATGGCGATGCAGCTCTCCACCGGCGCCGGAAGCTTGATCTTGCGCGGTGCCTTCGGGTTGAGTCCGCTGAACTTCTTGCCCAGCAGCACATCGATCCCGGGTCCGAGGTCCACGTCGGTGACCACGATCTTGGTCTTGTTGCCGAAGGCCTTGGCCACGAGCCTGGCGGCGGGGTCATCGGGCTTGGTGGTCCACACCACGGCGGTGACCACCTTCGCGCCCTTGGGGGTGTTGCCCGCGTTCCCAGCGATGAAGCCGGCGCTCTCGACCGCGTCGAGGGTGCTGGCGGCGAGCCCGCTACGGCCGCTGCCGTTGAAGACACTGACCTGGACCTCGCTGCGGCGCAGCACCGTCTTGACGTTCTTCTCGACCCCGGTGCAGGTGGGGGACGGGGCGCTGGACCCGGGCAGCGGCGCGGTTGCCGCCTTGAAGCCGTAGACCGCGCCCACGCCGAGCAGGCAGATGAGCACGAGCAGGGTCAACCCAGTGGTGACGTGTCGCCCGGTCATGGCCTCACTCCTTCGCCACGTGGACGCGTGCGTGCAGGACGTGGCGCTGCTGCAACGCCGCACGCAGGGCCCGATGCAGGCCGTCCTCGAGGTAGAGGTCCTCGCGCCACTCCACGACGTGGGCGAAGAGGTCGCCGAAGAAGGTCGAGTCCTCGTCCAGCAGGGCCGCGAGCTGCAGGGTGTCCTTGGTGGTGACCAACTCGTCGAGACGCACCGGGCGAGGGGGGATGGAAGCCCACTCGCGGGGCCCTAGATCGTGGGCGGGGTAAGGCCTCCCGTCGCCCACACGCTTGAAGATCACCCGGCCATCATAGGGATCCGCCCGCGAGGCGCCCTCTAGTGTGGCCGCATGACCCAGAGCCCTGACCCGATCCGTGAGGCGGTCTCGGCCGGCTATTCCTTCGATGGCCCGGCGCTCGAGCTCGGAAGGCTGATGGTCGACGCAAGCACGCTCACCGACGTCCCGGTGCGGATTCCGCTGGCAATGCTGAACCGGCACGGCTTGGTCGCGGGTGCCACCGGCACTGGCAAGACCAAGACTCTCCAGCTGCTGGCTGAACAGCTCTCTGCGGCCGGTGTGCCGGTCTTTGCAGCCGACATCAAGGGTGACCTCTCCGGTCTGTCGGTGCCCGGCAAGGAGGGTCCCAAGATCACCGAGCGAGCTGCCTCGGTGGGGCAGGACTGGCGGGCCCAGGGCTTCCCGGTGGAGTTCTTCGCCATCGGCGGGGATGGGATCGGCATCCCCCTGCGCGTCACGATGACCGCCTTCGGACCGACCCTTCTTGCCAAGGTGCTCGGTCTCAACGACACCCAGGAGTCCTCACTGGGACTGGTCTTCCACTACGCGGACAAGGCCGGGCTGCCGTTGCTCGACCTCGCCGACCTCCGCGAGGTGGTCAAGTACCTCGCCTCCGACGAGGGCAAGCCCGCGCTGAAGGACCTCGGCGGGCTGGCCAGCTCGACCGCGGGGGTGATCCTGCGCGAGCTGATCGCGTTCTCAGATCAGGGGGCCGACGCGTTCTTCGGGGAGCCGGAGTTCGAGACCAGCGACTTCCTGCGGGTCTCGCCCGACGGCTTGGGCCTGATCTCGCTCGTCGAGCTGCCGAACCTGGTCGACCGCCCGGCGGTGTTCTCGACCTTCCTGATGTGGCTGTTGGCGGACCTCTTCCACGACCTCCCGGAGGTCGGCGACATCGAGAAGCCCAAGCTGGTGTTCTTCTTCGACGAGGCCCACCTGCTCTTCAACGACGCCTCCAAGGCGTTCCTCGACGCGATCGCGCAGACCGTGCGGTTGATCCGTTCCAAGGGGGTGGGCGTCTTCTTCGTGACCCAGTCGCCCACCGACGTACCCGACGCGGTGCTGGCGCAGCTCGGCTCCCGCGTCCAGCACCAGCTGCGCGCGGCCACGCCCAACGACGCCAGGGCCCTGAAGCAGACGGTCAACACCTATCCGCATTCGGAGTACGACGACCTCGGCAAGGTGATCCTCTCCCTCGGGATCGGTGAGGCGGTCGTGACCGTGATGAACGAGCGTGGAGCGCCCACCCCGGTGGCGTGGACCAGGCTGCCCGCGCCGGAGTCGCTGATGGGTCCGGCCGAGTCCGCAGCCATGGAGCAGGCAGTGACTGCCTCACCTCTGTTTGCCAAGTACGCCGAGGCGATCGACCGCGAGTCGGCCCGGGAGATGCTGGCCGCCAAGCTCGAGGAGGGTGCTGCTCGGGCGCACGCGGAGGAGCAGGCAGAGCAGAAGGCGGACGAGCAGACGACCCTGGAGGAGAAGCTGCGACGCGAGGGCGCGAAGTCGACCTCGCGGACCCGCAGTAGCTCGACCGCGAAGGACAAGACCATGGTCGAGGAGGTCGTCGGCTCGACGGCTTTCCGGCAGGTGCTGCGCACGGCCGCCCGCGAGATCGT
>JBDSBU010000263.1:0-7036 GCA_039921445.1 Marmoricola sp. | reverse complement strand
GGGCGAGCAGGAAGGAACGCACGCCGTAACCCGCCTCGACTGCGCGTCGCACCACCTTCTCCCCCTCGGCCAGGAACAGGCCGTGCTCAGCCTCCAGTGACCGTCGAAGCTGTACGTCGCGCAGGTGGCGGTACTCCGAGAGTCGGGGATCCTCTGGGTCGTCGATCTCGATGAGCGTCGCCACTGGATCAGTCCTGCTCGCGCTGGTAGTGCTGCGGGTGGGCGATCCGGACGACGTCGCCGATCACGATGACGGCCGGTGGCCTGACCGCCTCGCGCTTCAGGGCACCCGCCGGATCGGAGAGGTCGGCGAGATCCGTGAGCACCGTGCGCTCGGTCGGCATGGTGCCGTCGCAGATCACCGCGACCGGCGTCCGTGGCGCGCGACCGCCGTCGAGCAGTGCCTGGGCGATCAGGTGCGCGTTCTCCACGCCCATCATCAACACGATCGTTCCCCGCAGGGCCGCCAGCGCCTCCCACCTGACCAGCGACTCCGGATGCCCTGGGGGCAGGTGGCCGCTGACCACGGTGAACTCGTGGGTGACTCCGCGATGGGTGACTGGAATCCCGGCGACTGCAGGCACCGCGAGCGGGCTGCTGATGCCGGGCACTACCCGCACTGGGACCCCGGCCTCGCGACAGGCGAGAACCTCCTCGAAGCCGCGTCCGAAGACGAAGTTGTCGCCACCCTTGAAGCGCGCCACGCGCTTCCCGGACAGCGCCGCCTCGACGATGATCCGGTTGATCTCCCTCTGCTGCGCGGAGCGCCCTCGCGGCAGCTTGGCGACATCGATGATCTCGGTGCTCTCGGGCAGCTCCCCGAGGAGCTCGCGCGGAGCCAGCCGGTCGGCGACCACCACGTCGGCCGCCATCAGGGCCTTGCGACCCGCGACCGAGATCAGCTCTGGGTCGCCCGGTCCTCCTCCGATCAGCACGACTCCGCCAGGGGGAATCCGCGTCTGCCCCGAGCTCAGCGCGCCCTGCCGCAGACCGGTGACGATCGAGTCCCTCAGAGTCGCCGAGCGACGGGGGTCCCGGTCGGAGGCCGAGCTGCCCACGACCGCGACGGTCACTCCGTCGTGGCTGCCCACGGCCGGGGTGTACGCCGTACCGTCCGCGGCTGCGTCAGCCCGAACGCAGAAGATCCGGCTCTGCTCGGCCGCTGCGCCGACCCGTGCGTTGGTCTCGGGATCATCCGTGGCCACCATGACGTACCAGGCGTCCGCGAGGTCACCGTCCTCGAAGACCCGCTCGTGCCACGTGATCTCCCCCGAGCCCACCAACCCCTCGACCGCCGGGCTGATCGTCGGTGCGACGACGTGCACGTCCGCCCCGGCGGCGATCAGTGAGGGAAGACGTCGCTGGGCGACGGCACCTCCACCGACGACCACCACCAAGCGACCGCCGAGACGCAGCCCGACAGGATAGGTCGGAAAGTCGTCCGACGGGGTGCCGGGAGGGGTGGACGTCACGGGTCCATTGTGGGCGTGCCGAGTCACGCGCCCTTGACCCTCCCACCCTGCGGACTATGTTCGCCGCATGAGTCTCGAACGCCCCGTGCACCCCGATCCCTACTCCCTGCTTCCCCAGGTGCCCTCCTTCTCGGTCACCAGCGATGACGTCACCGAAGGCCGACCACTCAAGGACGACCAGGTCAATGCCCACGGCGACACCTCGCCCCAGCTCTCCTGGCACGGTGCTCCCGAGGGACGAGGAGCTACACCGTCACGTGCTTCGATCCCGATGCCCCGACCCCGTCAGGCTTCTGGCACTGGGTCCTGGTCGACCTGCCGGCCGACGTGACCTCGCTCGAGGTCGGCGCCGGAGCCGAGGGCGCCGCTCTGCCGGGCAACGCGTTCATGTGCCGCAACGACGGTGGTGGCAAGGCCTTTCTGGGTGCCGCACCTCCTGAGGGCGACCAGGTGCACCGCTACTACTTCGTCGTCCACGCCGTGCAAGAGGAGTCGCTCGGCGTCGACTCCGAGGCCTCGGCTGCCGTGGTCAGCTTCAACCTGGCCTTCAAGACCGCCGGCCGGGCCATCGTCCACGGGACCTATCAGGCCTGAGCCGCCCCTCCCCGGGAACCCCGGTGCCGGAGCCCCTTGAATAGCCCCGGACAGGCTGGTTGTCTCGGGCGTACAAGCGAGCCATGCAACCCGGAGGAGTGTTCACATGCCTGAACTGCCCAAGCCGACCGACACCTCGATCGCAACCGCCCCGTCGGCAGAGGCCGAGATCGGCTCCACCACCGATCACGGGTCTCCGGCCGCCAGCGACCGGAACTCGCTGACCCTCGGTCCGGACGGGCCGATCCTGCTGCACGATGTGCACTTCTTGAACCAGATGGCGCACTTCAACCGTGAGCGGATCCCGGAGCGCAACGTGCACGCCAAGGGCTCTGGTGCCTTCGGCGAGTTCGTGACCACCGAGGACGTCTCGCGCTACACCAAGGCCGCACTCTTCCAGCCCGGGGTCAAGACCGAGATGCTCGCGCGCTTCTCGACCGTGGCCGGCGAGCAGGGCTCACCGGACACCTGGCGCGACCCCCGTGGCTTTTCGCTGAAGCTCTACACGACCGAGGGCAACTACGACCTCGTCGGCAACAACACCCCGGTCTTCTTCGTGCGCGACACCATGAAGTTCCCGCACTTCATCCGCTCGCAGAAGCGGCGCGGCGGCAACGGACTGCGCGACAACAACATGCAGTGGGACTTCTGGAGCCTGAACCCCGAGTCGGCCCACCAGGTCACCTATCTGATGGGTGATCGCGGCATCCCCAAGACCTTGCGGCACATGAACGGCTACGGCTCCCACACCTACATGTGGGTCAACGAGGCCGGCGAGAAGAGCTGGATCAAGTACCACTTCCACAGCGACCAGGGAGTCGAGGGGCTCAGCGACGAGGATGCCACCCGGATCGCCGGTGAGGACGCCGACTTCCACCGACGTGACCTCTACGAGTCGATCGACGGGGGCGACTTCCCCAGCTGGACGATGTCGATCCAGGTGATGCCCTACGAGGACGCCAAGACCTACCGGTTCAACCCGTTCGACCTCACCAAGATCTGGCCGCACGGCGACTACCCGTTGATCAAGGTCGGCACCATGACGCTCAACCGCAACCCGGAGAACTTCTTCGCCCAGATCGAGCAGGCGGCCTTCGAACCGAGCGCCACCGTGCCCGGCATCGGCTTCAGCCCCGACAAGATGCTCCTCGGAAGGACGTTCGCCTACTCCGACACCCACCGCTACCGGATCGGGCCCAACTACCTCCAGCTGCCGGTGAACCGTCCCAAGGTCGAGCTGAACACCTATACCCAGGACGGCCCGATGGCCTTCGAGCACCGGGGAGACGACCCGGTCTACGCGCCCAACTCGTTCGGTCGGGGGTACGCCGACGAGGTCGGTGAGGTCGCCGAGGGGTGGGAGACCGATGGCTCCATGGTGCGGCAGGCCTACACCCTGCGGGCCGACGACGACGACTTCGGCCAGGCGGGAACGCTGGTGCGCGAGGTGTGGGACGACAAGATCCGAGCTGCGTTCGTCAAAACTGTTGCTGGCCACCTGCTCGGAGGTGTCGAGGGCGACGTGCTGCAACGCGCCTTCGAGTACTGGAAGAGCGTCGACGCCGAGACCGGCAAGAAGATCGAGGAGCTGGTCACCCAGGGCGCAGACCTTGGCGCCCCGGGTGCTCAGCCTGGCAAGGCGCAGGAGGAGTCCTCCTCGCCGGTGACCGAGCCGAACACCAACGCCGTCACCTGAGGCCACACACGAAGCTGATCCCCGGCGGTGCGCGACGCGCCGTCGGGGATCGGGGCGTCAGCGGTCCGGGGCGCTCAGTGATCGTGCGGTTCGGAGATGCCGATGCAGACCACAGCGATGTCGTCCTCGGCGGTGCCCCCCGCGAACTCGACGACGCGGCCCACCAGCCCGTCGACCACCAGTCGCGGCGAAGGGCCGAGCGAGGCCACCGTCTGCAGGAGCCGGTCGTCGCCGAAGAGCTCCGTGCCCTGGCGCGCCTCGGTCACGCCGTCGGTGTAGAGCACCAGCTTTGCACCGGGCTCGAGCAGCATCTCCACGTCGGTGAAGTCGACCTCGGGCAGGGCACCGGTCAGTGATCCCGGCTCGCCGACGAAGCTGACCTCACCCTGCGCGTCTCGGTGGAGCGTGAGCGGATGGCCGCCCTGGCAGATCGTCGCGTGCCAGGTGTCCCCTGTTCGTCGCAGCCTGACCAGCACGACGGTGCAGAAGCGATCCGACTCGTGGCGGAGCATCACCTCGTTGAGTGCGGTCAGGGCCTCGCTGAGCGTCTCGCTGCTCATCGTCACCGCACGCAGCGTGTGGCGCACCAGCGCGGTCACGACCGCCGCCTCGACTCCGGTGCCGCACACGTCCCCCAACGCGACCAACCAGGTGCGCTCGTCGAGCTGGAAGACGTCGTAGAAGTCGCCCCCGACCTCCTCGCCGGCTCCGTGGGGAAGGTAGACCGCGGCCACCTCCAGTCCGTCGATCACCGGAGGCGTCGGAGGGATCAAGGTCGCCTGCAGAGTGCGCGCCAACGCCCTCGCCCGCTCCTCGGCCTGCTCCGCACGCAGCTTGGCCGACAGCAGCTCACGCTCGTAGGCGCGGCGTTCCGTCGCGTCGAAGACGGCGATCCTGATCTCGGCGGACTGGGTGGGGACGTCGCGCACCAGCACCGCATTGAGCAGCACCGGCAGCCGGGAACCGTCGCTGCACACCATGTCCAGAGCGATCTCGTGCAACGAGCCGTGCATCTGCAGGGCGGGAGCGAAGTGCGTCTCGTAGTAGATCTTCCCCCCTGCCGTCAGCAGATCGAGCAGCCGGAGCTGGCCCACCAGCTCAGCGCGCGCGTGTCCGGTCCAGGCCAGGAGGGTGTCGTTGACCGCGGTGATCCGACCACTGACCGCGATGGTGAGGTAGCCGCACGGCGCATCCTTCCCCATCAGCTCCGAGACCTCGGACGCGCTCGAACGCGGAACCCCAGGGGTCGGCACCGAGCGCAGCCGGCTCATGCATTCACCGGAGTCAGGAACCCCTTGATCGCGGTGACGGTCTCCTCAGGGGCACTGAGCTGCGGGCAGTGGCCGAAGGCATCGAGCACGACCAGCTCGCTGCCGGGCACCACCGAGTGGACGTAGCGCCCCACCTGCATCGGCGCGATCACGTCCTGTTGGCACTGCAGCACCAGCGTCCTGGTCCGCACCCGCGCCAGCTCGACCCGGTTGTCGGAGAGGAAGGTGACCCTGGCGAAGCGACGGGCGATCTCCGGGTCGGCGCGGCAGAAGCTCGCCGCGAGCTCCTCGCCGAGCTCGGGACGGTCGGGATTGCCGACGATCACCGGCGCGATCGCGCTTGACCAGCCCAGATAGTTGCTGTCCACCGCCTCAAGCATCTCGGCGATGTCGGACTCGGAGAAGCCTCCGACATAGGGCGGGTCGTCGACATAGCGTGGCGAGGGCGCGACCATCACGTGCGCCGCGATCCGTCCCGGCTCGGCGAGGTCTGCCAGGACTGCGATCATGGCGGACACCGAGTGCCCGACCACGATGACGTCCTCGAGGCCCAGCGAGGCGCAGATGTCCAGCAGATCCTGGGCGTAGCCGCGCAGGGAGCCGTAGCGCTCGGGGTCGTAAGCACTCGTGTCGGACGCGCCGGCGCCCATCTGGTCGTAGAGCACGACGTGGTGATCGTCCACGAAGTGCGGCACGACGTGACGCCACATGTTCTGATCGCAGCCGTAGCCATGCACGAACAGCAGCGGCTGGCCGTCGAGACGGCCGCTGTGCTGGACGTTGAACCGCGCAGAAAGATCCACCGCGGAAGCCTAAGGGGTCAACCGGACCGGCGACCAAACAAGGGCGACCCCGATGTGCAACTTGGGCGAGAATGACCCGATCGGACTAGGCCCGCTGATAGCCCGGAGCGTCCGCCGTCACACTCCGGAGGTGAGCGAGTCGCTCCGCTGAGCCGCTGCCCTCTGGGAGACTCACCCGAGTGAGCCTGCAGCAAGACGTCCTGGGGGCGCCGTACCTCAGTGAGACCCTCCAACTCCCCCCGGACTCGGAGGGCGAGGTGGTGGCGACTCTGGTGCACCGTCGGGCCCAGTCGCCGACCCGTCGGGCCGTGCTCCATGTGCACGGGTTCGCCGACTACTTCTTCCAGACCGTCGCGGCCGACTTCTGGATTGCGCGGGGTTACGACTTCTATGCGCTCGATCTTCGCAAGTACGGCCGTTCGCTGCGCCCACACCAGACGCCCAACTACGTCGCAGACCTCGGGGAGTACTACGAGGAGCTGGACCTCGCCTTCGATCGCGTGATGGCCGACCACGACCACCTCGTGGTCTCGGCGCACTCGACCGGCGGCCTGACTGTGCCCTTGTGGCTGCACGACCGTCACCATCGCGTCGATGGGGTCTTTCTGAACGCGCCGTGGATCGACATGCACGGCGACACCTTCACCCGCTTCCTCGCGATGCCGGTCATCGACCGCATCGGTCGGCTCCAGCCGTTGCGCGAGATCCCGCGCAACATCGACGGTGCCTACGCCCGCAGCCTGCACCGCGACCACCGCGGCGAGTGGGAGTTCAGCCTCGACTGGAAGCCCGAGCAGTCCTGGCCGGTGTACGCCGGCTGGCTGCGCGCGATCCGCAGGGGCCACGCACGCCTTGCCCGCGGTCTGGAGGTGAAGGCACCGGTGCTCTCGCTCACCTCGGACCGCTCGAGCCTGGCAGTCCGAGACGACGATCCCGACCTGATGTGCACCGACACCGTGCTCGACGTCGAGCGGATTCGTCACCGTGCTGCCCGGATCTCACGCCACGTGACGATCGTCCAGGTGCCCGGCGCGCTCCACGACGTGACGCTCTCCCCCGAACCGGCACGGTCCCGGGTCTTCGACGAGCTCGGGCGCTGGCTCGCGGCGTACGTCGAGCGCTGACCCCTCGAGCCAGTGCCAGGTGCCCTTCAGCGTGCCCTGCACGTCAAGCCGCGGTCACACCGGGTTGTGCGGTCGA
>JBDSBU010000262.1:0-11151 GCA_039921445.1 Marmoricola sp. | reverse complement strand
AGCAGGACCGGTCCGCGGCGGGAGGGGCGCGCGGTCGGCCGTACGGGGGATACCTCCGGGCGGTTCGGGCCCCGAGGCGTGGGCACCGGCGGCAGCCCGCTGGTGCCGGCGGTCTCCTGGTCGTAGACCTCGTCCGGTGTCCAGCTGCCGGAGCCGGACGGATGCGCTGCGACGAGTCGGGAGAGCTCCTGGGGCTCCAGGATCTGGGCCGGCAGCTCTCCGGTGGGAGTGCGCTCCCCGCCGACAGGGGTGGTCGGGGTCAGGTCGGCGAGCAGGTCGGCGTCGTCGACGACTCCGTGGTCGAGGGCGTTGCGGACGCGGCGCACCTGGTGCAGCAGCACACCCGCGTCGGCGGGGCGCAGGTCGACGTCGCGGGCGGTGGCGCGCGCGACCAGCGCATCGACGTACGCCGGGATGCCGCGCGTGGACGCGGACGGGGCGGGGATGTCCTCGTGGACGTGCTTGTAGGCGACCTGGATGGGGCTGTCGGCCTGGTGCGGCTTGTGGCCGGTGAGCATCTCGTAGATCAGCACGCCGGCGGCGTAGACGTCCGCACGCGCGTCGGCCTTGCCGTTGACCACCAGCTCGGGGGAGAGGTATGACACGGTCCCGATCAGGATCCCGCCGGTCGCGGTGTGCTGGGTCTCGGAGTTGATCGCGCGGGCCAGGCCGAAGTCGGCCACCTTGACCCGGCCGTCGTCGGCCATCAGCACGTTCTCGGGCTTGACGTCGCGGTGCAGGATGCCGGCGTGGTGGGCGGCGGCCAGCGCAGAGAGCACCGGCTCGATCACGGCGAGGGCCTTGGCCGGGGACATCGGGGCTTCCTTGCGGATCACGTCACGCAAGGTCAGGCCGGGAACGTACTCCATCACCAGGAATAAGGTGCCATTGTCGTCGCCGGTGTCGAAGACCGCGACCACGTTGTGGTGCGCGAGCCGGGCGGCCGAGCGGGCCTCGCGCTGGAAGCGGCGTACGAACTCCTCGTCGTCGGCCAGCCCCTCGTGCATCACCTTGACCGCGACGGTGCGGTCAAGACGCAGGTCGGTGGCCTCATAGACCGTGGCCATGCCACCGCGGGCGATCTTCGGACCGACGCGGTACCTGCCCTCCAGGACGCGCCCAGTGAGCGCGTCGGCAGTCCTCTCCACGATGGCCTCCAGGTGTCGGGACAGGGGAAGTTGCCCGACTGACGTGTCAGTTTAGGGGCTGGAGGGCCTGGGATCCGGGAGGCGTACGCCGCTTTTGCCCACGATCGCAGGGATGGGAGCATGGGTGCGTGAGCGAGAACACCCCCGAAGGCACCGACTGGACCACGCTGATCCCCGACTGGCTCGACTGGAAGGCGACCGCGACCGAGCTGGGCGTCACGGTGAGCAAGGTGCGTCAGCTGATCCGCGAGCACCAGCTCGTGGCCGCCGTACCCTCCCCCGGAGCGGGGCAGCAGGTGCCCGCCGAGCTGCTGATGGACGGCGAGATCGTCAAGGGCGTTCCCGGCCTGCTGACAATGTTCGCCGACGGCGGCTGGGACGACCACGAGAAGCTGCTGTGGCTCTTCACCCCCGACGACACCCTCCCCGGGCGCCCCATCGACGCCCTGCGCGAGAACCGCGGCTCCGAGGTCAAGCGGCGCGCGCAGGTGCTGGCGCTGTAGGTCACCTTTGCCTCAGGTTTTTCACGTTCTCCTGTGAAACCAGCACTTCTCCTGCGTTGCAACGGCAGAGAAGTGCCTGTTTCACAGGAGAACGTGAAAAACCAACAGCTCGCCCGCCCCCACCCGTACGGCGAGCCGGCTCACTGCAGCCACCAGCCGATCGCGCAGCGGCCCTAGCCCACGACCAGGCGTAGCGTCTCGGCCTCGGCGCGGGAGAACTCCAGCTCCCGGCTCCCGACACGCAGCGTCCACGTCGTGCCCAGGGCCGGGATCCCCTCGACCCCCAGACCCATCTGGCAGCCCTGATCGCCCCCGGCCTGCATTTCAGCGAGGTCCACAGACATCCGACCCATACCCAGCTTCGCGCTAGCGACGGCAGTCCCGTCGGCGTTCTCGACGACGACGGGCGCATCGGCCGTGAGGTCCGCGTAAGCTCCTCGACCCTGGCAGGAGAACCCCTTGGCTCCTGAGGAGGCAGCGATGACTCCGTCAGGATCTGCCACGACCACCGACCCGATCACGCGGAAGGTCTGGGCATCGAAGGGGGTCAGGTCGCCGCATCCGGCAAGCACGAGGCACGCCCAGACTGCGATCCAGGGACGGCTGCTCAACCCCGCGCCGCCAGTCACACGGCTCGTTGGGTCGCCTCGGCTGCCAGGCCCTCGAGCACCCGACGCGCGGGCTCGGTGATGTCGGCTGCGGCCAAGGCAGCGAGCGAGCGGTCGGTGAGCTGACTGATCACGGTCTCCACCTGGGCCCGCGCCCCTGAGCTGTCGATCAGCTCGCACAGCTGCTCGACCTGCCACGGGTCGAGCGCGGTGCCCAGACGTGAGTCCAGGATGCGGGCCTGGTCCGGCGCGAGCGCGTCGAGTGCCAGAGCCACCAGGACCGTGCGCTTGCCCTCGATCAGGTCGTCGCCGGCGGGCTTTCCGGTGACGGCCGGGTCACCGAAGACGCCGAGCAGGTCGTCGCGGAGCTGGAAGGCCTCGCCGAGCGGCAGACCGAACCGGGTGAGCTGAGCGATCTGCTCCGAGGTCGCACCGGCGAGCGCGGCACCGATGTGGAGCGGCCGCTCGATGGAGTACTTCGCCGACTTGTAGCGCAGCACCGTCATCGCGGTGTCCACGTCGGCGGCGCCACGGGCCTGCGCCGAGACGTCGAGGAACTGGCCAGTGACGACCTCGCTACGGGTCAGGTCGAAATACCCCAGCGCCTCGAGCACCCGCTCGGCGGGCAACCCGCAGGTACGCAGCAGCTCGTCGGACCAGCTCAGCAGCAGGTCTCCGAGCAGGATCGCCGCGGCCGCGCCGTACTGCTCCGGATCAGCGGCCCAGCCCTGCTCGCGGTGCATCTGCTCGAAGGCGCGGTGCGTTGCCGGGCGGCCCCGGCGTACGTCGGAGGCGTCCATGTAGTCGTCGTGGACAAGCGCGCTGGCGTGCAGCAGCTCCAGGGACGCGCAGGCGCGGAGCAGGGCGGTGTCATCGGTGTTCTGGGCCACTGCCTGGTGGCCCCACCAGCAGAAGGCTGCCCGGAAGCGCTTGCCGCCGGAGATCGCGGTGCGGGAGTGCTCCACGAGTCGGTGAGCATCGGGCCCCAGGGCCTCGAGCCACTGGGACTGCGAGTCGACGAAGGTGGCCAGCGTCGACTCGATGTCGTCGCGGAAGCGGGTGGGGTCCCAAGAGGCGTCCCATGGAGTGTGCAGCGCGGTCACCCGGCGAGACTAGCCCCGTATCCTCGGCACATGTCTCCAGGCCCTGTGCGCATCGGTGACCTGCTGCAGCAGGGAGGCCGGTCGTTCTCCTTCGAGTTCTTCCCACCCAAGGACGAGGCCGGCGAAGAGGTCCTGTGGCGCTCGATCAGCGAGCTCGAGCCGTTGCGGCCGAGCTTCGTCTCGGTGACGTACGGCGCTGGTGGTACGACGCGCGACCGCACGGTGGCGATCACCGGCCGGATCGCCCACGAGACCTCGATGCTGCCGATGGCACACCTGACCTGCGTCGGTCACACCACCGACGAGCTGGCCGGAATCCTGCGCTCCCTCTCCGAGGCCGGTGTCCGCAACGTCCTCGCGCTGCGCGGCGACCCGCTGGACGGACCGGGCACGGAGTGGGTGCGGACCGAGGGTGGCATGGACTACGCCTCCGAGCTGGTGGGGTTCATCCGGTCGTCTTCCGACCTCTCGATCGGCGTCGCCGCGTTTCCCGAGGGACACCGCGACGCGACCTCCCTGGAGGCCGATGTGGAGGTGCTCAAGGTCAAGCAGGCCGCCGGTGCGGAGTTCGCGGTGACCGAGATGGTGCTGCGGGCCTCGGATTATTTCGGCCTGGTCGAGCGCGCCGCTGCCGAAGGCGTGGACTTCCCGATCATCCCGGGCATCATGCCGATCCTGAACTTCGCCTCGATGAGCAAGATGGTCGAGCTCTCCGGTCGTGAGATCCCGGCCGAGGTGATGGGGCGGCTGGCTCCGCTACAGGACGACCCACCGGCCCTACGAGCCGCGGGCATCGAGATCGCGACCGAGCTGTGCGACGTACTCCTCGAGCGCGGCGCGCCTGGGCTGCACTTCTACACGCTCAACCGCTCCAAGGCGACGCGTGAGATCTACGCCGCTCTGTCCCTGCCTGCGTAAGTCTTGGACTGCAGGTTTTTCACGTTCTCCTGAAAACCCAGCACTTCTCTGCCGTTGCAACGGCAGAGAAGTGACAGTTTCACAAGAGAACGTGAAAAACCGACACCCCTCACGCTGGGCCGATCACCTGCGCAACCAGTGACGCGGAGAGCCCGACGGAGGGGAGCCCGGCGCCGGGGGTGGCGTGTGCGCCCGCCATCAGCAGCCCGGGGATCGGCGTGCGGGGACCCAGACGGCGGCGAACGGTGTTGCGGCCCTGCCACAGGACGCCGTACGGCGAGCCGCCCCACTGCTCGACAAGCTCGCGCGGTGAGCGGTCGACGCGGACCTCGACGAGGTCGCGCACCCGCAGGCCGCCGCGCTGCACGGCGTTGATGATGTCCTCGGCCAGCTGCCCGCGTCCCATCACCGTCCAGGCGTGCGCGCCCGCAGGGGCCAGACCGCCGGTGCGCACGACCACCATCGGGTCGCCGTGGAGGACCACCTCGTGGGGGAGGTCGGGCACCTCGCCGACCAGACCGATGTGGCAGATCACGGGTGGGATTGCCGGCATCGTCCGCTCGACGTAGGGCTTGACTGCGGGCAGCCGGCGCGGATCGATGGCGCACACCACGTGGTCGGCGTCGAGAATGCCGTCATCGGTGCGCACCCCGACTGCGGCGCCTCCGGAGACCACCAGGTCTCGCACGGGGGTCGAGGTCAAGACGCTGACACCGCGGGTCGTGAGGCGTGCGGCCAAGGTGTCTGCGAGCGTGCCCATGCCACCAGGGATGGTCCAGGCGCCGAAGTTCTGCTCGATGTAGGACCACATCCCCACCCACCCCGGGACGTTGCGCGGATCATGCCCCTCGAGCGCCGACGCGTGCAGCGCGAGTGCGCGCAGTCGCTCGTCCTTGAAGCTGCGTTGGACCATCTTGTGCATCGTCAGCCGCGACCCGAGCAGCGCGGTGGCCTTCTTGCTCGCGTGCTCGGGGGAGTAGGGACGCTCGAAGTAGTCCGCGCGCAGGGTCTCCCAGGCCTCGGCGAAGCTGTCGACGTACGCCGTCCACTCCTCGCCCAACCCGGGGCCCAGGGCCTCGAGCGCCGCCATCTGGGCGGCCCTGCTGCCACCGGGAAGATCGAGCACGCTCTCGTCCTCGAAGCGGTGCTGCCGCACGGGCTCGACGGGCACGAGCTCGAGCTCCTTCTCCAACGGCCGCCCGGACTTGCGGAAAAGGTCGCGCAGGACCGCCGGCAGCAAGGTGCTCGTGGGGCCGGTGTCCCAGCGGAACCCGTCCTGCTCGACGAAACCGATCGCGCCTCCGACCCGTTCCGCGCCCTCGACGAGGGTGACCTCGTGGCCGTTCTTGGCCAGTCGTGCAGCGCTCGCCAGTCCGCCGTACCCGCCACCGATCACCACCACGCGTGCCATGGCGGTCACCCTAGGTGACGTCGGGAACGGTCCTTCCACGGCGGAGCACCTGGTCGAGCGTCGCCGCGTCCCGGGCGACGACGGTGGTGCCGTCGTCTGCGGTGATGATCGGGCGCTGGATCGTCTTCGGGTGTGCCACCATCGCCGCCAGCCAGTCGTCGCGGTGGGCGGAGTCGCGCGGGAGGTCGATGCCGGCTGCCCGGGTCTCCTGCGTCCGCGCCAGGTCCCACGGTTGCAGGCCCATCCGGTCGAGCACCTCGGCGAGCTCGGCCGCGGTGGGGACGTCGTCGAGGTAGCGGCGTTCGACGAAGTCGACGCCGGCTTCGCGCAGCGCGGCGGTCGCACTTCGGCACTTGCTGCAGGAGGGGTTGACCCAGATCTCCATCACTCCACCTCCAGCTCGATGGCCCCGGTCATCGCCGCCAGCTCTGCGTAGGTGGTGCTGAACACTGCTGCCGGATGTCCTGCTGCGGCCCAGATCTCGTCGTGCCTGCGCAGCCACGGGTCGAGATAGGTCACCAGTGGGCTCGGATGGGCGATGGGGGAGACCCCGCCGATGACCTGCCCGGTGTGCTGGCGGACGAACTCCGGCTTGGCGCGCTTGAGCGCACCGACCTCCAGGGCAGCAGCGACCTTGGTCGTGTCGACGCGGTGGGCGCCGCTGGTGAGCACCAGCACAGGCTCGCCGTCGCCATCGAAGAGCAGGGAGTTGGCGATCGCCCCGACCTCGCAGCCGAGCGCGTCGGCGGCTAGCTGAGCGGTGTGCACCGAGTCGGGCAGTACGACGATCCGGCCGGTCCCGCCTCGCCGTTCCAGCTCGATCCGGAACCGGGAGACGCTGGGAGGCTCGCTCATGGGGGCACGCTACCGACCGAGTGCGACAAGGTGGCCAATCCGAGCCAGGACCTTGCAGCAGGGCGTGGTCATGCCGCCGCACTGAGGCCCTGTCCACAACCGAGAGATCCGGTCTTGACGACCTGTCGGAGGAGAGGTGTACCTTGATCTTGTTCGAACAAGTGTTCGATCACCGCCTCGGTGGGGGATGACCTCGACCCCCATCCTCCACCGAGGCACCGACAGGGGTCGAAGGCTGCGGGACGACGATGAAGGAGCAAGCAGTGCGGCGCTACGACGACCTGGTTGAGGTGCGCAAGGGCGCAGACGAGGACCCCGAGCAGTTCCTGTGGCGGGGCAAGCTGTGGCAGGTGCGCGAGGTGGTCGCGCACTGGGTGGAGACCGGGGCCTGGTGGACCCGGCGATCGACCGACCAGCCCGGCCAGCCCGACCTGCTCGCCGAGTGCGAGGTGTGGCGCGTGACGGCGGCCCGGGGAAGGGTCGCGGCCCTTCAGGCAGCAGAGCATGGAGGACACCCCAGCGCAGGAGCAGACCTCGGCTACGGCGTATTCGACCTCGTCTTCAGCTGGTCAGCAGGCAGCTGGCAGCTCGTCAGGGCGATGGACTGAGAAGGAGAAGGCCATGCAGACCACCCAGATGAGGGCCCCGATGAGTGGCCCGATGAGTGCCCCCGCGTTCTTGCCGGCGGCGACGCACTCCTACCTCGAGCGAGCGGCGAGCTCGCTGCGTGAGGCGATCACCAGCAGCAGCGTTCCTGAGCGCTATGCCATGGCTCATGTGTCCGCGCTCCGGGCGACCGCTGCCCTGCTGGCGGCCAAGGCTCGGCCGATGACCTCCAGCCGACGCAAGCGGCAGAAGAACGCCTGGGTGCTGCTGGCCGAGGTGGCCCCCGAGCTCAGCGAGTGGGCGGCCTTCTTCGCTGCTGGCGCCGACAAGCGGGCCGCTGCCGAGGCAGGATCGCGGCGTGCCGTCACCGAGCGTGAGGCCGACGACCTGGTCCGTGACGCCGATCGGTTCCTGGCCCTGGTGGAGACCCTCCTCGGTCTGACCGAGCACGTCCCGATCCGCGTCGCCTGAGGGCACCATGGCTGACCCGTTCGTGCATCTGCACGTCTTCTCCGGTTACTCCCTGCAGTACGGCGCCTCGCACCCACACGTGTTGGTCGAGCGCGCCGCCGAGCAGGAGATGGACACCCTGGCGCTCACCGACCGCGACGGCACCTACGGCGCGGTCCGGTTCGTCAAGGCAGCGATGGCTGCCGGGATCAGGCCCGTGCTCGGCGTCGACCTGGCCTTTGCTCCCGTCGGCGACCACCCCGGGCGCGGGGTTGGTCACGGCCCGCGAGCGCGGACCCCGGTGCGAGGCGGCGCCTTCCGGGAGTCGCAGCTGCCGCGGGTGAGCTTCCTGGCCAGCGGCAAGAACGGGTGGGCGGCCGTGTGTCGGCTGGTCTCGGCAACCCATCACGCCGGTGAGCGCGGCCGTCCGGTGTGCACTCCTGAGCTGGTGGCCGAGCACGTCGCGGGTCGTGACGTCCGGGTGCTGCTGGGTCCCGGTTCGGAGCTGGGCCGAGCTGCGACGCTGCGACGAGACGATCTCGGCGAAGCGGTGCTGCGTCGGTGGCTGGAGCTGGTCGGCCCCGAGCAGCTGGTGGTCGAGGTGGTCTCCCACCGACTGCCCGGTGCCGGGCCGGGCTCCTCCCCGCACGCCGCCCGGATGGCCGGGCTCACCCGGTCATCCCGGGTGCCGGCCCGGATCCCCGTGGTGCTCTCCAACGCGGTCCGTTTCGCCGACCGGCTCGACGCCCCGACGACCGACGTACTCGATGCCGCCCGGCGGCTGGTGCCGCTGCCCCACGGGCTCTCCGGGTCGGGACAAGAGGGCTCAGGCCCAGGAGGATCGGGACCAGGGCCGTCCTACCGAGGAAACGCCGAGGGCTTCTTGAAGTCCGGCAAGCAGATGCACGAGGTGGCTGAGGAGATCTGCCGTTACGCCGGGCTGGGGGAGTCCGCCCGTGCGGCCACCGAGCTGCTTGCCGGCACGCGCGCAGTAGCCGACCAGTGCGTGCTGGACCCTCGGGTCGATCTCGGGCTCGGTGAGGTGCACTTTCCCGAGTTCGACCTCACCGGCAGCGTGACGTTGCGCGGGGGCACCTCCGCCGACGCCGAGCTGCGTGCTCGCTGCGAGGCCGGGATCGGCCGGCGCTACGCGGACGCGCCGCGCCAACGGATCTGGAAGCGGCTCGACGACGAGCTGCAGACCGTCAGCCAGCTCGGGTTCGCCTCCTACTTCCTCACCGTCGGTGACATCACCGAGATGATCCGCTCGATGGGGATCCGCAGTGCGGCGCGAGGGTCGGGCGCAGGCAGCCTGGTCAACTACCTGCTTGGCATCTCCGGGGTCGACCCGATCCGGCACGGGTTGTTGATGGAGCGCTTCCTCTCGCCGCTGCGGCGCTCCCTGCCCGACATCGACATCGACGTGGAGTCGGCACGGCGCTTGGAGATCTACGACGCGATCCTGGACCGGTTCGGCACCGACCGGTGCGCCACCGTCTCGATGATGGACACCTACAAGGTGCGGCACGCGATCCGTGACGTCGGTGCAGCGCTGGGGATGCCGGCGGGCGAGATCGACGCGATCGCGAAGGCGTTCCCGCACATCCGGGCGCGCGACGCCCGGCTGGCCCTGCGGGACCTCCCGGAGCTGCGGGCCACGGGCCTGGCCCGCGAGGCAGCGGCCGGCGACTGGGGGTCCTTCGACCTCTTCTTCCGGTTGGTGGAGAGCCTGGACGGCCTTCCCCGGCACATCGCGATGCACCCGTGCGGGGTGCTGCTCTCCGATGCCACCCTGCTGGACCGCACTCCGGTGGAGCAGAGCAGCCTGGGATACCCGATGAGTCAGTTCGACAAGGACGACGTGGAGGACCTCGGCCTGCTCAAGCTGGACGTCCTCGGCATCCGGATGCAGTCGGCGATGGCGCACGCGGTCGCCGAGGTCCGCCGGGTCGACGGCGTGGAGGTCGACCTTGACGACGAGGTCCAGGTGCCCTTCGACGATCCGACCACCTACGCGATGATCTCCTCGGCCAAGACCCTGGGCGTCTTCCAGATCGAGTCGCCCGGACAGCGCGAGCTGGTCGGCAAGTCCGGGATCGAGGACTTCTCCGAGATCATCACCGACATCTCGCTGTTCCGGCCCGGACCGGTCAAGAGCGACATGATCACCCCCTACCTGGAGGCCAAGCAGGGCTGGAAGATGCCCTCCTACCTCCACGACGACCTGCGTCCGATCCTCAGCGGCACCCGTGGCGTGGTGGTCTTCCACGAGCAGGTGATCGAGATCATCGCGCAGTTCACCGGCTGCACCTACGCCGAGGGCGACGAGTGGCGCCGCGCGCTCGGCGACACCGACGGGATGGCCACGACCAAGACCTGGTTCTTCCCGCGTGCCCTGGGTCGTGGCTACGCACTGAAGGTGGTCGAGCGGATCTGGAAGGTGATCGAGGCCTTCGCCTCCTTCGGCTTCTGCAAGGCCCACGCCGCGGCGTTCGCGCTGCCGACCTACCAGTCGGCCTGGCTCAAGGCGCACTACCCGGCGCACTTCATCTCCGGGGTGCTCACCCACGACCCGGGGATGTATCCCAAGCGGCTGATCCTCGACGACGCCCGCCAGCTCGGGATCACGATCCTCGGGTTGGACGTGAATGCCAGCGAGGCCACCTATGCCGTGGAGAAGGTGCCGGATCAGGGCTATGGCATCCGGATCGCCCTGGCGGAGGTCCGAGGGATCAACGACGCAGAGGTCGCCCGGATCGTTGGCGGCCGACGGGCAGCCCGCTATGCGTCACTGACCGACTTCTGGCAGCGGGCCGTAGTTTCCAGACCGGTCGTGGAGCGACTGGTGCAGACGGGGGCCTTCGACAGCGTCTACGGCATCGGGACCAACGGCAGCGGTCGCCGGCACCGGTTGACCAGGCGTGACCTGCTGCTCGAGATCGGCGACCTCGACCGACTCGGCCGCGCCTCGGACCGGGCGAGTCGTGGCCGGGCACGTGGCCTGCCGCGCTCCCGACCGGGCACCGAGAAGGCTGGGCCTGGCTCCTTCCAGCTCACCCTCGATCTCGGTGACGGGTCGCAGGAGGGGGTCGGTGCACAGACCGGCGGGCGGGCCAGTGGCCTGCCGGAGATGACCGATGCCGACCGGGTCCGGGCTGAGCTCGACATCCTCGGTCTCGACGCCAGCCGGCACGTCCTGGACTTCCATGCCGGCTTCCTCGACCGGCTCGGGATCACTCGTTCGGCTGACCTGCTCGGTGTCCGCAGCCGCAGCGGGTTGTTGGTGGCCGGGGTGAAGGTGGCCACCCAGACGCCCCCGATCAAGACGGGGCGCCGGGTGATCTTCTTGACCCTCGACGATGCGACCGGGCCGGTCGACGCCACCTTCTTCGAGGACGTGCAGGGCCCCTATGCCGCGACCGTGTTCGGTTCCTGGCTGCTCGTGGTGCGCGGGGAGCTGCGGCGTACCGGCCCCCGCGGGGTCTCCCTGCGCGCAACCGGGGCCTGGGACCTCGGCACGCTGAGCGACCTGTGGCGGGCCGAGGGGAT
>JBDSBU010000261.1:0-6577 GCA_039921445.1 Marmoricola sp. | reverse complement strand
CCGGTGAGGTTCCACAGCAACCAGGTGTCGGTGTTGCCGAACAAAAGCTCGCCGGCCTCGGCCCGCTCACGAGCCCTCTCGACGTTGTCGAGGATCCACTTCACCTTGGGTCCGGAGAAGTAGGTCGCCAGCGGCAGTCCGCACACCTCCTTGTAGCGCTCCACGCCCTTGTCGCCAGCGAGTTGATCGACGATCCTCTGCGTTCGGGTGTCCTGCCAGACGATGGCGTTGTAGATCGGTTTCCCGGTCGCCTTCTCCCAGACCACCGCGGTCTCGCGCTGGTTGGTGATGCCGACGGCCTCGATGTTGCCGCTGTTCAGGTTTGCCTTGCCGATCGCGCCGCCGATCACCTCGCGGGTGTTGTTCCAGATCTCGATGGGGTCGTGCTCCACCCAGCCAGCCCTGGGGAGGATCTGCTCGTGCTCGATCTGGTCCACCGAGACGACCTCGCCCGCGTGGTCGAAGATCATGGCGCGGGTGCTCGTGGTGCCTTGGTCGATCGAGAGGATGTAGGTCTTGGTCTCGGCCATCTGCGTTGCCTCCGATGGTGTGGTTGCGGCGGGCCGATCAGAGGTGCGACGACCGGGACCCACGCATAGTGCCATCCGCTGGACCCCTTGTGCGGGATCGGAAGCAGCCCACGTGGCCCCGATGATCAGGATCCCCCACCCCCAGGACCTCGGGGAGGAAGATGGGGTCGCAGGCGGGTGCAGTGCGCATCCTGTGCGCCAGCGCTCGGGGGACCGCAGCGCCCGACATCCGGGCCCGCTCGGTCGGACAGGCACCGGACTGACAAACTGGCGAGCGTGAGCGGGACAACGAACCACGGCGCCCTGTGGGGCGGACGATTCGACGGCGGACCGAGCCCCGAGCTGGAGGCGCTGTCTCGGAGCACCCACTTCGACTGGCGCCTGGCGAGCTATGACCTCAACGGGTCCCGGGCCCACGCGCGCGCCCTGCATCAGGCCGGGCTGCTGACCGATGACGAGCGGGCCGGGCTGCTTGCCGGGATCGACGAGCTGGACCGCCGGTGCGAGGCAGGGGAGCTGGTTCCGGCCGAGTCCGACGAGGACGTTCACGGGGCCCTGGAGGGCGCGCTGGTCGACCTCGTGGGTGCCGACCTCGGGGGCAAGCTGCGCGCGGGCCGCAGCCGCAACGACCAGATCGCCACGCTGTTCAAGGTGTTTCTGCGCGACCACGGCCGCATCATCTCGGCCCGGGTGCTCGACCTCGTCGACGCACTTGCTGGTCAGGCCGAGCAGCATCACGGCGCGATCATGCCGGGTCGCACGCACCTCCAGCACGCACAGCCAGTGTTGCTCAGCCACCACCTGCTCGCGCACGCCTGGCCCTTGCTCCGAGACGTCTCCCGGCTCCGCGACTGGGACGCCAGGGTCGGTGCAGACTCGCCGTACGGCTCGGGTGCGTTGGCGGGCTCGAGCCTCGGCCTCGACCCCGAGGCGGTCGCCCACGACCTGGGCTTCGCAGGCAGCACCGCCAACTCGATCGACGGTACGGCGGCTCGCGACTTCGTCGCCGAGTTCGCCTTCGTCACTGCGATGATCGGCATCGACATCAGCAGGCAGGCCGAGGAGATCATCGTCTGGGCGACCAGGGAGTTCGGTTTCGTTGCCCTCGACGACGCGTTCTCGACCGGGTCGAGCATCATGCCGCAGAAGAAGAACCCCGACATCGCCGAGCTCGCTCGAGGCAAGTCCGGTCGCCTGATCGGCAACCTGACCGGGCTGATGGCCACCCTCAAGGCGCTTCCGCTCGCCTACAACCGGGACCTGCAGGAGGACAAGGAGCCGGTCTTCGACTCCGTCGACACCCTCGAGGTGCTGCTGCCCGCGTTCACCGGTCAGGTGGCGACGCTGCGCTTCGACACGACCCGGATGGCCGAGCTCGCCCCTCAGGGATTCTCCCTGGCCACCGACATCGCCGAGTGGCTGGTCCGGGAGGGGACCCCGTTCCGAGTCGCCCACGAGCTGGCAGGTGCGTGCGTACGCCGCTGCGAGCAGCTCGGCCTCGAGCTGGACGAGCTCAGCGACGAGCAGTTCGCAGAGATCGACCCCCGCCTGACCCCGGCGGTGCGCGACGTCCTGACGGCCGAGGGGTCGGTGTCCTCGCGCAACGGCCGCGGCGGGACCGCACCCGTGCGAGTGGCCGAGCAGCTGGTCGAGCTGCGAGCTGCGATCCGAGCTCACCGGGCCTGGCTGGCCGGCTGATTCGCCGTCTCGATGTCTGATCTCGACCTCCGCTCGACGCTGGCGCGGCCCGCCCTCGAGGTGGCGCCCCTGCTGCTCGGCGCCAGGCTCACGATCGCTGGGGTGACGATCCGACTCACCGAGGTCGAGGCCTACGAGGGCGCGGAGGACCCCGGCTCCCACGCCCACCGCGGTCCCACGCCACGCAACGAGGTGATGTTCGGTCCTGCCGGACATCTCTACGTCTACTTCACCTACGGCATGCACCACTGCTGCAACGTCGTGTGCGGTCCCGAGGGTCGGGCCAGCGCGCTGCTGCTGCGAGCAGGCGAGGTCGTAGGGGGCCTGGAGGCGGCGCGATCACGTCGCCCTGGTTCGAGCGACCGCGACCTCGCCCGCGGCCCGGCCCGGCTGTGCCGGGCCATGAGCATCGACCGGGACCACAACGGGCTCGACCTCTCCCAGAGCCTGGTGCTGGGCACGCCGCCTGCGGAGGTCGCGACTGGTCCGCGTGTCGGCCTCCGGCTCGCGGCCGAACGACCTTGGCGGTTCTGGTTGCCGGGAGAACCCAGCGTCTCGGCCTACCGCCCGGCGAGCCCACGACCTCGTCCCCGCTGACGGGCCTGGCCTGGATGCCGTGGTGCTTCCCGGCAAGGCATTTGACCGTGCTGTGTCGAAATCTCGCCTGCACTCGCTAACGTGAGTCAGGTTCGATCTTCGACGAAAGGCAGTCATGAGCACTCGGGAGCACCTGCACAGCGTTGTCGCCAGTCTCCAGCCCGTGGCCTATGGGGTCCCGGAAACGGCCATGGACGATCCCACACCGTGCTCGGACTTCACCGTCCGTGACCTTGCCAACCACCTGCTCGGGACCCTCGAGGCCATGCGGCGGGTCGGCGCCCAGGAGCCGATGGACCCCGAGGACCCTTGGGGCACGCACGGCGACCATGTCCGCGAGGGTTGGCGCGGCGAGCTCGGTGGACGGATGACGGCCTTCGCGGGCGCTTGGGCCCAGCCCGAGGCGTGGGAGGGGGACGCACTGGACGGCGCCATGCCCCGTCAGCTGATCGGCGACATGGGTCTGGTCGAGATGATGCTCCACGGCTGGGACCTCGCCAAGGGCTCGGGCCAGGAGGTCGCCTACGACGACGCAGCGGCCGAGCGGGCGCTCGAGATTCTCGATGCCATCGGCGAGCAGGGTCGCACCCAGGGCGCGTTCGGTCCCAAGGTCGAGGTGGCCGAGGACGCCGACACCTTCGAGCGTGTGCTCGGTGCCGCCGGGCGCGACCCGTCGTGGACTCCCGGCTGAGCGACGTACGCCGCATGGCAGGCTGATCGCGACCGGCTGGACGGGCCGGCACCCGACAGAGGAGTGCGCCAGCGTGACGACCGACCCGAACCTGCTCGACGACCTCGAGTGGCGCGGACTGATCGCGCACTCGACGGACCTCGATGCACTGCGCGCCACGTTGATCGAGGACAGCGTTCGCTTCTACGTGGGGTTCGATCCCACAGCACCCTCGCTGCACATGGGCAACCTCGTGCAGATCCTCACCGCACGTCGGTTGCAGCAGGCGGGACACACGCCGTACGCCCTCGTCGGCGGAGCGACCGGGATGATCGGCGACCCGCGGGAGTCGGGAGAGCGAATCCTGAACTCCCTGGACACCGTCAAGGACTGGGTGCAGAAGGTCCATCGCCAGATCGAGCCATTCCTGGAGTTCGAGGGCCCCACGGGCGCCACGATGGTGAACAACTACGACTGGACCGCGAGCCTGTCCACGATCGACTTCCTTCGTGAGATCGGCAAGCACTTCCCGGTCAACCGGATGCTGGCCCGCGATGTCGTCAAGAGCCGGCTCGAGGCGGGGATCAGCTACACCGAGTTCAGCTACGTGCTGCTCCAGTCGATGGACTTCCTCAACCTCTACCGCGACCACGGTGTGACGCTGCAGTTCGGAGGCAGTGACCAGTGGGGCAACCTCACCGGTGGTGTCGAGCTGATTCGGCGCGCTGCTGGCGGCAAGGCGCACGCGTTCGCGACCCCGCTGGTCACCAAGTCCGACGGCACCAAGTACGGCAAGACCGAGGGCGGCGCGCTCTGGCTCGACCCCGAGATGATGTCGCCCTACGCCTTCCACCAGTTCTGGCTCAACGTCGAGGACGAGAAGGTGGGGGAGCTCTTGCGGATCTTCACCTTCCTGGATCGTGACGAGATCGAGGACCTGGAGACGCAGACCGTCGAGAAGCCCTTCCTGCGCGCCGGACAGAAGGCGCTTGCCGACGCGGTCACCACGATCGTGCACGGGCTGGAGGAGACCGATAACGCCAAGCTCGCGGCCTCGGCGCTCTTCGGTGGGGGAGACCTTCGACAGCTGCGCCCGGAGACGCTGGGGGCTGCGCTGCGCGAGGCCGGGGCCACGCAGGCGACCCGAGGGACAGGTGTCGTGGACCTGCTGGTCGACACGGGGCTGGCCAAGAGCAAGGGCGAGGCCAGACGGACGATCTCCGAGGGTGGCGCCTACTTGAACAACGAACGGATCACCGACGTCGAGCATGTGCCCGATGACGGGGATCTGATCGCTGGCAGCTGGCTGGTCCTGCGCCGCGGCAAGAAGAAGCTCGCCGGCGTGGAGCTCGGCTGAGCCATGACCTCGCGCTGGCTCGACCGCGTTCAGTCCCTGGCGCGGGACGCCCTGCCCACGGCTGTCTTCCGCTACGTCGAGGAGGGCGCGCGCGAGGAGATCACCGTGCACGAGGCGGCTGCGGCCTGGCAATCCGTGCGGGTGCTCCCGCGGGTCCTGCAAGACGTGCGTACGGTCTCGACGGCCACCGAGCTGATGGGTCGGCCGTTCTCCCTGCCGTTCGGCGTCGCCCCGATGACGCTGCAGCGGGCGGCCGACCCCGAGGGTGAGGTCGCGATGGCGCGCGCGGCCGCCGGTGCCGGCGTACCCCTGGTGGTGTCGAGCAACGCCGGCCGCACCTTCGCCGACATCGCGGAGACCGGAGTCACCTGGTGGGTGCAGGCCTACCTCGCCGAGGATCGCCGAGAAGCGCTGCCGCTGTTGGAGGCAGCAGTCGACGCCGGGGCTGCGGCAGTCGTCCTGACCGTGGACGCGCCCGTGCTCGGCACCCGCTACCGCTCTCCCGACGGTCCCTGGGTCTGGGAGATGGCCGAGGCCGACTGGCTGGGGGCGAACGTGTCCGGGACGGCGAGCGGGCTGGACCCGTCGTCCCGCGGCAAGGCCATGGACCTCGGGCCTGCCGACATCAGGTGGCTGCACGAGGTCACCGGGCTGCCGGTGGCGGTCAAGGGCGTGCTCCGCGCGGACGATGCCCGAACCTGCGCCGAAGCCGGTGCCGCGGCGGTCTGGGTCTCCAACCACGGTGGCCGCCAGCTTGATCGGGCATTGGCCACTGCTCGTTGCGTGCAAGCGGTGCGCGCGGGGGCAGGTGACGACGTGGAGGTGTACGTCGACGGGGGAGTGCGCTCCGGCCTCGACGTGCTTCTCGCGGTGGCGCTCGGTGCCGATGCGGCCTTCCTGGGACGGCCGATGTTCCACGCCCTGGCTGCAGGTGGGGCCCAGGGGGCTGGTCGTGCCCTGGCCGAGCTGGGGACCGAGATGGTCGAGGCGATGCGGCTGAGCGGGTGCTCCACGCTCGCTGCAGCGCGGGGAATCGCCTGCCCTGATGGGGGATTCACCCCCAAAAGCGGCTCTGACCTGCGTGAACCCCCGGTGTGACCGGGGCCACTCCGTCTCGATTTGCCATGCGTGGCCAAGTTCCCTAATGTTTCACCTCGTTGGCCCGGAAGAGCGGGACGCGAGGCCGAGAGGCCAGGCGGCCGAACCGGACCAAAACCCCAAAACGTTCACCTCAGCCGAGGTGGTTCGAGTGTGCGCGATAGCGGCCTCGGATCGCTCAGGCGGAGTCTGCGCGTCAGGAGGCTGGGAGCGGGAAGCGGATTTGACTCCGCCACTCGAACCCGGTAAGTTTTAACAGGTTGCCCCCCGGAACGACCGAAAGGTCGGACTGCGGTGCGCGCTTGATCCTTGAGAACTCAACAGTGTGCCAAAAGTCGACGAATTAATTTATACCCGTCCGGCTTGATGAAACCGCCTCGTGCGGTGGATTGAGGTCGGCGGTTCCTTTGGTAAGACAAACGATAATTCTGACAATTTGTCAGTGAATCGTTCCTCTTGCCGGGATAAAAACACCAAGAATTGACAGGTGCTCTCGAGCAGCTGTCGCAAGAATTCAACGGAGAGTTTGATCCTGGCTCAGGACGAACGCTGGCGGCGTGCTTAACACATGCAAGTCGAGCGGTAAGGCTCCTTCGGGAGTACACGAGCGGCGAACGGGTGAGTAAC
>JBDSBU010000260.1:0-14048 GCA_039921445.1 Marmoricola sp. | reverse complement strand
GGGAGCGGACCGGCGCAGGGGACCAGCTACTTGGCTGCGGCCTTCTTGCCGTAGCGGGCCTCGAAGCGAGCCACGCGGCCGCCGGTGTCGAGGATCTTCTGCTTGCCGGTGTAGAACGGGTGGCAGTTGGAGCAGACCTCGGAGCGCATCGAGCCGCTGGTGGAGGTGCTGCGGGTGGTGAACTGGTTGCCGCAGGTACAGGTGACCTCGGTGGTCGAGTACGCGGGGTGGATGTCCTTCTGCATGATGTTCCTCTCGGGAGTACAGCCGCCGGGTCGCCCTCGACGAGGTGCGTGAACCGCCAGCCAGCGACCAAGTGTGCCACCCACGGCCGTGGGGGACGAAATCGCCTTCGCGGTGTACAACCCCAGACCACGACCCGGTGTTCCCAGCACCCCGCTCAGGCAGCCGGTGACGAGTCGGTCGGGGCATCGGCGGTGAATCCGGTGCGCTTCATGTCGCCCCACACGTGCCGGGAGCGGCGTACGGCGTCCACGGCGCCCTTCAGCCGCCACCACGCCGTGAGCTGGCGATAGCCGACGTTCTCCTCGACGGCCGCCCAGGCAGCGACCAGCAGGGCCGGGATGCCTCGGTAGCGCCGGTAGGACAGTTCCTCGGTCAACAGCGCGAGCAGGCTCATCATGATCGAGAAACCGATCGAGGTGGCCAAGAGGAGCAGCACCACCGGCAGGTCCACCCAGTCCGAGGGCACCACGCCGTACTCACCGAGGCCGAGCAGCACCATCACCACGGCGAAGTAGACCAATCCGAAGATCTCGAGGAAGGGCGCCAGCAGCTCGAACAGCAGGAACCACGGCATCGTGACCATGCCGATGAAGCCATAGCGTGGTCGCAGGATCATGCCCCGGTGCCGGAGAAAGATCTCGGTCAGACCACGGTGCCAACGACGACGTTGGGCGGCGAGCACCTCGCGGGTCTCCGGGGCCTCGGTCCAGGCCACCGGTTCGGAGACGAAGACGATCTTCCCGTCCACGTCGTTGTCGCCCATCCACCGGTAGAGACGTACGACGAGCTCTGCGTCCTCCCCGATGCAGTCGGTGGCGATGCCGTTGAGCTCGAAGAGGATGTCGCGCCGGAACATCCCGAAGGCTCCGGAGATGATCAGCAGTCCCCCAGCGGCGGACCATCCGGCCCGGCCGATCAGGAAGGCGCGGAGGTACTCCACCACCTGCACACGCGGCAGCCACTTGCGCGGCATGTCGATCTTGACGACTCGGCCCTTGGCGATCGTGGAGCCGTTCGCGACGCGGACCACCCCGCCCGAGGCGATCACGCGTTCCGGGTCGTCGGCGAAGGGACGTGAGACGTGCAGCAGCGCGTCGGGATCGAGGAGTGAATCCGCGTCGACCATGCAGACCAGCTCCTTGCGAGCCACGTTGATGCCCACGTTGAGCGCATCAGCCTTGCCACCGTTGGTCTTGCACACGAGCAGCAGGTTCATCGAGCCGCGGCGGCTGACATAGGTCGCCAGCACCTCGCCCTCGGTGTCCACCATCGCGGCCTGCGCGAGCGGGAACTGCACCATGTCGAAGGCCGCCACCATCTTCGAGACGGTCGTGTCCTTCGACCCGTCGTCGATCACGATCACCTCGAAGTCCGGGTAGCGCAGCGAGGACATCGCCTCCACCGAGGCGACGATCGTCAACTCCTCGTTGTAGGCCGGCATCAGCACCGAGACGCCCCGCGCAAGCGGCTCGGCGAAGCTCTCGTCGTAGGCGGCGAAGCCGACCCGCCGGCGATAGGCCGCATAGTCCGACATCGCAAGAACGGTCAGGACCACGAAGCTGGAGTTGATCGCGACCGAGTAGGTGATGAAGACGATGCCCATCCAGTAGAGGAACGAGCCGACATCGATCGCCGCAAGCGCAACGGGAAGTACCGCGGGCTGGATCATCTGCGCCCCACCCTGATCTTGTCGAGGGCCAGAGCCTCCACGGCGTACGCCGATTCGCTCCGCTCGAGCAGCTCCCGGGCAGCGGGACCGAGGTCCAACAACGCCTGAGCCGCCTGGCGCGACACCTGTGGCTCCTCCTCGTCGACCACGTCGATCAGGTTGCTCAGGGCAGCGGAGGAGCCGACTGCCCCCAGCGCGTGCGCGGCAGCGGCCCGGACGTTGGGACGGAAGTCCAGCAGCGCCTCGACCAGGGCTGGGATCGCCTCCGGCGAACCGATCCGACCCAACGCCTCCGCACACGCTCCGGCGAAGGACGGGTTCTCCGATCGCAGCCCGGCAGCAAGGATCTCCACGGAGTCGGTGTCCCCGAGCAGTCCCAGCACCGCCGCCGCGGGGTCGAGGTGCAGGTGCTCGCCCGAGTCGATCTCCTCGGCCAGCACCCTGCGGAGCTCTGGTGCGACGCCGCCACCCATCCGGCCCAGGGCGAAGACCAGGTCGCGAGCCAGGCGGTTGTCGTGCTGTCCCAGCACCAGCAGGGGGCGCACGGCTCGGGGGTCGCCGAGGTTGCCCAGGGCACGGACCGCGACGCGACGCACGAGGAACTTGCGGTCGGCGAGCAGCCGCACGATCAGCTCGAAATGTGCGCCCAGACCGAGCATGCCGAGCCGATAGGTCCCCCGGCACCTGCGCACGGCCGACCGGGAGCGCGAAAGGCCCACGGCGTGCTGCTCGGCACCGCGCGCCAGCAGGACGCCGATGATCACCGCACGTCCGTCACCCTTGAGCTTGGGCAACATCGCAAACAGCTGCTGCTCGACGTGGTTCCACCTGGAGCCACGGGTGGCCCCGAGCCAGGACTGGGCCGACGCGACCTCCGCATCCTCGCCCATCACCAGGTCGAAGACGTGGCCACGGATCGTGGCGGCTCGCACTGCGCGACGCTTCTCCAGCCGATCCTTGGTCGCGCGCGTCAAGACCAGGGTTATGAAGCAGAGCACTGAGAGGACGGCGAACCCGACGAGAAGAAACCAGCTGACCCTCAGGAACGCGTCATCGCCCAAGGAGCGGTCTAACGGGTGCGGGCAAGCACAGCCGACACGCGCGAGGCAAGCTCACGGGGACTGAACGGCTTGACGATGTAGTCGTCCGCACCGGCTTCGAAGCCTTGCTCGATGTCGGACTCCTGGGCGCGCGCCGTCAACATGATGATCGGCAGACCGTCCATCGCGGAGTCCTGGCGCAGCGCCCGTGCGGCGTCGAGACCGCTCATGCCCGGCATCATCACGTCGAGGATGACAAGGTCCGGCTTCTCGGTCGTGCAAGCCTCCACCGCCGCAGCACCGTCGCCGACCGGAACGACGTCGTGACCGCCGTGACGGAGCTTGAAGACGACGAGCTCGCGAATGTCCGCGTCATCGTCGGCGATCACGATCCGAGCCATGTAGCACTACCCCTTGAGTAATCCGGCGGATCCGAAACCGGACCCGCTGCACGAGCATAACCAGAACAGTGCCGCCAAGTGGGCGATTGGTGGCTTCCGCACTGGGTGAAACCTCAGTCGTCGTGCGAGTTCGCGGTCGGCGTGGTCTTTTGGACCTGCATCAGGAACTCGAGGTTGTTCTGCGACTTCTTCAATCGCTCCAGCAACAGTTCCAGCGCCTGCTGACCGTCGAGACCCGACAAGACCCGCCGAAGCTTCCAGATGATGGCGAGCTCTTCCTTGCTCATCAAGAGCTCCTCGCGCCGGGTTCCCGACTGAACGGCGTCGATGGCCGGGAAGATCCGCTTGTCGGCGAAGTCGCGACGAAGCCGGATCTCCATGTTGCCGGTGCCCTTGAACTCCTCGAAGATCACCTCGTCCATCTTCGAACCGCTCTCGATCAGAGCCGTCGCCAAGATGGTCAGCGAGCCGCCGTCCTCGATGTTGCGGGCAGCGCCGAAGAACCGCTTCGGCGGGTAGAGCGCCGCGGAGTCGACGCCACCGGAGAGGATCCGGCCGCTGGCCGGCGCGGCCAGGTTGTAGGCACGCCCGAGACGGGTGATGCCGTCGAGGAGTACGACGACGTCGTGACCGAGCTCGACGAGGCGCTTCGCACGCTCGATCGCCAGCTCGGCGACGATGGTGTGGTCGCTGGCCGGCCGGTCGAAGGTGGAGCTGACGACCTCACCCTTGACCGAGCGCTCGAAGTCCGTGACCTCCTCGGGACGCTCGTCCACAAGCACCACCATCAGGTGGCACTCGGGGTTGTTGGTGCTGATCGAGTTGGCGATCGACTGCATGATCATCGTCTTGCCGGCCTTGGACGGGGAGACGATCAGGCCTCGCTGGCCCTTGCCGATCGGTGCCGCGATGTCGATGACCCGACCGATCAAGTTGGTCGAGGTCGTCTCGAGCCGCAACCTCTCGGAGGGGTACAGCGGGGTCAGCTTGGCGAACTCGACGCGCGTCTTGGCAGATTCGGGGTCGGCCCCGTTGACGGTGTCCAGCTTGACCAGCGGGTTGTACTTCTCACGACGCTCGCCCTCCCTCGGCTGCCTGACCTGACCGGTGACGGCGTCGCCACGACGCAGCCCGAGCTTGCGGACCATCGACATCGAGACGTAGACATCCTCGCTGCCAGGCAGGTAGCCGCTGGTGCGGACGAAGGCGAAGCTGTCGTTGAGGTCGAGGATGCCGGCACACGGCGCCAGCACGTCGTCCTCGAGCACCTGCAGATCGGGCTCGTTGCGGTTCCCGCGCGGCGCCGGGTTGCCCGCTCCACCACTCTGCGGGACCACGCGGTCACGGTCACGCCCGCGGCGGCGACGGTTGCGGCGGGTGCCCTCCTCGTCGGCGTTGCTCGCGTTGCTCGCGTTGCCGGCATTGCCCGAGTTCCCGGAGTTCCCGGCGTTGCCCGAGTTCCCGGAGTTCCCGGCGTTGCCCGAGTTCCCGGAGTTGCCCGCGTTGGCGCGGTGGCCGCTGCCTTGTCCCTGGTCCTGCTTGGGCTCCTGCTTGGGCTCCTGCTTGGGCTCTGGGCGGGATTCCTGCTTCAGCTCCTGGTTGCGGTTGCTGCCCTGGTCGGAGTTGTGGTCCTGACGAGGTCCGCGGTCCCGATCCTGGGCGCCGTCCTTGATGCGGTCCGGCTGCGGGTCCTGCGTCCCACCCTGTGCCCGTTCGGCGCGGCGCCGTTCCCTTGCGGGGCGCTCGGCGTTCGGCTCCGGGCGCTCAGTGCCACGCTGCTCGGCGGGCGCCGGCTCGGAGCGGACCTGCTCGGAGGAGTTCTGCTCGGCGGCAGGTTTCTCGACGCGGCCCTGCTCGCTGGACTTCCCGGGGTTCTGCGACGACGTACGCCCACCTTGGCCGGCCTTCCCCGCTCCGCTCTGGTCGCTCTTCCCCGCTCCGCTCTGGCCGGCCTTCCCCGCTCCGCTCTGGGCACTCTTGATGGCCTCTACGAGCGCACCCTTGCGCATCCCGGTGGCCTTGATGCCGAGCCCCCCGGCGAGCTGCTTGAGCTCAGGGAGCAACATGGCGTTCAGGCCGCCCTTCCGGCTGCCCACGGGGGGCGCGCCAGCAGTGGAAGCGGTCTCGGTGGCTTCGGTCATGCGGGGTCCTTCCCCCTTGGTTGCCGTACGGCGGAGCCGTTGGCGGTGATGTCGTGATGTTGCCGCTTCCCTGCTGGGGGACTCCGGACACACGCGTGTCGGGTTCCAGGGGGTGTACGGCGAGGTACGTCGCTGTCGTCGGCTTCGGTGGTCTCCGGATGGGCCGGTCGTGACGCTTTGTCAGGCTAGCACGGTCGCGCCGGGTCCACCGAGCACCTGAACGAGGCTCCCCCAGCCCTCCGGAGCCCTGTCCGCGACGGCCTCGGCGTCCCCGGTGACGAGCGCCAGGACCGTCGGTCCCGCACCCGAGACCACGGCCGCGATCCCACGCGATCGCAGATCGTCAACCAGGGCGAGGGATTGCGGCATGGCTGGTCGACGATGCTCCTGGTGCAAGAAGTCCTCGGTGGCCCGGTGCAAGTGCTCGGGGGCCCCACCGAGCGCCGCGACGAGCAGCGCGGCGCGTCCGCTGTTGGCGGCGGCATCGGTGTGTCGGACCGTCTCGGGGAGCAGCTCGCGGGCGACCTCGGTGCGCACCCCGTGCGGGGGCACGAAGACCACTCCGCGGATCGCGGGATCGACTGGAGCCTGCAGGGCCCACACCACGTCGGCCGCCTGCCCGCTGATCACGAAGCCGCCCAGCAGGGCAGGTGCCACGTTGTCGGGGTGTCCCTCGAGGCGGTTGGCCAGTGCGAGGGCCGCGGCGTCGTCGAGCCGCGCAGTTCCGTCGGCGACCAGCGCCCGGGCCAGGACGATGCCGCCCACGATCGCCGCAGACGACGAACCCATCCCCCTGCTGTGGGGAATCCGGTTCGTCAACCGCAGCCGGAGGCCGGCCGGGTCGCCCCCCATCTGCGCGAACGCCGCCCGCATCGCTCGCACCAGGAGGTGGCTCTCGTCGCAAGGAACCTCACCGGCTCCTTCCCCCTCGACCTCGACGTCGAGGCCTCGCGCAACCACCTCTCCGACGAGAATGTCGCTGAGCTCCAGGGTCACCCCGAGGCAGTCGAACCCAGGGCCCAGGTTGGCGCTCGTGGCAGGGACGGAGACCGTCCGGGGGCCGTTGACGAAGGCAGGCGAGGCGAGGACCGACAACGCCTCGACCTCAGACCAGTCCGGCGGCGGCCGCTGCCGCGTCGACATCGGCGTCGACGACGGTGTCGACGAGGTCGGTGAAGGTCGACAACGCGGTGTCGATGTCCTTGAGCCCGTGGCCGGTGACGGTGACCACGACCAGCTGATCGGCGTACCGCACCCCCTCGGAGGCCTCGAGCAGAAGCCCGGCGACGCCGGCAGCCGAGGCCGGCTCCACGAAGACACCGTCACGCGAGGCCAGCTCGCGCTGAGCAGAGAGGATCTCGTCGTCGGTGACCTGGCGGAACTTGCCGCCCGACTGGTCGGCCGCCGCCATGGCGAGGTCCCAGGAGGCCGGGTTGCCGATCCTGATCGCCGAGGCCACCGTCTCGGGATCGGGCACTGGTGCGCCGAGCACGAGCGGTGCCGCACCTGCGGCCTGCCACCCACGCATCACCGGGAGCCGGGTGCTGTCGCCGGCCTGGTGCGCCTCGCGGTAGCCCAGCCAGTACGCCGAGATGTTGCCGGCGTTGCCCGTCGGCAGCACGTGCAGGTCGGGAGCATCACCCAGGAAGTCGATCACCTCGAAGGAGGCCGTCTTCTGACCCTGGAGCCGCATCGGGTTGACCGAGTTCACCAGCGCGACCGGGTAGTGCTCGGCGAGCCCGCGCGAGAGCCGTAGGCAGTCGTCGAAGTTGCCGCGCACCATGATCACCTGGGCGCCGTGAACGATCGCCTGAGCCAGCTTTCCGGCGGAGATCTTGCCCTGCGGCACCAGCACCAGCGGCTTGATGCCCGCCCGTGCGGCATAGGCAGCCATCGATGCCGAGGTGTTTCCGGTGGAGGCGCAGACCACGGCCTCAGCGCCCTGACCGACGGCCACGGAGAGGGCCACCGTCATCCCGCGGTCCTTGAAGGACCCGGTGGGGTTGTCTCCCTCGACCTTGAGCCAGACCTCGGCGCCGGTGAGGTGGGAGAGCCAGTGCGACTCCACCATCGGCGTGCCGCCCTCGCGCAGCGTGATCGTGGGGGTGTCGGCAGGGATGTCGAGACGATCGCGATACTCCTCGATCACGCCGCGCCACTGCCTGGTCTCCGGGTTCACTCCGAGTCCCCTTCCACCCGCATCACCGAGGACACGTCGCGGACGTTGGCCATCGAGCGCAGGACCTCCACGGTCGCCGCCAGGTCGGAGTCGCTCGCCCGGTGGGAGACCACCACCAGCTGTGCGTCGTCACCGCGACCCTCCTGGCGCACGGTCTGGATGGAGACGCCGTGCTCGGCGAACGCCAGGGCGACCGCAGCCAGCACGCCTGCCTTGTCGTCGACGTCGATCTGCACGTGGTAGCGGGTCTGGGTCTCTCCCATCGGCAGCAGTGGCAGGTCGGCGTAGGAGGACTCGCTCGCGCCACGGACCTGCGTCAGCCGGTTGCGGGCCACGGTCACGAGGTCGCCCATCACCGCGCTAGCGGTCGGCGCACCACCGGCTCCGGGGCCGTAGAACATCAGCTGCCCGGCAGCCTCGCTCTCGACGAAGACCGCGTTGTAGGCCTCACGCACGCTGGCCAGCGGGTGGCTCCGCGGGATCATCGCCGGGTGCACGCGTGCCGAGACAGCGGGACCGTTCGGGCCCCGCTCGAGCGCGCAGATGGCCAGCAGCTTGACCACGCAGCCCATCTCCGCGGCTGATGCAACGTCGCTGGCGGTCACCTCCGCGATGCCCTCGCGGTGCACGTCGGCGGCGGTCACACGGGTGTGGAAGGCGAGGCTGGCAAGGATCGCGGCCTTGGCTGCGGCGTCGAACCCCTCGACGTCCGCAGTCGGGTCGGCCTCGGCGTACCCCAGGGCCTGGGCCTCCTCGAGCGCCTCGGTGAAGCCGGCGCCCGAGCTGTCCATCCGGTCGAGGATGAAGTTGGTGGTGCCGTTGACGATGCCGAGCACCCGGGTGACCTGGTCACCAGCCAGCGACTCACGCAACGGACGCACGATCGGGATCGCGCCAGCGACGGCCGCCTCGTAGTAGAGGTCGCGACCCGCTCGCTCCGCGGCCGCGAACAGCGTGCTGCCGTCTTCGGCGAGCAATGCCTTGTTGGCCGAGACCACGCTGGCGCCGTGCGCGAGCGCGGAAAGGATCAGCGTGCGTGCCGGCTCGATCCCACCGATCACCTCGACGACCACGTCGATGTCATCACGTGCGACGAGTGCCTCGGCGTCGGTGGTGAACAGCTCGGCAGGCAGGTCCACGTCGCGGGCCAGCCCGAGACGGCGTACGGCGATGCCGGCCAGCTCGACCGGTGCACCGACGCGCGCCGCCAGATCGGCGGCCTGCTCCTGCAACAGGCGGGCCACCTGGGAGCCCACGACTCCGCAGCCCAGCAGGGCCACCTTGAGTGGGCGGACGGGTTGTGCGGAGTGCTCGTTCATTGCTCACATCCTCGCACCGGTGACGGGTCGCTGTGACACCCATCCCGGCTGGTGGCTCGGCGCGCTGGTGCGACGGGTCCGGCTCAGCCCAGGTCGGTGGCCAGGAGGTCCGCCAGCGTCTCCCTGCGTACGACGACCCGCGACTCGCCGTCACGCACCACCACCACCGGTGGCCGCAGCGTGTGGTTGTAGTTGCTGGCCATCGAGCGGCAATAGGCACCGGTGCCCGGGACGGCCACGAGGTCGCCGGGCGACAGGTCACCGGGCAGGAACTCGTCCTTGACCACGATGTCGCCGGCCTCGCAGTGCATCCCGACCACCCGGGTCAGCAACGATGGCGCATCCGAAGCGCGGCCGGCGAGGGTGCAGGAGTAGTCGGCGTCGTAGAGAGCCGTGCGGATGTTGTCACTCATCCCGCCGTCGACCGAGACATAGGTGCGCACGGCTCCGCCGTCCAGCTGCACGGCCTTGACGGTGCCGATCCCGTAGACGGTGCACACCGAGGGGCCGACGATGGCGCGGCCGGGCTCGATCGAGAGCCGGGGAACGGCCAGCTCGAGCGAGCGGCACTCGTCCTGCACGATCTTGCTCATCTCCGCCGCGAGCTGGGCAGCGTCGGTGGGGTCGTCCTGAGTGGTGTAGGCGATCCCGAAGCCACCACCGAGGTCCATCTGGGGCAGCACCACGCCGAGCTCTGCTGCGATCTGCGCGTGCAGGGCGAGCACGCGCCGAGCAGCCACCTCGAAGCCGGAGGAGTCGAAGATCTGCGACCCGATGTGGGAGTGCAGGCCGAGCAGCTCGAGGCCGTCGACCTCGAGGATCCGCTGCACCGCGGCGAGGGCGTCGCCGCTGCTGATCGAGAACCCGAACTTCTGGTCCTCGTGAGCGGTGGCGATGTACTCGTGGGTGTGCGCCTCGACGCCCGCGGTCACCCGCACCATCACCCCGACCGCGGACGAGGCCGTCGACACCAGCTCGGCGAGCCGCTCGATCTCGTGGAAGGAGTCCACGATGATCCGACCGACCCCGAGGTCGACGGCCCGGCTCAGCTCGGCGACCGACTTGTTGTTGCCGTGGAAGCCGACCCGGTCCATCGGGAAGCCGGCGCGCTCGGCCACGGCCAGCTCGCCACCCGAGCAGACGTCGAGGTTCAGTCCCTCCTCGGCGACCCAGCGCGCGACCGTCGTACACAAGAAGGCCTTGCCGGCGTAGTAGACGTCCCACCCGGCGAAGCCGTCACCGAAGGCTCGGGCGCGCGAGCGGAAGTCCTCCTCGTCCAGCACGTAGGCAGGCGATCCGTGCTCGGCGACCAGGTCGGGCAGGGACACTCCCCCGACGCTCAGAACTCCGTCCACCTTGCGTGCGGTCGAGGACCACAGGGAAGGAACCAGCTCGTTGGGGTCTGCGGGCTCGCGCAGCCAGGCGGGGCCTCGGACTGAGACGGCGGCGTGCGCCCAGCCAGCCTCGTGAGCCCGCACCGCTACATCCTCTCCGGGGCCGAGACGCCGAGCAGGGCCAGACCGTTGGCCAGGACCACCCGGGTCGCATCGACCAGCATCAGCCGCGCCGCGTGCAGGTCACCCGGCTCCTCGTCCCCCATCGGCAGCACCCGGCAGTTGTCGTAGAACCGGTGGTAGGTGCCCGCCAGCTCCTCGAGGTAGCGGGCGACCCGGTGCGGGTGCCGGAGCTCGGCTGCGCTCGTGACGACCCGGGGGAACTCCGCCAGTGCGCGGAGCAGCTCGCCCTCCTTCTCGTGGGTGAGCAGGTCGGGGTGCGACGCAGCCGTGAGCTGGAGGTCGGCGGCATTGCGGAGCAGGCTGGAGACCCGAGCGTGGGCGTACTGCACGGTGAAGACGGGGTTGTCGTTGGACTGCTTGGTCCACAGGTCCAGGTCGATGTCGATCTGCGAGTCGGAGCTGTAGCGCGCCAGGGCGTAACGCGCTGCGTCGACCCCGATGGCCCCGACAAGGTCGTCGATGGTGACGACGGTGCCGGCGCGCTTGGACATCCGCAGCGGCTGGCCGTCGCGGAGCAGGTTGACCATCTGGCCGATCAGGATCTCGAGGTTCTGGTGCGGAGTGTCGCCGAACGCTGCACACATCGCCATCATCCGGCCGACGTAGCCGTGGTGGTCGGCACCGAGCATGATGAAGCAGCGGTCGAAGCCGCGCTCGCGCTTGTCGAGGTAGTAGGCCAGGTCGCCGGACAGATATGAGCCTTGACCGTCGGACTTGATGATCACCCGGTCCTTGTCGTCACCGAACTTCTCGGTGCGCAGCCACGTCGCACCGTCCTCCTCATAGGTGTTGCCGAGCTCCGTGAGCCGCTCGACGGCACGCGCCACGGCTCCGCTCCTGTGCAGGTTGTCCTCGTGGAAGAAGACGTCGAAGTCGACCCCGAAGTCGTGCAGGCTCTGCTTGATCTCGGTGAACATCAGGTCGACGCCCACAGCGCGGAACACCTCGCGGCACTCGTCCTCCGAGAGTTCGAGTGCGTCGGGGCGCTTTGCCAGGACGGCCTGTGCGATGTCGTCGATGTACTGCCCGCCATACCCGTCCTCGGGCACGGCGTTGCCCTGGGCACTGGCGAGCAGCGAGCTGGTGAACCTGTCGATCTGGCCGCCGTGGTCGTTGAAGTAGTACTCCCGCGTGACCTCGGCCCCGGTCATCGTGAAGATCCGGCCGAGCGCGTCGCCCACCGCCGCCCAACGAACGCCGCCGATGTGAATCGGCCCCGTGGGGTTGGCGGAGACGAACTCGAGGTTGATGCGCTCCCCCGCGAACGCATCGGAGCGACCGTACGACGTCCCGGCGGTGACGATCTCGGCCGCGACCTGACCCTGCGCTCCGGCCTCCACCGTGATGTTGAGGAAGCCCGGCCCGGCCACTTCGACCGCCCCGATTCCATCGGCGACCCGGAGCCGGTCGGCAAGCTTCTCGGCCAGGACCCGCGGGTTGGCGCCGGCCCGCTTGGCCAGCTGCAGGGCGACGTTGGTCGCGTAGTCGCCGTGGCTCCGCTGGCGGGGACGCTCGACAGTGACCTCGGCGGGCACACCGTCGGGCAGGACGAGCTCGCCGGTCTCGACGAGAGCGGTCAGGGCGTCGACGACGGTCGCGGAGATCTGGTGGGGAGTCACCGAGCAAGCCTATCGGCGGGCACCGGTTGGCGACTCGGGAGTGTCGCCCGGTAGTGTGCGGGATCGCGCCGCGAGGCGCTTGCCTCCGTAGCTCAGGGGATAGAGCACTGGTTTCCGGTACCAGGTGTCGCAGGTTCGAATCCTGCCGGAGGCACCCACCCGGACCCTGCTGTCGAGCCCCTCGGGGCTTTCGCCGGTCCGGTGCCAACTGGTCGACGCAACCGCCCCCGCACGAACGCGTCAGCGATCTGGCCACACCGACCTGCGCGCGACACTGTCGGGGGTCTAGCCTGTCTTGCGTAGGAGCCCACACGCGCATTGGAAGAGGCGAGACTGGCTGTGCCCGAATCATCCGACGAGAATTCGATGGCGGCATTCGGAGCCAATGAGTGGCTCGTCGACGAGATGTACGAGCGGTTCGTCAAGGACCCCGACAGCGTCGACAAGGTGTGGTGGGACTTCTTCGACAAGCACCCCGAGCGCGCCGCCGGGGCACCCGGCGAAGCACCCTCCGCGAGCAACGGCACGGTGACCGAGTCGACTGGCGCACCCAAGAGCCGCCCTGCACCCCACCAGAGCCAGCCGAAGACCGAGAAGCCCAAGCCGCAGACCTCCGAGAAGCCCAAGCCGCAGACCTCCGAGAAGAAGTCCGAGAGCACGCCAGTGACCCACAAGGCAGACGAGAAGCCCGCCCCCAAGTCCGCCCCCAAGCCTGCTGCCAAGCCTGCCGCCAAGGACCCGGAGCAGACGGCCGACGACGAGACGAGCAGCGAGCCGCGCCTCACGGTGCTCCGAGGCGCTCCCGCCCGCACGGTGACCAACATGGACGCCAGCCTGAGCGTGCCCACGGCCACCAGCGTGCGCTCGGTCCCGGTCAAGCTGCTCTGGGACAACCGCATCGTGATCAACAATCACCTCGCCCGCGCCCGTGGCGGCAAGGTCTCCTTCACCCACCTGATCGGCTATGCGCTGGTCAAGGCACTGAGCACCATGCCCGAGATGAACGTCGGCTTCGACGTCGTGGACGGCAAGCCCAACCTGATCACTCCAGCGCACATCAACCTCGGCCTCGCGATCGACCTGCCCAAGGACGACGGCACCCGCCAGCTGCTCGTCCCGAGCATCAAGGGCGCGGAGACGATGGACTTCGCACACTTCTGGACCGCCTACGAGGAGCTGGTTCGCAAGGCCCGTGGCGGCAAGCTCCAGGTCACCGACTTCCAGGGCACCACGATCAGCCTCACCAACCCGGGCACCATCGGCACCAACCACTCGGTGCCACGCCTGATGAAGGGACAGGGCGCGATCATCGGGGTCGGCTCGATGGAGCTCCCTGCGGCCTTCCAGGGCGCCTCGGAGGAGACCATCACCCGCAACGCCATCAGCAAGGTGATGACGTTGACCTCGACCTATGACCACCGGGTCATCCAGGGCGCTCAGAGCGGTGAGTTCCTCAAGCGGGTGCACGGGCTGTTGCTCGGTCAGGACGACTTCTACGACGAGATCTTCCGCTCGCTACGGATTCCCTACGAGCCGATTCGCTGGTCGGCGGACATCTCGACCAACCACGACGACGAGATCAGCAAGCAGGCCCGGATCCTCGAGCTGATCCACGCCTACCGCGTGCGCGGCCACATGATGGCCGACACCGACCCTCTCGAGTACAAGCAACGCAGCCACCACGACCTCGAGGTCGAGTCGCACAACCTGACGCTGTGGGACCTTGACCGCGAGTTCGCAACCGGTTCCTTCGGCAACGAGCGCAGGTTCATGAAGATGCGCTCGATCCTGGGCATCCTCCGTGACTCCTACTGCCGCACCGTCGGCATCGAGTACATGCACATCCAGGACCCCGAGCAGCGCCGCTGGATCCAGGAGCGCGTCGAGCAGCCCCACCAGAAGCCGCCTCGCGAGGAA
>JBDSBU010000259.1:0-5326 GCA_039921445.1 Marmoricola sp. | reverse complement strand
CGAGCCCCCCGCGACGGCCGCAGCCGCCGCTGCGAGCTGCACGCAGCAGCGTTGCTACCCCGTCCTGGTGGGGCCGGTGGGCTCTCACGACACCGTCTTGGGGTCGCCCATCATCCTCTACGACCATCCCGAGATCGCCGAGCAGAGCGCGGGAGCCTTGTTCGACTCCACCGAGATCGACGAGATCCTCACCTTGCGCGTGATGACGATGACCGACGCCGAGAAGACCGAGGCCAGAGCAACTGATCCGCGGGCGGCGGAGATCATCGACCGCTGCGACGCGATGTCACCTGAGGTGCTGCGCAACCTCCACGGTGTGCTCCGCGACCCGCGCGCCACCAGCCCGGGCAGATCCGACCCGATACCGGCGGCCCCCGGACCGGCCACGTTCGAGACCGGAGACGTCCCGTGGTGGGACCCGGCCGCCGACGAGAGCGTGCAGCCTGACACCGACAGCGTCGTCATCGACGGCGTGACGGTGGCGCGGGGCAGCCTGGTGCGGGTGCACCCCTCGCGGCGTGCCGACGCCCAGGACCTGTTCTTCGTCGACCAGGTCGCCAGGGTGATGGCGGTGCTCTCCGACGTCGACGGTGCGACCTACGTCGCCCTGCTGCTCGTGGACGACCCCGCGGCCGCCCTGCACGAGGAGGCAGGCCGCTTCTTCTACTTCGCTCCTGATGAGTTGGAACCGTTGGACCAGGCACGAGAGGAGAGCCACCCATGAGAACAGTCGGCAGAGCCACCACGATCGTCGCGATCGTGGCGGCGGTTGGCGCGATGTTCGTCGGGATCCGTTCGATCCCCGACATCAAGCGATACCTCAGAATCCGCCAGATGTGATCTGCGTCCGAGCGGCAAAGTGAGGGAGACACCAATGAGCGAGACACCACGCGATCAGCTTGACGAGGAGCCGCAGTCCGAGGGCGACGCCGCGAGCCCGGTCGAGTCCGACTCCGAGGAGATCGAAGGATCCCGGACCGGTGGATCGGAGGACTGGCCCTGAGCGCCCAGGTGCTCGTTGCCGGCATCGGCAACCTCTTCCAGCGCGACGACGGGTTCGGTCCCGAGGTCGTTCGGCGGTTCGCAGCGGCCGCAGAGCCACTTCCGGGAGTTCGAGTCGTGGACTACGGCATCCGGGGCATGCACCTGGCCTACGACCTGCTCGACGGCTATGCCGCCCTGGTGATCGTGGACGCGATCCCGGGAACCGACCCACCTGGCACGATCCGGGTGCTGGCCATCGGCGAGCAGGACCTGCGGGGTGGTTCCTTCGACCCTCACGGCATGGCTCCGGTCGCCGTCCTCGGCAGTCTCACCGACCTGGGGGGTCAGCTTCCTCCGACGTACGTCGTGGGTTGCGTGCCGGCCACCACCGAGGAGGGGATCGGCCTCTCCGCCGAGGTCGAGGCCGCTGTCCCGGCCGCACTCGACGCGGTGCGCACGGTCCTGCGCGACCGGGTGCCCCAACCGGCCGGCCACGAGCAGGGAGGGGCCTGACATGTGTCTCGGTATCCCCGGCCGCGTCGTGCGCGTCCTCGAGGGCAACGGCGGGATGCTCGCCCTGGTCGACGTGCTCGGTGCGCAGCGTCCGATCAATCTCGGAATGCTGGAGGAGATCGACGTCGCCCCAGATGAGTGGGTGCTGATCCACATGGGCTTCGCCCTGGAACGGATCGACGAGGCCAGGGCCGAGAAGGCGATGTCCGGTCTGGAGATGATGGGCCAGTCCCGCGAGTCGCAGGAGTCGGGGCTGCCCCGTGCCTGACGTCATCATGCTGGAGGCTGGCCCGGTCGAGCGTCGACGGATCGTGGTCCGGGGAGTGGTGCAAGGCGTCGGCTTTCGGCCCTTCGTCCTGCGCACGGCCGCCGAGCTGCAGCTGACCGGTCATTGCGGCAACGACGAGGGCAGCGTCTTCATCGAGGCCGAAGGACCGGCGAGGTCCCTCGACGAGCTGGTCAGACGTCTGCACGTCGAGCCACCGCCGCTGGCCGTGATCGATGACGTTGCCTCAGAGACCGTTGCGCTCGAGGGGGACGCATCGTTCCGGATCGTGGCCAGCAGGTCCCGGCCCGGCGCCCGCACTCTGGTGTCGCCCGACGTGGGGACCTGCGCCGACTGTTTGGCAGAGCTAGGCGACCCGGCAGACCGCAGGTGGCGTCACCCGTTCATCACCTGCACCAACTGCGGGCCACGCTTCACGATCATCGAGGACCTGCCCTACGACCGTCCTGCCACGACGATGGGCACATTCACCATGTGCGCGCGCTGCGAGCAGGAGTACGACGACCCGAACGACCGCCGCCAGCACGCGCAACCGATCGCCTGCCACGACTGCGGACCGCGGATGTGGCTGGAGGAGAACGACCGGGCCATCGTCGATGACGACGATGCCGTCCTGGGCAGGGTCCAACAGCTGCTGCGAGACGGCGCCGTCGTCGCCGTCAAGGGAGTCGGCGGGTTCCACCTGGCCTGCGACGCCGGCAACGCCGAGACCGTGCGGCTGCTCCGCGAGCGCAAGCACCGGCCGGACAAGCCTTTCGCCGTGATGACCCGCGACCTGGCCGCCGCCCGCGTGGTGGCCTCGATCTCGGCGGAGGCAGCGGCGGCGCTCACCCAGCCGGCCCGCCCGATCGTGCTCCTCCCGAGCAGAGGAGTGCTGGTCGCCGAGATCGCCCCGGGACTGGACGAGGTCGGGGTGATGCTGCCCTACACCGCGCTGCACCAACTGCTCTTCGCACCGCTCCGAGACAGCCGCTCTGACGCGGAGGCAGGCTGTCCGCCGGTGCTCGTGATGACGTCGGGCAACCTCGCCGCCGAGCCGCTCTGCTACACCAACGACGACGCCCGCTACCGGCTGAGCGAGCTCGTCGATGCCCTCCTGATGCACGACCGTGACATCGCCGTCCCGTGCGACGACTCCGTGGTGGGGATCTGGGACGGGGCAGAGCTGCCGGTGCGGCGCTCGCGTGGGTACGCCCCGTTGCCAGTCGTGCTCAGCGGTCCCGGACCGGTGACGCTCGCTGTCGGCGCCGAGGTGAAGAACACCTTCTGTCTGACACGCGACGAGATGGCCTTCTGCTCCGGGCACCTCGGGGACATGGGCAGCCTGGAGAGCCAGATTGCGTTCGGTGCAGCAGTCGAACAGATGACCGCCCTGCAGGGCGCGGTCCCCGAGCTCGTGGTCGCAGACGAGCACCCGGCGTACTCCACACGACGTTGGGCCGAGCAGTACGCCGCCGAGCACGACGTACCCCTGCTGACCGTGCAGCACCACCACGCCCACGTGGCCTCCCTGCTGGCCGAGCACGGCCGCCTCGGGGAGCGAGTGCTCGGAGTGGCCTTCGATGGGACGGGTTACGGCTGCGACCGCAGTGTGTGGGGCGGCGAGCTGCTGCTGGTCGGCGACGACGTGGGGAAGATGATCCGGGTCGGCCATCTGGAACCATTCGCGTTGTCGGGCGGAGACCGGGCCGTGCGCAACCCGTTCCGAGTGGCGCTCTCCCTGCTGGCAGCGGCAGGCATCCCGGATGCCGAGGGGCTGGACCTGACCGTGACCTGTCGCCGCGATGAGCAAGCGGTCGTCCGCGCCCAGCTGGCCAGCGGTCTGGGCTGCGTGGCCACGACCAGCGTCGGCCGTCTCTTCGACGGCGTTGCTTCGCTTCTCGGGGTGCGGCACACGGTGAGCTACGAGGCGCAGGCGGCCATTGAGCTCGAGGCACTCGCGCGAACCGCGGCCGCGCCCGTGCCCCTGGTGATGGAGGTCGAGGACGACCAGCTGCTGCTGGGCCGGCTGGTCCGCGACCTCGTCGACGGGGTCCAGGCAGGACGCTCGCGCGCCGGTCTGGCGCTCGGATTCCACCGGGCACTCGCCACGGCGACCGCGCAGCTGGTCGGAGCCACCGCGGGGCGACACGGTGTGACCACAGTCGGTCTGACCGGCGGGGTGTTCGCGAATCGCGTTCTGCTCGGCGAGCTGACCGGCCTGCTGCGCGTCGGCGGCCTCACCGTACTGACCCATCGCCGGGTTCCCCCCAACGACGGTGGTCTTTCGCTCGGTCAGGCCGTGGTCGGGCGGGCCCGGTCGATGGCCGAGTTCGACGCGACGACAGGAGCAACGAGATGACGACCACACAACAGCCAGTCGAGCTCATCGACGAGGCACTCAGCCAGGACCTGGCGGCGGCGTCGCTCTCCCTGGCCCGCCGGTTCGCCAAGGGCGCGACGCTCTGGTCTGTCTCGCCGCAGTGGGAGCCTCACGCCCACCACGTGGCCGTGGAGTTCGTGCACCCGGTGATCGTAGGGAAGCGGGCGCTCCCGTCCGTGGCGCTCGTGGATCCGGATCCCGTGGCACAGGCGCGGGTGGCGAGCCGGGCCGGGGACGTGATCATCGCTGTCGCATCCGCTGATGATCAGCAGGTGCAGGACGTGATGCGGCGGGCTCCCGCCTGGGGCGTCACGACCATCTGGATCGGCTTCGGCCCCAGACCGCCCGCAGGGAGCGCCGACCATGTGCTGTGGGTCGGCTCCGAGGACCCGATGGTGCCCGCCACCGGCCGCTTCGTGCTGATGTACCACCTGCTGTGGGAGCTCACCCATGTCTGCTTCGAGCACCCCGGGCTGCTCGCCGACCCACCGGAGGACACCAACACGAGCGACGCTGCCGACGCGAACTGCGACGGCGGGAACGCGGGCGGCGTCTGTGTCACCTGCAGCGACGAGGGGCGGCTCGGCGAGGTGGTGCTTTCCCCGGAGACGGCGTTCGACACCGCAGTGGTGCGTACCTCGACCGGGGAGGAACAAGTCGACGTGACGCTTGTAGGCGAGGTGGCCCCGGGCGACCTCGTGCTGGTCCACGCGGGCTCCGCGATCTCGCGGATCGACGAGCTGAGCAGGGAGACGCCATGACCGAGATGAACCAGAACACCGACTTCCTCTATCCCTTCATCGAGGGGACCGAGCACGACCCCGAGTCGCTGCTGGCAGATCTCGCGGCCTCGGCGCGGGGGAAGGCGGTGATCAGCGCCAGGCTGCAGCAGGCCTCGCTGGACGAGTGGGGTGAACAGCTGCGGGCGGCGGGGGCGGAGATGGCCGACCGGTTCAATCTCGGCGGCCGGCTCTACACCTTCGGCAACGGCGGCAGCTCCACCGATGCGGCCACGTTGGCGACGCTGTTCTGCCGGCCCGTCCGTGGCCGCGCCGTCGCCGCCTGGTCACTGGCCGCGGACCAGGCGGTGGTCACCGCGCTGGGCAACGACGTCGGCTTCGAGTTGATCTTCTCGCGGCAGGTGATCGCGCACTCCAAACCAGTGGACATCGCGATCGCGA
>JBDSBU010000258.1:0-5871 GCA_039921445.1 Marmoricola sp. | reverse complement strand
CTCCGCGACCGAGGCCCGCCGCCTGGCTTGTGCCGCCGGGATCATCCCGGTCGTCCTCGGCGGCGCCGGCCAAGTCCTCGACGTCGGCAGACGCCGTCGGTTCCACACCGGTGCCCAACGGATCGCGCTGAGCGTCCGCGACCACGGCTGCACCGCTCAAGGGTGCGACCGCCCACCCGCGATGTGCCACGCCCACCACGACCGACCCTGGTCACAAGGCGGCAACACCGACCTGAAGACCGGACGGCTGCTCTGCGGACACCACCACAGACGCATCCACGACCCCGCCTACCAAGTCACCCACCACCCAAGCAGCCCGAGTGCCCCCACAGGCAAGGTCAGCTTCCATCGACGGACCTGGGCCGAGTCGGAGCCTGACCGGCAACGTGCGGAGTCAGTCGAGTCTCAGAACGAAGCGCCCTTGCGCCAAGCCATCTCCTGCAGCTCAAAGGTGTTGCCGTCAGGATCTGCGAAGTTCGCTCCCCGGACTCCGCCACCGAAATCGTGGATCTCACCGACCTCCACACCTCGGCGGACAAGCTCGGCTCGCGCCTCGGTGAGGTCCTCCACCACCAGGTGCAAGCCCCTGATGCTGCCGGGTTCTCCCGCGTAGACGTCAAGACCTGTGCCGAACCCGATCGAGCAACCCGAGCCCTCGGGTGTCAGCTGGACGACCCGGACGCCCTCGCTGGGCTGCACGTCCACGTCCTTCTTGAAGCCGAGCAAGTCTGCGTAGAAGGCGATGGCTCGGTCCACGTCGGAAACCGGGAGGGGGATCAGTTCCAGCCGCATCTGCATCAGTGTCGAGCCTCTCTCAGGGTGTTGGACTGCGCGTGATCATTCCACACGGCACTGCAACATCCCTGGGTTTATGGTGTGGTCATGTTCGGCATTGGTCTTCCGGAGATCCTGGTCCTTCTCGCCCTTGTGGCCCTCGTGATGTGGCTGCTCCTTCGACCCAAGAGGCGCTGAGCCGCCGCTTACGCCGTTGCCGGCGCCAAGCACGCGCCGCCGCCCAACCAGTGCATGGCATTCGCGACAGGTCAGGGCACCCATCAAGACTCGCTGTCTCGCGGCGCAGAGCGCAGGCAAGCCTCCGTGCGTGACCCCCGTAGTCAGGTGTGGTGGACTATCGACATGGGTGAGAGCGACCCGGAGCGAGACCGGAAAGCAGACGAGCGCGAAGCCGCGCTCGATCGGCGTGAGCACGCCCTTGCTGACAGGTTGGGCAAGGAGGACGAGATCAACGCGGCAGCCGAGAAGCGTGACGCGGTCTCTGAGGCCCGGGACCAGCGCGCGGACAACCGCGAGGAAGCCATCGCCCGGGCACGGTCTTACAAGGAGGGCTTCAGTCACGATCCGGGAGCCCCTGGACGTCGCGCAGCCGCCCTCGATCGCGAGCATGCGAAGGGCGATCGCGAAGCATCCGAGGAAGACCGGAACGCGCTCAGCGAAGACGAAGACGAAGACCGAGACGACCCCGCGGTTACCTGATCCAGGATGGGCCAAGCGGTGGTGTGCTGAATTGAGCAACCTCGGTGACGGGAAGGTCGACACCTCCCAGGACTGGGCCGAGATCCGAGCGGACTACGGGCAGAGCATCTGTTTCCAACAGGTCGAGGACTACGCCGCACCGGTGTGGCCGGGGGAGACGTTCAGAGTCCTTCTCGACCCCGCAGGACATCGGTTCTGTCTCTGCTCGTCCTGAGCGGAAACCTACTCCCGCGCGTGGCGGCGATCTTCATCGTCTCGCGACCGCGGCCGACTAGGGTCGGGGCGTGAACGAAGCACTGCGCGTGATGGTGGTCGATGACCACCCGATGTGGCGTGAGGGCGTGGCCCGCGACCTGACCGAGGCGGGCCTCAACGTGGTGGCCACCGCCTCCAACGGGACCGAGGCACTGACCCGGTTCCCAGCCGCCCGGCCCGACGTACTCGTCCTGGACCTGCAGATCCCGGAGCCCAACGGGGTGGCCGTGACCGCCGAGGTGATCCGGCGGGACCCATCGGTCAGGGTGCTGATCCTCTCGGCGAGCGGGGAGCAGCAGGACGTCCTGGACGCGGTCAAGGCCGGTGCGACCGGTTACCTGGTCAAGTCCGCATCGCGCACCGAGCTCCTCGAGGCCGTACGCCGGGTCGCGCAAGGTGACACCGTGTTCACGCCCGGCCTCGCGGGTCTGGTGCTGGGCGAGTATCGCCGGCTCTCGGATGCCCCGACCGGTGGCACCGAGGACACCCCGCGCCTGACCGAGCGGGAGACGGAGGTGCTGCGCCTGGTGGCCAAGGGGCACTCCTACAAGGAGATCGCCGAGCGACTCTTCCTCTCGCACCGGACGGTGCAGAACCACGTGCAGAACACCTTGCGCAAGCTCCAGCTGCACAATCGGGTGCAGCTGGTCCGCTACGCCATCGAGCAGGGGCTGGACGAGATCTGAGCGTGATCGGACCGGCGGGACACGCGTTCGGTGGGATCGCGCGCGGGAAGTTCTCGACGCCGGGTAGCGTTGACCAGCAACAGCCGTCACGAGAGGACACACATGGGTCAGGGGACACTGCTCTTCCGTGCATCACTTGGCGACGTCCTGCGCGCTGAGCGGATGCGCCAGGGCATGACCCTGCGCGAGCTCTCCTCCCTGGCGCGCGTGAGCCTGGGCTACATCTCCGAGATCGAGCGCGGGCAGAAGGAGGCCTCCTCCGAGCTGCTCGCCGCGCTGTGCGAGGCCCTCGACGTGCCGCTGTCCGGCGTACTCCGCGAGGTCAGCGACCACGTGGAGATTCGCGAGCTGGCCGTGGCCGATCTCCAGACGGCCCTCGACGGTGTCTCCTCGACGGTGCCCTCGGGCACCGTCGTCGCCGCCGCCTGACCTCAGGCCACCCCGGCTGCCTGCTCCAGCGCCGCCAGCTCGTCGTCGAGGTAGGTCAGCAGGTGCTGCAGATGCGGCACGCTGCGTCGGCAACCGGTGAGCCCGAAGTCCATGTTCTCGGCATAGCTGTTGCAGGTGATGTTCAGCGCCATGCCGTTGATCGGGATCGACAGCGGGTAGGTGCCGACCAGCTTCGCGCCGTTGACGTACTGCGTCTTCTTGGGCCCGGGCACGTTGCTGATGATCAGGTTGAACGGTGGCCGGATGATGCCCTGCATGCGCAGGAGCGGCGTGATGATCGACGGGGCCATGCCCAAGGCGCTCATCGCCATGATCTGCAGCGGGGTCATCGACCCCAGGGCCTCTTTGCCGGTCTTCATCGAGGCGTGGATGGAGGCGAGTCGGGCGGCGGAGTCGTGCAGGTCCGTGCCGAGCTTGACCATCACCGAGCCGACGGCGTTGCCGCCCTCTGCTGAGGCCGACTGCGAATGCTTGGCATTGAGACCGACCGGAACCATGGAGACCAGCGTGGTGTCCGGAAGGGCGTCGTGCTCGAGCAGATATGCGCGGATCGCGCCGGAGCACATCGCAAGGACCACGTCGTTGAGCGTGGTCCCGCTGGCCTTGCCGATCGCCCGAAGACGCTCCAAGGGCCAACCCTGGGCAGCGAAGCGGCGCGAGCCGGTGATCGTGGTGTTCAGCATCGTGCGCGGGGCGTAGAGCGACAGTGCCGAGGTCTCGTTGCGAAGGCCGTGCTTGAGGGTCTTGACCAGGGCGGCGGGCATGCCCGCAGCGTCCGCGGTGATCCCGAGCGCCGTACGCATCGCCTCGAGGGGTACGTCGGCAAGGCTGGTCTCGGCCTGGGCGCGCACCCTGGTCGCCTTGGCGTCGGGACGAGCCGCCCACATCGGGGGCATGTCCCGCTTGTCGGGGTCGGTGGTCATCACGCTCTGCATCAGTCGCATCGCGGAGATGCCGTCGACCAGGGAGTGGTGGACCTTGGTGTACATCGCCACGCGGCCGTCACGCAGCCCCTCGATCAGGTGCGCCTCCCACAACGGGCGCTCCCGGGCCAGACGAGTGCTGTGCAGCCGGGAGACGAGGTCGAGCAGCTCGCGAATCCGCCCGGGCTTGGGCAGGGCGCTGTGCCGGACGTGGTACTCGATGTCGAAGTTCTGGTCCTGGGTCCAGGCCCACTGGCCTGCGGTGCTGATCCCACGAGTCGGGCGCTTGAGGAACAGCGGCGCGATCTCCTCGACCTGGGACATCGTTTCGTAGAGTTGGCGCACGTAGTCGCGGGGTGCACCCTCGGGCTTCTCGAAGAGCTGCAGTCCGCCTACGTGCATGGGCATCTGGCGATTCTCGGCGAAGAGGAAGGCCGCTGAGGTCGGGTCGATCGGTACGGCCACGGTGCTCCTTGGTCAGGGTGTGCCGATCCTCGCGTGTTTGGGGGCGGTTGAGAAGCGCGCGTCCATCGGGAATCGTGGAAACCTGACATACCAGCGCGATATCGGACAAACTGCCGCAAGGGATCGGTCGTGAGGGCGACCGGAGGTTGGGAGCACCGGTGAACACGGCAACGATGTCTGCGCGCGCAAGGAAGAGGAAGAAGAAGCAGCCTCGGCGGAAGCGACCGGCCTTCTCGCCGATCGCGGTTCCGTCGGCCTACGAGCTGCACGTGATGAAGCGGCTGGGCTGCGGGTTCAGCCAGGCCACGTTCGCAGCGATCCGCCGCGTCGGGGTGGAGAAGTGGCTCGAGACACAGCTGTCTCCTGCCACGGTGGCCGAGGCCCCGCTGGTCGCCGCGATCGAGAGTTGGTTCTCCCCACTGCGGCGTACGCCCGCTGAGAAGGCGGCCACCGACGACAACGACACCAAGCCCGCGTGGACCTACGAGAACGACCTGGGCAACGCGACGATGCTTCGGCGGATGTGCTCCAACCGACAGCTGCTCGAGACCATGGTGGACTTCTGGAGCAACCACCTGCACATCTCTGCGGGGGCGGACCGGGTCTACCTGCATCACGCCGACTACGACCAGATGCTGCGTCGCAACGCGCTCGGGAGGTTCGACGACCTGCTCGTGGCGGCCTCGACCCATCCAGCGATGTCGCTCTATCTCGACAACTGGCGGTCGAAGAAGAACGCGCCCAACGAGAACCAGGGGCGTGAGCTGCTCGAGCTGCACAGCGTCACTCCCGCGGCGGGCTACACCGAGGACATGGTCAAGGCCTCGGCCGTGCTGCTCTCTGGCTACAGCATTCGCACGGGGACCTACGAGGCCTTCTACGACTCGGCCAACCACACCACAGGTGCGGTCAAGGTGCTCGGCTTCAGCCACGCCAACACCGACCCCGACGGCCGAGCGGCAGCCGAGGCCTACCTTCGCTACCTGGCCCGCCATCCGGACACAGCGAGGACCGTCGCCCGACGGATGGCGGTCCGCTTCGTCAGGGACCAACCGTCCGAGGAGCTGGTGGGCCATCTGGCAGAGGTATTCACCCGGTCCGGCACCGACATCCGGGCCACGCTGAAGGCTCTTGTGGCCCATCCCGAGTTCCGAACCAGCGCGGGTCAGAAGGTGCGTACGCCGGTGGACGACCTGGTCGCCACCGCCCGCGCCCTCGGCGTCACACCGCTGGCCCCGACATCGGAGAACTCCTTCGCGAACGCGCTGAACTGGGTGCACGGCGGTGGCCAGCTCTACGGCTGGCCGCGTCCCGACGGTGCGCCGGAGACCAACCAGCAATGGGTCTCCCCGGGAAGGATGCTGCGCTCCTTCCGGATGCACTGGCACCTGGCCGGCGGCTACTGGCCGAAGCAGGGAGTCAGCTATGTGGCGGGCAGCACCCGGATGCCGCGCAAGCAGATGACCTTCGGTCTGTTCTTCGACCACTTGTCGCGCAGCATGATCGGGCGCGCCTCGGACGCCCGCAGCCTGGAAGCGGCCTGTCTGGCCGTCGATCTGGCACCGGGATCGATCGTCACGCGCACGCACAGAGTTGCC
>JBDSBU010000257.1:0-11873 GCA_039921445.1 Marmoricola sp. | reverse complement strand
AGGGTTGGTCACCTGGAAGTAGATGACGGTGTCGATGGAGACCACCAGGTTGTCCTCGGTGATCACCGGCTGCGGCGGGAAGGAGACGACCTGCTCGCGCATGTCGATCATGTAGCGGACCCGGTCGACGAAGGGCGTGACGATGTTCAGCCCGGGTTGCAGGGTGTTCTTGTACTTGCCGAAACGCTCCACGATGCCGGCGCGCGCCTGTGGCACGATCCGGATCGTCTTCGCCAGTACGAGCACGACGAAGATCGCGAGAACCCCGAGAATGATCAGGATTGCTCCGCCCATGATGGTTCTCCCTCTGTAGGTGTCTTGGTGGCCCCGGGTCCCTTAAGACCCGAGCCGGTGAGCGCGCAGCACGTAGGCCGTGGCGCCCTTGATCTGGACGACGTCGACGAGCGCACCGGGTTCGATGCGGTCGTCCTCGTCATAGGGCTCGGCGGTCCACTCCTCGCCGTTGATCTTGACCCGCCCCGGGGCCCCGTGCGCGAGCTCGCGCAGCACTGTGGCGTGCTGTCCGATCAGGGCGTCGGCACCGATCTTCAGGTCGGGCCCGCTGTGCATGCGGCGTACGACGCTGGGCCGGATGGCACCCAGCAGACCCACAGCGGTGACCAACGCCAAGATCACCTGCAGGAACTCCGGACCGTGCGCCAGAGCCACCACGAAGCCGACCAGCGCGCCGCCAGCCAGCATCACGAAGATCAGGTCGAGGCTGACCAGCTCCAGGGCCCCCAGCACGACAGCCAGCGTCAGCCAGCTCTCCCACATGTGGTCCCGAAGCCATTCCATGTCTTGACCCTATCCAACGAGCGGGCAGGTCAGCGGTCGGTCGGGCTAGGCGTGCCGGCCGGTGCGTCGACGCGCTGAATAACGGCCATCCTCCTCGTGCAGGGCCAGGCGCATTCCGAAGGTCTCGCTCAGCAGCTGCTCGGTCATCACGTGGGGCAACGGCCCGGCCGCGGTCACCCGGCCCGCACGCAGCAGCAGTGCATGGGTGAAGCCCGGCGGGATCTCCTCGACGTGGTGGGAGACCAGGATGGTCGCGGGTGAGTTCTCGTCCATGGCGAGCACCGAGAGGGTGGAGACGAGGTCCTCGCGACCTCCAAGGTCGAGACCCGCTGCGGGCTCGTCGAGGATCAGCAGCTCCGGGTCGGTCATCAGCGCGCGCGCGATCTGGACCCGTTTCCGCTCGCCCTCGCTGAGCGTCCCGAAGGTGCGGTCCAGCAGCGCCTTTGCCCCCACCTCGACGAGCAGCTCCTCGGCGCGACCGTGGTCCAGGTCGTCGTACTGCTCGCGCCAACGACCAACCACGCCGTACGACGCCGAGACCACCACGTCGCGCACCAGCTCGTGGCGCGGGATCCGCTCCGCGACTGCGGCGCTGGTCCAACCGATGCGCGGCCGGAGCTCGAAGAGGTCGACGGTGCCGACGACCTCGCCGAGGATCCCGACAACGCCGGAAGTGGGGTGGATCTGCGCCGAGCACAGCTGCATCAGCGTGGTCTTGCCAGCACCGTTGGGTCCGAGGATGACCCAGCGTTCGTCCTCCTCCACCATCCAGTCCACGCCGTCGAGCAGCGTGGCCTGCCCTCGCCTGACCGTGACGTCTGCGAGCTCGAGAACAGCGTTCAAGGGAAACCCTCTGTTGCGGGATCGGGGACGGGTGGTGCCCGAGTCAACCTACCGGTCCTCGGGACACACGTGGGACGGCGTGCCTACTCTCTGCGGGTGAGTGCCCTGCCCGTCGCCGCCGTCCTGGCCACCTGGCTCGAAGCCTGCCGGCTCGGTCTGGTGGGGCCGGACGACCTCGCCGACGCCGTGCGCGGCGACGATCCGCGACATCTGGTGACCGGTCTTCCCGAGTCGTCCGTGCTGGAGCTGCAAGAGCTCCCCGCTCGACTCACCGGAGTGCCGGGCCTGGCACTGCCCGTACCGGGAAACCTCGTCGGCCTCGGCGGTCCCATGGAGCTCAACCTGGCGGCGATCGAAGCCGGCCAAGCGGTCGTCGTCGGGGACGTGGGGCTGGTGCCCGAGCTGGACGCCCGCACCGTGGTCTGGCGGGCCTACCCGGCCGCACGGGTGCCCTGGATCGACGAACGGGAAAGCGCCGCGACGCTTCGCCTGACCCTGCTCGAGGTGACCCGTCGCCTGGTCGACCTCGACGTCGCCGCCTGGCAGCCCGAGATCCCCGACCTGCTGCTCAACCTGCAACACCGGATGCGGCTGCCCCTCCCACCCGGCTTCGACTCCCGCCGAACCGAGACTGTCGAGCGGGCTGTGCTCTGCCTGGAGATCGTGGCCCTGGTTGGTGACGTCGAGGGTGGTGCGGTCTCGTCCTACGAGATCGACCAGCGTCGTGGCGCACTGGTCGAGCTCGACCGTGCTGCTCGGACCGCGCTCGTGGGCGCCTGCGCCGGTCGAGGCTGAGGACCGATAGCCTCATCGTGTGCTGGAGGAGAGTCCCGACGAGGTCCCACGGACCCTGCTGATCACCCTGACCGGCAAGGACCGTCCGGGCGTGACCTCGCTCGTCTTCGACACCTTGGCCGGGTTCGGGGTCGAGGTGCTCGACATCGAGCAGATCGTGCTGCGACGTCGACTGATTCTTGGACTGCTGGTCAGCACCCCGAGGGACTGGAAGGCGCTGCGCGCCGCCATGGTGACCGTGGCCGAGCATCTGGGGATGACGCTGGAGGTGGACCGTGGCGCCGGTGACAACCGCGCCAGGCCGGAGGGCCGCAGCCACGTGACCGTGCTCGGCACCCCACTGAGATCGACCGCCATGGCTGCGATCGCCGGCCGGATCGCCGACACCGGGGCCAACATCGACCGCATCGAACGCATGGCCCGCTACCCGATCACCGCGATCGACCTACACGTCTCGGGCGTCGAGCCGGACAAGCTTCGCGAGATCCTGGCCCGCGAGGCTGCCCGCCAAGGTGTGGACATCGCGGTCCAGGCCGCCAACCTGCTTCGCCGCAGCATGCGCCTGATCGTGATGGACGTGGACTCCACGCTGATCCAGGGCGAGGTGATCGAGATGCTCGCCGCCCACGCGGGCTACGAGCCCGAGGTCGCACGGGTCACCGAGCAGGCGATGCGGGGCGAGATCGACTTCTCCGAGAGCCTTCGCGCACGTGTGGCGCTCCTTGAGGGGCTCGATGCGAGCGCGCTCGACCAGGTGTACGCCGACCTCGAGCTCTCCCCCGGCGCTCGCACCACCGTGCGAACCCTGAAGCGCCTGGGTTACCGGTTCGCGATCGTCAGCGGCGGTTTCTCGCAGATCACCGACCGCCTGGCGGCCGACCTCGGCATCGACTTCGCCGCCGCCAACGAGCTCGAGATCGTCGGCGGGAAGCTGACCGGACGCGTGGTGGGCGAGATCGTCGACCGAGCCGGCAAGGCCACGGCGCTGCGCCGCTTCGCCGCACAGTGCGGGTTGCCAGTGGGCGCGACGATCGCAATCGGTGACGGTGCCAACGACCTCGACATGCTCAACGCCGCCGGTCTCGGCATCGCCTTCAACGCCAAGCCGGTCGTTCAGGAGGCCGCGCACGCTGCGGTCAACGTGCCCTACATGGACGCGGTGCTCTACCTGCTCGGCATCAGCCGTGAGGAGATCGAGGCCGCCGACGCCGACGCGGGCTTCACCACGCCCGCCCCACCCGTGTGAGCTCAGCCGTTGCCGACGTGGAAGGCCACCAACCTCGCGGTGGCCTCGTCGAGGTCGGACCAGGGCACAGCCACTGCCAGCACCGCGAGCGCCGCGGTCGGATAGCCCTCGCTCAGCTGCCGAAACGCGTCCGGCTCCGGGTCCCCTGAGTCGAGCAGGTGCGCCAGCGACGCGGCCGCCGGGTTGTGCCCGACGTAGATCACCACCTCGGCGTCCGCCGGTGCTCCGCGCAGGACGTCCAGCACGCGCTCGGGGTCGGCGTTGTACAGCGAGTCCTCGATCGAGACCTCGGCCTCGGCCTCGACGGTCTGGGTCACGCTCGCCCAGGTGCCCAGCGCACGCGCCGCCGAGGAGACGTAGGCATGCGTCGGCTTGAGGCCGTGGTCGGCGAGCCAGGCCCCGGCCTCGGCTGCGTCCCGCCGCCCGCGAGGTGTCAGCTCGCGGCGGTGGTCCTCGGCGGCGAACGGCTCGGCCTTGCCGTGGCGCATCACGACGAGGAGTCGCCCCGCTGAGGGCAAACCGGAAGAAGGCGACATCACGCCTACAACTCTGACACCCCTTAGGCTTCCTGTCATGCCCTCCCTTTCGTTCACCGAGTCGACGCCTGCCCAAACCCACAGGCCCGGTGACCTGCTCGTGATCGGCGGAGCCGAGGACAAGCTCGGCAGACGGGCAGTGCTCAAGGAGTTCGTCACCCGCGCAGGCGGCCCCGAGGCCCGGATCGCAGTGATCCCGACCGCCTCCTCCCTCGGACCCGAGATCGTGGACCTCTACGCCGCTGTCTTCGACAGGCTCGGCGCGGCTGAGGTCTTCGGCGTCCGACCCGAGGACCGCGTACATGCCGCCGACCCCGACCTGGTCGAGCAGCTGGAGAAGGCCACCGGCATCTTCATGACCGGCGGCAACCAGCTCAAGCTCAGCAGCGTGCTCGCCAGCACCCCTTTCGGAGAGGCCATCCTCCACGCTCACGCACGGGGCGTGACGATCGGTGGCACCTCGGCGGGAGCCAGCATCCAGTCCTCCCACATGGTCGCCTTCGGCCCTCCTGGAAGTACGCCGAAACAGCGGATGACCCAGGTGGCCGCGGGTCTCGGCCTGGTCCAGAACTGCGTGATCGACCAGCACTTCGCGCAACGCAACCGCTACGGCCGGTTGTTGATGATCGTCTCCCAGAGCCCGCAGCTGCTGGGAATCGGCGTCGACGAGGACACCGCTGCCGTGATCACCTTCGAGGGTGAGCACGAGCTGCTCGAGGTCTTCGGTCGTGGCTCGGTGACGATCTTCGACCCGAGCTCGATGGTCAGCAACGCCCACGAGGCCCGTGAGCATCGCCCGATCCTGGCCTCCGGGGTGATGTTGCACGTGCTCCCCGCAGGTTCGAGGTTCGACCTCACGAGCCGTCAGCTGGTGCGCACCGGAGCAGAGCTGGACCCCGCCCAGGCAGACGAGCTGGCGCTGGCCAACCGTGATCTGCGCAAGATGGCCCTTGACATCGCCGCCGGAGACATCTCACCCACCGTCCTCAAGCGGCGCATCGCCCGCCGATCCAAGGGAGCTCCAATTGACTGACCGGACCGACGAGCAGACCGGCACGCGTGGCACCGGGGGTCGGCCGACTGCCGACCTGGCCATCCTCGAGACCCGCGTCTACCGCGGCGCGAACGTCTGGTCCTACGACAAGGCGATCCACCTCGTGGTCGACCTGGGCGTGCTCGAGGAGTACCCCACCAACACGATCCCCGGATTTACCGAGAACCTCCTGGAGACCCTTCCCGGGCTACGGGAGCACTCCTGCTCGCGGGGGCGACGTGGCGGCTTCGTCGAGCGCCTCCACGAGGGCACCTGGCTGGGTCACGTCGCCGAGCACGTGGCGCTCTCGCTGCAGCAGGTCGTCGGACACGACATCCGGCGCGGCAAGACACGCGGGGTCAAGGGCAGCAAGGGGCACTACAACATCATCTTCGGCTACGTCGACGAGCAGGTCGGTCTGGAGGCCTCCCGCCTCGCCGTTCGCCTGGTGAACCACCTGGTCGAGGCCGACCCGGGGTTCGACTTCGACGACGAGCTCGACGCCTTCATCCTTCGGGCGCAGCGGACCGCGTTCGGCCCGTCCACCCAGGCGATCCTCGACGAGGCCGTCTCGCGAGACATCCCCTGGATCCGGCTGAACAAGCACTCGCTGGTTCAGCTCGGTCAGGGTGTGCACGCCAAGCGGATCCGCGCCACGATGACCTCCGAGACCAGCTCGATCGCGGTGGACATCGCCTCCGACAAGGACCTCACCACGCGCCTCCTCGGTGCCGCTGGGTTGCCGGTGCCCAAGCAGGAGTCGGTGCGCACGGCGGACCAGGCGGTCACCGTCGCCCGTCGGATCGGCTTCCCGGTCGTGCTCAAGCCGCTCGACGGCAACCACGGTCGCGGGGTCTGCCTCAACCTCACCGACGACGACGCGGTGCGTGAGGCCTTCGACATCGCCAAGGAGCAGACGCGCGGCAGCTGGGTGATCGTCGAGTCCTTCGTGACTGGCAAGGACTACCGCTGCCTGATCATCGACGGGAAGGTCGCCGCCATCGCAGAGCGGGTCCCGGCCCACGTCATCGGCGACGGCACCAGCACCGTGCAGCAGCTCGTGGACCTGACCAATGCCGACCCCCGACGCGGCGTCGGCCACGAGAAGATCCTCACCCGGATCAAGATCAACGCCGCCGCCGAGGAGGTCCTCACCGGCCAGGGCCACGACCTCACCTCGGTCCCGAGCGAGGGCGAGATGGTCAAGCTGGCACTCACCGGCAATATGTCGACCGGTGGCATCTCGATCGACCGCACCTTCGAGGCTCACCCCGAGAACGCCGAGATCGCCGAGGAGGCCGCCCGGATGATCGGGCTGGACATCGCCGGCATCGACTTCATCTGCCCAGACATCACCCAGCCGGTCCGTGAGACCGGCGGGGCGATCTGCGAGGTCAACGCAGCGCCTGGCTTCCGGATGCACACCCACCCGACCATCGGCGAGCCGCAGTTCATCTCCAAGCCGGTCGTCGACATGCTCTTCCCGCCGGGCGCGCCCAGCCGGATCCCGATCGTGGCTGTCACCGGCACCAACGGCAAGACCACCACCAGCCGGATGATCAGCCACATCTTCAAGGGGATGGGCCGCAAGGTCGGGATGACCTCCACCGATGGTGTCGTCATCGACGAGCGGCTGCTGATCCGCTCTGACGCCTCGGGTCCACGCAGCGCCAGGATGGTGCTGCAGAACCCGCGCGTCGACTTCGCGGTCTTCGAGGTGGCTCGCGGCGGGATCCTGCGTGAGGGCCTTGGCTATGAGCGCAACGACGTCGCCGTGGTGCTCAACGTCCAGCCCGATCACCTGGGCCTGCGTGGCATCGACACGGTCGAGCAGCTCGCGGACGTCAAGGCCGTCCTGGTCGAGGCGGTTCCCCGCGACGGGCACGCTGTCCTGAACGCGGACGACCCGCTGGTGCGCGAGATGCGCCGGCGTTGCTCTGGCCAGGTGGTGTGGTTCTCGATGGCCGAGCCAGGCTCTGAGGAGCGAGACATGATCGACGCGCACTGCCGTCGTGGCGGCAAGGCGCTCGTGCTGCAACCCACCGAGCGCGGCGAGATGATCGTCGTACGGCACGGGGGTAGGGACATGCAGCTCGCATTCACCCACCTGCTGCCGGCGACGTTCTCCGGGCGCGCGCGCATGAACGTGCAGAACTCCCTGGCCGCAGCCGCTGCCGCCTTCGCGGCCGGCGCGCCCCTGCACGACATCCGTCAGGGCCTGCGCACGTTCTCAACGAGCTACTACCTCTCCCCCGGGCGACTCAACGAGATCGAGGTCAACGGGGTCAACGTGATCATCGACTACTGCCACAACGCGCCGGGCATGCGCATGCTCGGCGACTTCGTGGACCGGCTCGGCGAGAGCCTGGACTCCGGGGTCGAGCTCGGCAAGCCGTCGCGCATCGGCGTCATCGCCACCGCGGGAGACCGTCGTGACGAGGACATGCGTGAGCTGGGCGAGGTCGCTGCTCGGCACTTCGACGTCGTCATCGTCCGCGAGGACGAGGCGCTGCGTCGCCGTCAGCGAGGCGAGACCTCAGGTCTTGTGGCCGAGGGCGTCCGCCGGGCCATGGAGGACGGGGCCCGCTGCAAGCAGGTCGAGGTGCTCGTCGAGGAGATCGACGCCGTGCGCCACGCCATGAGTCGCGCCAACTACGGCGACCTCGTGGTCTTGTGCGTGGACAAGCACCAGGCCGTGATGGCGGAGCTCGAGGAGTGGTCACCGCACGCGCAGGCCGGCGCCTCGCCGCCCGGCGACTCGACCCATGTCGCCGATCCGGACTACACCCCGCCGTCGGAGTCCTGAACCGCAGCCTTCTTGGTCGTCCGGCGTCCTGAGGCAGCCTTCTTCTTCGCGACCGGCTTGTCCTCCTCTGCGGCGCTGGACCGGCGGGCGGCTCCGCGTCGCTTCAAGCGCACCCAGAGCTCGCCGCGTCCGGCGGAGTTCTGCACGGTCTTGGTCTCCAGGAACGGCTGGTCCTTGACCAGGTTGCTGAGCTTGGCGAAACCGAACGTGCGCGGGTCGAAGGACGGGTCGGTGCGGTTCAGGTGACTGCCCAACGTGCCGAGCGGCGACCAGTCGTCGTCGTCGGAAGCGGTGCGGTTCAGGGCCCTGGCGAGCATGCTCTCCAAGTGTCCCTTGTCGCGCACCGGCTCGGGCACGGTGACCTGCTCACTCACCTGTTCGCTGACCTGTCCGCTGGCCCGCTCCGGCGCCCCGGGCTGCTCGTTGCTGGCCGAGCTGGTGTCCTCGCGCAACACCTCGAGGAAGGTGAACTTGTCACAGGCGTCCTGGAACGGCTTGGGGGTCTTGCGCTGCCCCAGCCCGTAGACGGTCATCCCCGACTCTCGCAATCGCGTCGCCAACCTGGTGAAGTCGGCGTCGCTCGAGACGATCACGAACCCGTCGAGGTTGCCGGCGTAGAGCAGGTCCATGGCGTCGATGATCAAGGCGGAGTCGGTGGAGTTCTTTCCGCTGGTGTTGGCGAACTGCTGCATCGGTGAGATGGCGTGCTTGTGCAGCTCGCCCTTCCAACCGCTGAGCTGCTGCTGCGTCCAGTCGCCGTAGGCACGCTTCACGGTCAACGTGCCATAGCTCGCGAGCTCTTCGAACATCTCTCGCGTCAGCTTGGGCGAGGTGTTGTCGGCGTCGATGAGCACGGCAAGGCGCCGGCTGTCGTTGGTCATCAGGGATCCTCTCGCTGCATGGGCACCGGGTCGGTGCCCCGCATGCCGAACCATGACACCACGCCGCCTGCAGCCAGCAGCGACGCGCAGGTGAGCATTGCGAGCCGATAGCCGTGCGTGAGCGCGACGGGGTCCTGGTAGTCGGCGCCCGCCAGGCCCACCGCGGCCGGCAGGGCGGCCACCGCGAGCAGGCTGCCGGCCCGCGCCACTGCATTGTTGACGCCGCTCGCCACGCCAGCGTGCTCGTCCGGCGCTGCGGCCAGCACGGCGGTGGTCAGCGGAGCCACGAGGGCCGCGAGTCCCAGCGCGAACAGCACCATGCCCAGCGCCACGTCGCGCAGGTAGACGACCTCGCCGTCGATCCCGGAGAGCAGCAGCACACCGACGGCACACATGATCGGCCCCACTGTCATCAGCAGTCGTGGCCCGGAGACCGCGGAGAGCCTCGAGAACCGGGAGGACAGCAGCAGCATCGAGAGCGTCAGCGGTAACGGCGAGAGACCAGCGGCCAGCGGCGAGTAGCCCCCCGTCACCTGGAGCTGGATCACAAGAAAGAACAACAGCGCGCCCAGGGCGCCGTAGACGAGGAAGGTCATCAGGTTGGCGGCAGTGAAGACTCGGGAGGTGAACAGCGCCACCGGCATCATCGCGCCCGGCCGTCGTTCCAGCACTGCGAAGAGCACGATCGCGCCGACCGAGGCCAGCACGAGCAACGTCAGCGGTAGTGCTGCGAGCTCGCGCCACGAGGTCAGGGCGTACGTCGAACCGCCGAGCATCACGACGCCGGCAGCGGCGCCGGCGACGTCGAAGCGTCGTGGACGCTCCCCGGACTGCTCCCCCGCAACCGGCCCCTCCTTGCTCTCGGGAATGGCGAGGCCGAGAGCGAGCACGAGGACGCACAGCGGGATGTTGATGGCGAAGATCCAACGCCAGCCGCCGTGCTCCACCAGGAACCCACCGAGCAGGGGCCCGACCGCGGCCGCGATCCCGGAGAACCCTGCCCAGGTGCCGATCGCCGCAGCGCGGTCCTCGCGGCGGAACGTCGACTGGATCAGCGCCAGCCCCCCGGGAACCAACAGCGCGGCCGAGAGTCCCTGCACCATGCGGAAGCCGACCAGCTGCACGGGCGACTGCGCCGCGGCACACAGCCCGCTTGCCAACGCGAAGCCGGCGATCCCCAGGAGGTACATCCGCCGGCGGCCCAGTCGGTCGCCGAGCGAGCCGCCGACCAGGATCAGCGCGGCCAGCGTCAGCATGTAGCCGTTGACCACCCACTGCAGCTCGATCAACGAGGCATTCAAGTCCTCACCGATCCGGCGCAGCGCGATGTTGACCACCGTGCCGTCGAGCAGCGCGATCCCGGACCCGAGGGTGACTGCGGTCAGGGTCCGGCGGCCCAGGCGAGAGTCGCGGGCGAGCAGGGTCGCTGAACCCTCAGCCACCTGCGGCAGCCCGCCGTACCTTCTGCTTCAGCCGCTCAGGGCTGTCGGGGGTTCCGCCCGCCTGCGCGATCCAGTCGTAGACCTGTTGGCGCTCGGCATGGCACATCAGCCCCACCACGTCGCCGGGGTCGGCCTGGGCCAGCAAAACCTGCAGCGAAGCCAGCTCGGTGGGCAGGCTCTCGATCTCGGTCATCCCGACGCGGGCTGCGCCAGCACGCAGCAGGTCGTCGAGCTCCGCGACCGTGCGCCCCCGCAGATAGTGCTCCTTGTGGCCGATCGCCACGACGTCGGCGTCGCGCGCGGCGATCTCCCCGAGCAGCTCGATCAGGTCGTCCTGGCGGTCGCCGACCGCACCGAGGCCGAGCAGCAGCCTCTGGCCGGGAGCCCTGACACCTCGCATGATCTCGATCATTGCCTCGAGACCGGCCTCGTTGTGGGCGAGGTCCATCACCACCGAGACCTCGCCGAGGGAGAAGAAGTTCATTCGCCCCGGGTTGTGCTCGGCATCGGGGAGAAAGCTTCGCAGCCCGTTGATCACGTTTCTCCGGTCGATCCCGGCACCGAGGGCAGCCGAGGCAGCCGCGAGCGCGTTCTCCACGTTGAACCTCGACAACCCGCTCAGCGTCATCGGCACGTCGACGACCTCGATCAGGGTGTCTGCATCGCTCCCCTCCAGGACCGTGATCCACCCGTCGATCACGGTGGTGGCCCGGCCACCACCGCCGAGCACCTCGCGGATGGCGGGTGAATCCGGGTCACGGGTGAAGATCCACGGCCGTGCGGGTGTGGTCAGGCGCATGTTGTAGGTGCGCGGGTCGTCGGCGTTGAGCACCGCCCAACCGGTCTTGCGAGTGATGTGCGGGACCACGGCCTTGACCTCGGCGAGCTGGTCGACCGTGTCGATCCCCTGGTGGCCGAGATGGTCCGCTGTCACGTTGGTGACCACCGAGACGTCGTTGTGGGTGACCCCGATCCCCTTGAGCAGGATCCCGCCCCTTGCCGTCTCCGTGACCGCGAAGTTCACATCACGGTGTGCCAGCACCTGGCCAGCCCCCGAGGGACCGGAGTAGTCCCCGGCCTCCACCATCTGGCCGTCTACGTAGATCCCGTCGGTGTTGGACCAACCCACATGGCGGCCGGCGTCGCGTGCGATGTGCGCGACCATCCGCGAGGTCGTGGTCTTGCCGTTGGTGCCGGTGACAGCCACCACCGGGATCCGGGGCCTGATCGTCTGGGGGCCTGGACCGGGACCCGCCTCTCGCACCCTCTGGGAGGCGTCGTGCACCCGCTGAGCGAGGTCCGCATCGTCTGCTGCGGCGGCGAGCCCGTCGAGTACGTCTGCGACAGCCTCACCCAGGGCCTGCGCTCGGGTGCGGTCCCGCCATGGGTAGGCGACCACGATGGTCGAGGGATCGCTGGTCATCCGGACGCGTACGCCGAGCCGCGTGGTTCCGGCCTCCCGGGCGATCCGACGAACGAGCGCGGAGACCAGG
>JBDSBU010000256.1:0-4380 GCA_039921445.1 Marmoricola sp. | reverse complement strand
GCAGGTCCGCTCAGGTCTGGAGCAGTGACTCCAGGGCGCGCTCGAGGCCCCCGGTCCCAGTGGGTACGACGCGCAGCGGCAGGCCGAGCCGATCGGCCGCCGCCTGCGCCGCCGCGTGGAGCTCCTCGGTCTGCTCCTGTGCGAGCCACACCACCTGGGTGTAGTGCCGGAAGTACTCGTCTCGGAGCTCGGGCCAGCGGTCCAGCCCGAGCTCGACCTCGACCGTGCGGGCGAAGGACCGGACCAGGAAGTCGGTGAGCAGGTAGGTGCCGGGCTGGTCGGCGAAGAAGGCCTCGATCCGGCTCGGACCGGCGTACATGTCGTAGCAGTGCAACCCCTCGAGTCGGCGCAGCGCCAGACGTGAGCAGACCTCGTCGAGGGCACCGTAGGTGCCGCAGTCGGCGTATCCCACAGCCACGGACACGTGCGTCTCCAACAGGGTCACGGCCAGCCGTTCAACCTCACCTGCGATCAGCTGCGGCTGGTTGTGCAGCAGCGGTGGCAACGGGTGCACCTCGACGCCCCACCCGCGCGCAGCGACGATCCTCGCGGCAGGCTGGGCGATCGCGCCGCACGCGATCAGGGCGGGTGGACCCTTACCCACCGGCGGTCGGGAAGGAGAGCTGGTCGACGAACTTGTCGTTGAAGTCGGGGCGGTCGGAGAGCTCGACATAGGTCACCTCCTCCAGCAGCGTGGTCGCGCCGGTGCGCTCGCGCAGTGACAGCAGCGCCATCTTGGCCCCTTCGCCGGCCACGTTTCCAGCCGAGACGATCCGGAGCACCGGCAGCTTGGGCACGAGTCCGATCCGCACCGCCGAGGCCGGGGAGAGGTAGGAGCCGAACGAACCAGCGAGCAGCACCTGCTGGATGTCGTCGTGCTCGAGCCCGAGCTCCTCGAGCAGCAACGTCCACCCGGTCGCGATCGCGGCCTTGCCGAACTGCAGCTCACGCACGTCGCGCTGCGAGAGGTAGACGCACTCGACGATGTCGGAGTCCGGCGCGGGCCGGTGCAGCACGAAGACCCGCTCCTGACCCACGGCCGAGAACCGTTCGGCGAGCGCGGGCGCGATCGTCTTGGCATCCTCCTCGGTGACGAAGCGACCGCTGGCGTCGAGCAGGTGGATCCGCACCATCTCGGCGACCACGTCGACCAGGCCCGAGCCGCACAGGCCCTTGGGCTCGACGTCGCCGATCACCTGGAGCGTGACGCCTTCGACGGGGTCGAGGTGAACCACCTCGATCGCGCCCTCGGCAGCACGCATGCCGCACCGGACCGCGCCGCCCTCGAAGGCCGGACCGGCCGGCGCTGCGGTCGAGAGCAGCCGGTCGCCGTCGCTGAGAACGATCTCGCAGTTGGTGCCTACGTCGATGAAGAGCCGGGTGCGCTTGTCGCGGTCCATGCCGGTCGCGAGCATGCCGGCGACGATGTCCCCGCCGACGTAGGCGCCCAGCGCCGGGAACATCGCGGCGCGGGCGCGCGGGTGCAGGTGCAGCCCGATCTCGGCGGCGAGCACGACGGGAGGCTGGGCAACGGTCATCACGAACGGCGCCACCCCGAGCGGCTCAGGGTCGATGCCGAGCAGCAGTGCGGTCATCGTCGCGTTGCCAGCGATCGCGACCTCGTAGACCCGAGCGGGGTCGACACTCGCCTCGACGCAGACCTGCTGGGCCAGCTCGTCCATCGTCTCAGCGGCCAGCGACTGCAGTCGATCGAGCGCGTCCGGGTCCATCATCACCGCGCTGATCCGCGTGATCACGTCGCCGCCGAAGGGCTGCTGCTTGTTCAGCCGCGACGCCACTGCGAGCGGTGTCCCGGTGGACAGGTCGAGCAGCGTCGCCACCACCGTGGTGGTGCCGAGATCGAAGGCGATCGCGTAGCGCTCGGTGCTCGTATCACCCGCCTCGACGTCGATCAGTGCCTCGTCGACGATCACTGCGGTCACCTTGAAGTCGGCCTCGCGCAGCACCTTGGGCAGGCGACGCAGCACGGCGAGATCTGCGGTCAGCTCCAGGTCTTCGATGGCATCGGTGAGCCGTTTGAGGTCGGTGCGCTGGTCGGAGAGGGTCGCATCGGCCAGCTCGACGTACCGCTTCTGCACCGCGGGACGCAGGATCACCTGACGCCCGACGCCGACCGTGGCGGCCTTGGGCCGCGTCGTCAGCGGGGGTACGACGACCTCGAGGTCCTGCGTGGCGATGGCGAGGCAAGCCAGTCTCCAGCCGTCGGCCAGCTCGTCGGCGGAGAACGTACGCCGGTCGTGTCGCGAGATCGCAAGGGGCGCTGCGCCATCGGGCTCGACGCGGACCTTGCACTTGTGGCAGGTGCCGTGGCCACCGCAGGTGGAGTCGATCGCGATGCCGTTCCACGACGCGGAGTCGAAGACGCTCACGCCCGGCGGCACCCGCACCTGCCTGTCCTGGCCGCCTTCGACGGTGAAGGAGAGCTGCACCCGACCCACACCGTCGTGCGGGGTCACCGTCGCTCCGGGCGCGGCCATCAGCCCCTCGCGGCCGATGCCGGAAAGGTCGTTGGTCAGTTCCCCCTCGAGGGTCACCTCGACACGGCCACCTCTGCGTTCGCGGCGGCAGCAGCCGCCTTGGCGGCACGGTGCCGGGCGATCCAGGTCATCCCCCACTCGTCGTGACCGAGCAGCAGGTCGGTGGCCTTGACGGCCGAGACGATCTCGGGTGTGCGGGTGTCCATGATCGCGCTGGTCAGACCTGCAGTCATCGCCATGCTCAAGAACGTGCCGCCGATCTCGTGACGGCCGGGCATGCCGAAGGAGACGTTGGACGCACCGCACGTCATGTTCAGCCCGTAGGTGTCGCGGATCCGGCTCATCGTCTCCAACGCAGTCAGCGCGTTGTTGGTGTCGGCCCCGATCGGCATCGCGAGCGGGTCGATCAGGATGTCCTCCATCGCGATGCCGTACTCCGTGGTCGCGACGCGGACGATCTTCTCCACCAGCGCCAGCCGCTTGTCGGGCTCCATCGGGATCTCGTCGACGTCGTTGGGCAACGCGATCACGGCGGCGTCGTACTTCTTGACCAACGGCAGGATCTGCTCCATCCGCTCGTCCTCGGCGGTGATCGAGTTGACCAGCGCGCGACCCTGGTAGACCGAGAGCCCGGCCTCGAGCGCCTCGACCACGGAGGAGTCGATGCACAGCGGCAGGTCGGTGAGCTGCTGGATCATCGTGACGGCCTTGGCGAGCAGTTCGGCCTCGTCCACGAGTGGGATGCCCATGTTGACGTCGAGCACGTCGGCGCCGCCGGCGACCTGGGCGAGCACGTCACGCTCGATCGCCGACATGTCGCCGGCCCGCAGCTGCTCCTGGAAGATCCGGCGTCCGGTGGGGTTGATCCGCTCACCGATCAGGCAGAACCGGTGGTGCCCACCGATGACGACCTCGCGGGTGGCCGAGCGAATCCGGGTCTCGCGCAGCGGGGCGCTCACGCAGGCACCGCCGACCGGCGAGCCTTCAGCAGGGCCTTCGCGCGCTTGACGCAGGCGGACGCGTCGGCCGCGTAGCCGTCGGCACCGACCGCGTCGGCGTACTCCTGGGTGACGGGTGCACCGCCGACCATGATGATCACCTGGTCGCGCATGCCCGCCTTCTGCAGCGCGTTGATGTTGGCCTTGAACATCGGCATCGTGGTGGTCAGGAAGGCCGAGAAGCCGACGATGTCGGGCTGGTGCTCCTCGATCTTGGCCACGAACGTCTCCGGCGCCACCTGTACGCCGAGGTCGATCACCTCGAAGCCGGCACCCTCGAGCATGATGTTGACCAGGTTCTTGCCGATGTCGTGGACATCGCCCTTGACGGTGCCCATCAGGAACTTCCCGACGGTCTCGACGCCGGTCTCTGCGAGCAGCGGTCGCAGCACCTCCATCGCCCCGGCCATCGCCCGGCCTGCGATCAGCATCTCGGGCACGAAGAAGTCGCCGCGCTCGAATCGAGCCCCGACCTCCTCGAGCGAGGGGATCAAGGCGTCGAAGAGCAGGTTCTGAGGTTCCATCTGCATCCCCAGGGCCTCATGGGTCAGCTCCAGGACGCGTGGTGCGTTGCCCACCAAGGTCTCGTCGTAGAGCCCCTTGAGGATCTCGTCAGGTGTCATGCCGTTTCCCTTTCTACAGCTCGGCTACCGCGACGCAGCAGCGCCGAAAGTGCCTCTGCCTGCTCCATCAGAAGTCGACCGACGTGGTCGACCCTGTCCTCCAACCGAGCCGTGGGCCCGGAAACTCCGACAGCGGCCACCGCTGCACCCTTGGCCCCGCAGACCGGCGCAGCCACGGCCGAGAGCCCGATCTCGAGCTCGTCGTGGGTGACCGCGAAGCCGCGCGCACGAGCGTGCGCGAGGTCACTGCCGAGCGCCGCG
>JBDSBU010000255.1:0-16800 GCA_039921445.1 Marmoricola sp. | reverse complement strand
CGCGAGACCACGTCCGCCAGGCGCTCGCGGACACCGGTCGCGAGCGGACCCAGGGAGTTGCCGTCGAGGTAGATCACGTCCTCGGGGAGCTCGAAGCCGGTCATCGGCGCGCACCCCTGGAGAGCTCGAAGAGTCGGTCGCGGGCGCGGATCACGAGTGCCTCGAAGGTGTCCACGTCGATGTCATTGGCGCCGACGGGGGTGAAGTTGACCTGTGCGACCCAGCTGCCCACCCGCACCACTCCCATCCAGAACCCCACTGTGTCCTGTCGCTTGTTGATCTCGCTGTCCAGACGCCACAGCGCGAGCTCAGAGCCACGGTAGCCGCGGGGGAGGGAGACCTCGTTGCTCACCTGGGCACCGAGGTCGCGCTTCTCGCAGCTGGCCATTCGTGAGCGGATCGTCTCGACGAGGGCCTGCGCCTTGCGCTGACTGGGGAAGAAGCCGTAGGTCTCGGTGATCCCGAACCGTCGAGGCAGCTTGCCCTGCGGGATCAAGAAGGTCCGGGTCATGGGTCGCCTGGCTCCGGCACGGACGAAGCTGGCCTTGTCGCACGTGGTGGCAGCGACGTTGACCCGCGCCGGGACCGGCTCGGTGCCGACCCAGGGTCGGTTGATCTTCCCGATCACGGGCAGGTCGCCTGCCGCCAGCGTCCCAGGAGTCTCCCCGGAGCGCGGTGGCAGGACCGGAGCGACCTGCAGGTAGAGCGGGCACTTGCCCGCGGGCTTGCTCATGCAGACGTTGCGTACGGCGGTCATCAACATGTCTGCGGTGTCCTTGATGCGTACGGCGGGGCCATCCATCGTCTCCAGCACCGTGGAGACCGTCAGCGACCCAGTCCTGGCAACCGAGGCGACGTAGGAGTGCCGGTTGCGGTCGGCGATCCGCAGCTTCAGCAGCTGGGCCTCGTCGCCGAGCCCGGTCACGGCGTAGGAGCTCTGCAGCTGGACCCGAGCCTTGCTGCACCCGGCGAACCACCCCAGCGTGGTCCTGTACGCCGTTCCGGCGGCCTGATCCGAGCGCGAGATCTCGATCGTCTGGACCAGCTTGCGGCGCGGCTGGCCGCTGGCCGCGAACGTCCGCACGATCGTGCCGAGGCCGTCGGGGTCGGCGAACCGGCGCTCCTGGCAGACCGAGTTGATCCCGGTGCCGGTGGTGTTGTCGGAGGTGCTCGTCATCTTCCAGGTCTGCGGCGGCGCCAGGCTGGCGACCTGGTCGGTGTTGAGCATCAGCGCCCGGGTGACCGGGCGGGGCGTCCTGGGCGAGGTGGTGCCGCTGGCCGGTTCGGGCACCCGCACGACGAGCTCGCCGGCAACGAGGGTCAGTGCGATCAGGGCGACGGTGCCGATCACGGCGTACAGCTGGCGGCGGCGTCGACCGTTGCGGTGGATCAGCAGCGGTCGGGGAAGCGCAGCCGCCTCCGCGACCGGTGCCAGGCTCTCCAGGGATCCGCGGATGTGATCGGGCCCGCACTCGGTGCGCTCGCAGAAGGCACCGGTGGCCTCGAGGAGCAGCGCCTCGACGCGCCCACGGGTCTCGCCGAGCTCCCGCACGATGTCGGGCGTGGAGAGTCCCGCGAGGTGTGCCAGCAACAGCGCCTTGCGCTGCAGGTCAGGCAGGTGGTGCAAGGCATCGAGCACCGACTTCTGCGTCGAGCTCAACCCCTTCTCCCGGTGCCAGATGCGGGCGACGTGACGCCGCTGGGCCATCGCCCAGGCGCGGGGACGGACCCACTCCTCCGGGTCGGGCAGTCGACCTACCTTGCGCCAGTGGTGTCGGGCGACCACGAAGGCGTCGCGGACCGCCCCTCGGGCCGCAGCGAGGTCCCCGGTGAGCGCGTAGGCCTGCAGCACCAGTCGCCTGCGACTGGCGAGGTAGAACTCGTCGAACTCGGGGGACTGGGACGAGGAGATGGGCATGACGTCCCAGAGGCTACCCGCGTGCCTGCGTCGGACCGAAGCCATGCTGGGTGAGGATGGACCACGAGATGAGTGACCTGCTGAGCCGTCCTGCCGCGAAGGGCTCCGTCAGACCCCCCGGGCGTGGGGCCGACGGAGGCCCCGCCGAGGGGCGGCCCCTGACCGTGTCGGCTGCGATCGCCGCTGTCCTGACCGCATTGAGCACCCTCGCGGTGTGTCTCGGGGTCTCCGTGGTGGGCTGGTTCCTGGCCGACGCAGGTGCACACGGCCAGACGACGGATGCGCTGCGCGTCGGCGCCGACGCGTGGCTGGTGGGGCACGGGTCCCGGATCACCGTCTCCGGTGTTCCCCTGGGCATCGTGCCGCTCGCACTGACCGCAGTTCTCGCCTGGGCCAGTTATCGAGGCGGGCGCTGGGCGGCCGAGTCCTCGGCTCCACCGGAGGGCGACCGCGCGTTCGCGGTGGCTGGGACGGTCTTCGCCGGCATCTACGTGGTGATCGCGGTCGTGACCTGCGTCCTGGCGAGCACGAGCTCCGCCGATCCGGGGCTGGGGCGCACGATCCTGGGCGCTCTGGTGCTCTCCGGAGTAGGCGGCACACTGGGGATGAGCGTGTCGACCGGACGCGTTGCGGTCTGGGTCGGCGCCGTTCCCGGCTGGATCCGTTCGACGGTCCACGGCGCCCTCGCTGGCGCCCTCGTGCTCGTCGCTGCCTCCTCGGTGCTGGTGGCGGGTGCGTTGCTGTTCAGGCTCAACGACGCGGCGTCGTTGATGTCGCAGCTTCGCCTCGAGCCGGCCGACTACCTGATGTACGCCGTGGCAACGGCTGCCATCGCTCCCAACGCCGTGCTGCTCGGTGCGGCCTACCTGCTCGGCCCCGGGTTCGCGGTCGGCACCGGCACGGTCGTTGCCCCCACGGCAGTGGCGCTCGGACCGGTGCCGGCCTTCCCGCTGCTGGCGGCACTGCCCGATCCCGGCCCGATCCCGTCGTGGACCGTGGCGCTGATGGCGGTGCCCGTGCTTGCCGCAGCACTCGGAGCAGTGCTGGCGCAACGTTCCTACGGTGTGGCGGCCTACGACTCCGCCGCCCTGCGCGGCTTCGGCAGCGGTTTCGGCGCCGCTTTGCTGATCACGCTGGCGATCTCTGTCGCGGGCGGGCCGATGGGCACCGGCAGGATGGCCGACATCGGGGCGCCGGTGCTCTCGGTGCTGGTGGCCGCGACGATGGCGATGAGCCTGGGCGGCCTGGTGGCGGGTTCGGCGACCGCATGGTGGCAGCGGCGCAACGCTCGGTAGCCTGTCCCGGTGCCCGCCTGCCGAATCGTCGTCCTCGTCTCCGGCGCCGGCACCAATCTGCAGGCGCTGCTGGATGCGTGCAGCGACGCGGCGTACGGCGCCCAGGTCGTGGCCGTGGGTGCGGACCGTGACGGCATCGAGGGCCTCGAGCGGGCCGAGCGAGCTGGGATCCCGACGTTCCACCGCAAGGTCACGGACTTCGAGAGCCGTGCGCACTGGGACGTGGTCCTGTCTGAGACCGTGGCCGCGTTCGAGCCCGACCTCGTGGTGCTCGCCGGGTTCATGAAGCTGGTCGGGCCCGAGTTCCTCGACCGTTTCCTCGGTCGGGTCGTGAACACCCACCCGGCACTGTGTCCAGCGTTTCCTGGTACGACGGGCCCGGCCGACGCCCTTGCCTACGGCGTGAAGGTCACCGGCGCCACCTTGTTCGTCGTGGACGAGGGGGTCGACACGGGCCCGATCATCGCGCAGAGCGCCGTACCTGTGCTCGACGACGACGACGCGCACTCACTGCACGAACGGATCAAGGTCGCCGAGCGGTCGATGCTCGTCGAATCCGTGGGCCGACTGGCCCGAGAAGGCTTCACCATCACCGACAGGAAGGTGCGGATCGGCTGATGTCCGAGAGCACACGCCCCACCACGACCACCCCCGACCGGATCGCCATCAAGCGCGCCCTGGTCTCGGTCTACGACAAGACCGGGCTCGACGCCCTCGTCCGCGCGCTGCACGACGCAGGCGTGGAGCTGGTCTCCACCGGCGGCTCGGCGAAGCTGATCGCCGACCTGGGTCTCCCGGTGACCCGTGTGGAAGACCTGACCGGCTTCCCCGAGTGCCTCGACGGCCGCGTCAAGACGCTGCACCCCAAGGTGCACGCAGGGATCCTCGCCGACCGTCGCCTGCCCAGCCATGTGGCGCAGCTGGCTGAGCTCGGCGTCGAGCCCTTCGACCTGGTCGTCTCCAACCTCTACCCGTTCACCGAGACGGTCGCCTCGGGGGCCCTGCCGGAGGAGTGCGTGGAGCAGATCGACATCGGTGGACCGTCGATGGTGCGGGCTGCCGCGAAGAACCACCCGTCGGTCGCGATCGTGACCTCGCCGGCGCGCTACTCCGACGTACTCGCAGCGTTGCAGGCGGGCGGCTTCAGCTATGAGCAGCGCAAGGCGTTGGCGGCCGAGGCCTTCGTGCACACCGCGACCTACGACGTGGCAGTGGCCAGCTGGATGGGCAACGTCTTGACCGACACCTCCGGTGGAGCGGGATTCCCGGCCTGGGTGGGTGGCACCTGGGACCGTGCCAACGTCCTGCGGTACGGCGAGAACCCGCACCAGCCCGCCGCGCTCTACCTCAACGGCTTCGGCACCGGCCTCGCACAGGCTCGTCAGCTGCACGGCAAGGAGATGTCCTACAACAACTATGTCGACGCCGACGCCGCCAGGCGTGCTGCCTACGACTTCGACGCACCTGCCGTCGCGATCATCAAGCACGCCAATCCGTGCGGCATCGCCGTGGGGAACGACGTCGCGGACGCCCACCGGCTGGCCCACGAGTGTGACCCGGTCTCGGCCTTCGGTGGCGTGATCGCGGTGAACCGTCCGGTCTCGGTGGCGATGGCGCGACAGGTGGCCGAGGTGTTCACCGAGGTCGTCGTGGCTCCCGGCTACGAAGCCGGCGCCGTGGAGATCCTGGCGGCGAAGAAGAACGTGCGGCTGCTCGAGTGCGCACCCTTGGAGCGAGGCGGGGTCGAGACCCGACCGATCTCCGGCGGGATGTTGATGCAGGTGCGCGACGCCATCGACGCCGACGGCGACGACCCGGCCGGCTGGACCCTGGCCACCGGTGAGGCTGCGAGCGCCGAGGTGCTCGCAGACCTGGCCTTCGCCTGGAAGGCCTGCCGTGCGGCGAAGTCCAACGCCATCCTGCTGGCCAGCGGGGGTGCGTCGGTCGGCATCGGCATGGGCCAGGTCAACCGGGTCGACTCCTGCAAGCTGGCCGTCGCGCGCGCTGGTGAGCGGGCACGTGGTTCGGTCGCGGCCTCGGACGCGTTCTTCCCCTTCGAGGACGGGCCGCAGATCCTGATCGACGCCGGTGTCCGCGCGATCGTCCAGCCAGGGGGATCGGTGCGCGACGAGCTCACGATCGAGGCAGCAAAACAGGCTGGAGTGACGATGTACTTCACCGGCACCCGGCACTTCGCCCACTGATCAGGAACTAACCGATGGGAGGATCAGCTGGTGAGTGCACAGAAGCTTGACGGAACGGCCACCGCGAAGGCGATCAAGGCCGAGCTGGCCGAACGGGTCGCCCGACTGCGCGAGCATGGTGTGACCCCCGGTCTCGGCACGGTGCTGGTCGGTGACGACCCAGGCTCGACCTGGTACGTCAACGGCAAGCACAAGGACTGCGCCGAGGTCGGGATCGAGTCGCTGCGCGAGGATCTTCCTGCCACCGCGTCGCAGGCCGACGTCCTGGCCGCCGTACGACGGCTCAACGAGGACCCGGCCTGCACGGGCTACATTGTCCAGCTGCCTCTGCCGAAGGGGATCGACGAGAACGCCGTGCTCGGGGCGATCGACCCTGCCAAGGACGCCGATGGCCTGCACCCGACCAACCTGGGCTGGCTGGTTCTGGGAGAGCCGGCGCCACTGCCGTGCACGCCGTTCGGGATCGTCGAGCTCCTCCGCCGCCATGGCGTGGAGATCAAGGGTGCCGACGTCGTCGTGGTCGGGCGCGGTGTCACGGTCGGTCGGCCGCTGGGCCTGCTGCTGACCCGCCGGTCCGAGAACGCCACGGTCACCTTGTGCCACACCGGAACCCGCGACCTCGCCGCTCACGTGCGACGGGCCGACATCGTCGTCGCTGCAGCAGGGGTGCCCAGCATCATCACCGGCGAGATGGTCAAGCCAGGTGCCGCGGTCCTCGACGTCGGCGTCTCACGCGTCAACGGCAAGCTTGCTGGTGACGTCGATGCCTCGGTGCTCGACGTGGCCGGTTGGGTCTCGCCGAACCCCGGTGGGGTGGGGCCGATGACGCGCGCGATGCTGCTCTCGAACGTCGTCTCCGCCGCTGAGAGCAACCTCCAGGCGTGACGCCCGACCGCGACCGGCGCCGGCTCCCGTCCACCCTGGGTGGGCTGGTCTACCTGGTCGTGGTTGCGACCTGCGCGAGCGGGCTGCTCGTCGTGGCGATCGGTCCGTGGCGTCGTGGGGTCGCAGTGATCGGTCTCGGGCTGCTCCTCGGGGCGATGATGCGGGCCTCACTCTCCGACGGCAACGCCGGCATGCTGCGCGTGCGCCGCAATCGCTGGTTCGACGTACTCATGCTCAGTGCCGTGGGTGTCTCGCTGATCTTCCTGGCGAGCGTGATCCCCAACCAGCCCGGCTGACCGAAACCGGGTCGGCAGGCCGGATCGCTCCACCTACCCGTAGAAACAGGCACTTCTCTGCCGTTGCAACGGCGGAGAAGTGCCTGTTTTTCAAGAGAACGTGAAAAACCGACAGCCCTAGATCAGGCCGAGCTCGGTCACCGCGTCGCGCTCCTCGGAGAGCTCTGCGGTGGTGGCGTCGATCCGGCTGCGGGAGAAGTCGTTGATCTCGAGACCCTCGACGATCTTCCAGTCCCCGTTGCTGGTGGTGACCGGGAACGAGGAGATCAGGCCCTCCGGCACTCCGTAAGCCCCGTCGGACTTCACGGCCATCGAGACCCAGTCGCCCTCGGCGGAGGAGGTGAGCCAGTCGCGAGCAGCGTCGATGGTGGCCGAGGCGGCGGAGGCGGCGGAGGATGAGCCCCGGGCCTCGATGATCGCGGCGCCACGCTTGGCCACGGTCGGGATGAAGTCGTTCTCCAGCCAAGCCTGGTCGTCGACCGTCTCGGCGGCGTTCTTGCCGGAGATCTCGGCGTGGAAGATGTCGGGGTACTGGGTGGCGGAGTGGTTGCCCCAGATCGTCATCTTCTTGATGTCGGTGACCGAGGCGCCGGTCTTCGCGGCGAGCTGCGAGATCGCCCGGTTGTGGTCGAGGCGGGTCAATGCCGAGAACCGGTGGTCAGGGATGTCGGGCGCGTTGGTCATCGCGATCAGCGCGTTGGTGTTGGCGGGGTTGCCGGTCACGCCGATCCGTACGTCGTCCGCGGCCACCTTGTTCAGGGCCTTGCCCTGGACGGTGAAGATCGCGCCGTTGGCCTCGAGCAGGTCGCCGCGCTCCATGCCCGGTCCTCGGGGACGCGCGCCGACGAGGAGCGCAAGGTTGACGCCGTCGAAGATCGTCTCGGCGTCGTCGCCGATCTGCACGCCGGCCAGTGTCGGGAACGCGCAGTCATCGAGCTCCATCACGACGCCCTCGAGTGCCTTCAGCGCCGGAGTGATCTCGAGCAGGCGCAGCTCGATCGGCCGGTCGGGGCCGAGCAGCGCACCGCTGGCAAGGCGGAACAGCAGGCTGTAGCCGATCTGACCGGCAGCGCCGGTGACGGCGACCTTGAGGGGGGCCTGGGAGGAGGTGTGGCTCACGAGTACTCCTGGTGCGACGGACGACTTGGCTGACTCTCCGACGCTAGCAGCGCGGGGACCCGCGGGGGGAGTCGGTCCCAAGACCGGTGGTTGTGCCGGTCCGGTGAGTCCTGTCAGGCTGACCGACGGGCCGCCATCAGCGGAAGTGCGGTATCTTGACGTGAAGATAAATCAGCCGTCGCAACGTTTCCCAGGGAGTCGCACGTGACCGAGTCGAAGATCATCTACACCCACACCGACGAGGCACCGCTGCTGGCGACGTACTCGTTCCTGCCGATCATCGAGGCCTTCGCCGGCAAGGCTGGCGTCCGCGTCGAGACCCGCGACATCTCGCTGGCCGGCCGGATCATCGCGCAGTTCGGCGACCGCCTCCCCGAGGACCAGCGCATCGGCGATGAGCTCGGCGAGCTCGGGGACCTTGCGAAGACACCCGAGGCCAACATCGTCAAGCTGCCCAACGTGAGCGCCTCGATCCCGCAGCTCAAGACGGCGATCCTCGAGCTCCAGGGCCAGGGGATCGACCTCCCGGACTACCCCGACAACCCGCAGTCCGACGAGGACAAGGTCGTCCGCGCCCGTTACGACAAGGTCAAGGGCAGTGCCGTGAACCCGGTGCTCCGCGAGGGCAACTCCGACCGGCGTGCGCCGGAGTCGGTGAAGAACTACGCCCGCAAGCACCCGCACTCGATGGGTGCCTGGAGCCCCGACTCCAAGACCAACGTCGCCTGCATGAGCGCCGACGACTTCCGCGACAACGAGACCTCGGTGGTGATCGAGAAGGCGGGCTCGCTGCGCATCGAGCTGGTCCCAGCAGATGGTCAGGGCGAGGGCACCCAGGTGCTCAAGGAGTCGGTGCCGGTCGAGGCCGGCGAGGTCATCGACGGCACCTTCATGAACACCGCCGCGCTCCAGTCCTTCCTGCGTGAGCAGATCCAGCGCGCCAAGGACGAGGGCGTGCTGCTCTCCGTGCACCTGAAGGCCACGATGATGAAGGTCTCCGACCCGATCATCTTCGGACACGCGGTGCAGGCGTACTTCTCCGAGCTCTTCGCCGAGCAGGGCGATGTGCTGCTGGAGGCTGGCCTCGACCCGAGCAACGGTCTGGCCGGGATCATCTCCGGCGCCGAGAAGCTCGGAGGCGCGAAGGGCCAGGCGATCCTCGACGCGATCACCAAGGGCCTTGCCGACGGGCCCGAGCTGGCGATGGTGGACTCCGACAAGGGGATCACCAACCTGCACGTGCCGAGCGACGTGATCGTCGATGCGAGCATGCCCGCGATGATCCGGACGTCCGGCCACATGTGGGCACCCGACGGCGAGGAGGCCGACACCCTGGCCGTGATCCCGGACAGCTGCTACGCGGGGATCTACCAGGTCGTGATCGACGACTGCCGCGCCCATGGGGCCTACGACCCGGCCACGATGGGCTCGGTGGCCAACGTCGGCCTGATGGCCCGTGCCGCCGAGGAGTACGGCAGCCACGACAAGACCTTCGAGATCTCACAGCCCGGCACCGTGCGCGTGGTCGACCAGGATGGCAACGTCGTGCTCGAGCACGAGGTGCAGGCCGGTGACATCTGGCGTGCGTGCCAGACCAAGGACGAGCCGATCCGGGACTGGGTCAAGCTGGCCGTCACCCGTGCCCGCGCGGCCGGCACTCCTGCGATCTTCTGGCTCGACGAGACCCGGGCTCACGACGCCAACCTGATCGCGAAGGTGAACAAGTACCTTCCCGACTCCGACATCGTGGGCGACACCGAGGGTCTCGACATCCAGATCATGACGCCGGAAGCGGCGATCGCCTTCAGCATCGAGCGGATCCGCAAGGGCGAGGACACCATCTCGGTGACCGGCAACGTCCTGCGCGACTACCTCACCGACCTGTTCCCGATCCTCGAGCTCGGCACCAGCGCGAAGATGCTCTCGGTGGTCCCGCTGATCAAGGGCGGCGGTCTCTTCGAGACCGGTGCCGGCGGGTCGGCGCCCAAGCACGTGCAGCAGCTGGTCAAGGAGAACTACCTGCGCTGGGACAGCCTGGGTGAGTTCCTCGCGCTGGCCGAGAGCTTCGGGAAGTACGCCGAGGTCACCGACAACAGCCAGGCCAAGGTGCTCGGTGAGACCCTCGACCGGGCGACCGGCACGTTCCTCGACGAGAACCGGTCACCGGGCCGCAAGCTCGGCACGATCGACAACAGCGGCAGTCACTTCTACCTGGCCCTCTACTGGGCCCAGGAGCTCGCGAAGCAGACCGACGACTCGGAGCTGGCCGAGGCGTTCTCCGTGCTCGCCAAGAGGCTCGCGGACGACGAGGAGGCAATCACCTCGGAGCTGATCGCTGTCCAGGGCTCACCCGCGGACATCGGTGGCTACTACCGGCCCGACCCGGAGAAGGCCGCAGCGGTGATGCGCCCCTCCAAGACCCTCAACGAGGCCATCGCTGCTCTGAGCTGAGCGGCGCTGAGCCCGACCGAACGACAGCAGGGACGCCGCTGGGGAATCCTGGCGGCGTTCCTGCGTTGAAGCACAGGTGACCGCCTTGACTGAAGACCCCGACGTGGCCGCAGCGCCCGCGCCGCGCTCGGGCGTCGGCGTCCCCGGGTCCTCTTTGCACACGGGGCTGGCGATCCTCGCGCTGGCGATGGGTGGCTTCGCGATCGGCACCACCGAGTTCGTCTCGATGGGCCTGCTGCCCCAGCTCGCCGCGGGGGTCGACGTCTCGATCCCCATGGCCGGTCACGTGATCTCGGCGTACGCCGTGGGAGTGGTGGTGGGGGCCCCGCTGATCGCGGTGTTCGGAGCTCGGCTGCCGCGGCGGGCCCTGCTGGTGGGGCTGATGCTGGTCTTCCTGGTCGGGAACGTCGCGAGCGCCTTGGCCTTCGACTTCACCTCCCTGACGCTGGCCCGGTTCTTCGCCGGTCTGCCGCACGGCGCGTACTTCGGTGTCGCCTCCCTGGTCGCAGCGGATCTGGTCAGCCCCGAACGCCGCGGTCGTGCGGTCGGCAACGTGATGCTCGGACTCGCGGTCGCCAACGTCGCGGGCGTCCCGACCGCCACCTGGCTCGGTCAGAACCTCGGTTGGCGTTCGGCGTACTGGCTGGTGGCCGTGCTGGCCACCGTGACGGTCCTGCTCGTGCTGTGGATGGTGCCGCACGTAGCGGCCAACCGTGCAGCGACCGGACGCAGTGAGCTGCGCGCGTTCAAGGATCCCCAGGTGCTGCTGACGCTGCTGGCCGGTGCCATCGGCTTCGGTGGCATGTTCGCGGTCTACACCTACATCGCTCCCACCGTCACCGACGTGGCTGGCTTCGGAGAGGGCCGCGTGCCGATCTACCTGCTGGCCCTGGGGCTGGGCATGGTCGTGGGCACTGCTCTGGCCGGCCGGCTCGCCGACTGGTCGATCTTCCGCTCGCTGCTGCTCTCCTCGGTCGCGATGACGCTGACCCTGGTCGCCTTCACCGAGACGGTGAAGTGGTTCGTGCCCGGCCTGCTGACCGTCTTCGCGCTCACGGTCTTCGGCTCGGTGCTGGTGGTCAACCTGCAGATGCGGCTGATGCAGGTCGCAGGCGACGCCCAGACGATCGGGGCGGCGATGAACCATGCCTCGCTGAACCTCGCCAACGCGCTCGGCGCCTGGCTCGGAGGACTGGTCGTGGCCGCCGGGTTCGGCTACACCTCCACTGCCTGGGTGGGGGCGGGCCTCTCGGTGGCGGGGCTGCTCGTGCTGCTCCTCTCGGCCACTCTCCACCGCCGAGCCGTCGCCACCGCGCCCTGACCCCCGGAGGGGTTCAGCGGTGGCGGGTGCGGCTGAGCTGGTCGTAGAGGATCGAGTCGACGTAGCTGCCGTTCCCCAGCAGGGTCCCGTCCCGTTCGAGGCCGATGCGTTCGAAGCCGGCAGCTTCGACCACGCGCTGCGAGGTCTGGTTGACCACGGCCACGTTCGCCAGCAGCCGACGCAGCCCGAGTCCGCCGTCCTCGAGGTCGACGAAGGCGTGCCGGACCGCCAGCTGGCAGGCTTCGCGGGCGACTCCGCGACCGCGTGCTGAGGAGTGGACCCAATAGCCGACTTCGGCGTACTCACCCGGCTGCAGGTGGAAGAGGGAGATCCAACCCAGCAGCTCGTCGGTGGTCGGGTCCGCGACGGTCCACACCACTCCAGTGCCGGTGGCGGTCTCCTCCTGCAAGCCAAGCTCCCGTTGGCGCATGGTGGTCTCGTCATGGGGTGCGCCCTCGCGCATCGTCCGGCTGTAGTTCTGTACGGCGGGATCGTTGGCACCCTCGATCAGACGGGGGGTGTCGGCGTCGATCGTGGCTCGCAGCACCACGCGCTTCCCCACGATCGTGGGCGTCTCGGACCACGGGGTGCGCGGGGACATCGCCTCGCCGCTGCGCAGCGTGCCCACCCACGCGTCCACGAGAGAGCCACGCTGGTCGACCCAGGAACGCAGCGTCCCGTCGACGCTGAATCCCAGCTTCCAGGCGAGGCGGCGCGACGCCCAGTTGCCGCGCTCGGCCAGCCAGATCACCGTCTTCAGCTCACGCTCGGCAAATCCCCAGTCGAGCAGCAACCGCACGGCCGACTCCATCACGCCCCGGCCGCGTACCCACGGGTGTGCGCCGTAGGCGATCTCCGCCCTGCCCTCGTCCTTGTTGCGCAGCGAGATCGAACCTGCGAAGCGCAGGGCACCGTTCGCATCTGGTGCCTCCACGACGAACCCCCACTCGCGGTCGGCCTCCCAACCGTCGGGGATCACGTGACGCAGATAGGTCTTGGCGTCGTCGCGGGTGTAGGACACAGGGACCGTGGTCCACCGCTGGCTGAGCGGGTCCTGGCACTGCTCGACGGATCCGTCGATGTCGTCCTCGCTCGGAGCCCGCAGGGTCACCGTGCCGTCGCTCAGAGTGGGAATCTGGACCATCCGCCCAGCCTGCCATCCGAAGGCGAGCGCGAGGCCCCACTGCGGGGGCGACGCGCGGGGTCCGAGTGCGCGGCTGGAACAATGGCCGCCATGTCCACGCAGCCCCCGGCCCAGCCGACAGCCCGACCACGCGTCCTGTCCGGCATCCAGCCCACCAGCGACTCGTTCCACTTCGGCAACTACCTGGGCGCGACGAGGCAGTGGTTGGACCTGCAGGAGACGCATGAGCCGTTCTTCTTCATCGCCAACATGCACGCCCTGGAGCCCGCCCCCGAGCCCAAGAAGCTCTACGAGCGCACCTTGGTGGCGGCTGCGCAGCTGATCGCGATGGGGATCGACCCGGAGCGTTCGGCGATCTTCGTGCAGTCCCAGATCCCCGAGCACGCCGAGCTGACCTGGGTGCTGCAGTGCCTCACCGGCTTCGGGGAGGCCCGCCGGATGACCCAGTTCAAGGACAAGTCTGCCAAGGAGGGCGAGGGAGCGGCCTCGGTCGGTCTGTTCACCTATCCGATCCTGATGGCGGCCGACGTCCTGCTCTACCGGCCGGAGTTCGTGCCCGTCGGTGAGGACCAGCGCCAGCACCTCGAGCTGACCCGTGACCTCGCGCAGCGGTTCAACCACCGGTACAAGAAGACGTTCCGTCTCCCGGAGCCCTACATCCTCAAGGAGACCGCGAAGATCCTGGACCTGCAGAACCCCGCGATCAAGATGTCGAAGTCCAACTCCAGCCCGGGCGGCATCGTCGACATGTTGGACGATCCCTTGGCCTCGGCCAAGAAGATCCGGTCGGCAGTGACCGACTCCGAGTCCGAGATCCGGTTCGATCCCGAGGAGAAGCCGGGGGTCTCGAACCTGCTGCGGATCTTCTCCGCGCTCTCGGGGCGCAGCATCGAGGACCTGGTCGAGGAGTACGCCGGTCAAGGGTACGGCGCGCTCAAGGGGGACCTGGCCGACGTCGTGGTCGAGTTCGTCACCCCCTTCCGCGACCGCACCCTGGCGCTGATGGACGACAAGGCCGAGCTCGAACGGATCCTGGAGTCGGGTGCAGACCGGGCACAGGAGGTCGCCCGCCGTACGCTCGCAGACGTCTATGACCGCGTGGGGTTCGTCCCCCGCCGCGCGTCTCGCTAGGCTCCGCGCGTGCCGACCATCGGAGTCTCCATCGCCGTGCCCGACCCGTGGGGAAGTGAGCTCCAGCAGTACCGGATCGACCTCGGCGACGAATCCGCGCGGCACATCCCCACGCACATCACCTTGCTGCCGCCCCACGAGGTGGCCACCGAGGACCTCGATGATCTGGTCGGGCACCTCACCGAGGTGGCCGCCCGCTCGGAGCGGTTCCGGGTCCACCTACGCTCCACCGGCACCTTCCGGCCGGTCTCGCCAGTCGTCTTCGTCGGTGTCGTCGCGGGGATCAGTCACTGCGAGATGCTCGCGTCCGGCGTACGCCGTGGCCCGCTGGAGGTGGGCAAGGCGTTCCCCTACCACCCACACGTGACGGTGGCCCACCACCTCCCCGAGGCGGACCTGGACCGTGCGTTCGCAGACCTCGACCGCTTCGACGTGGCCTTTGACGTCGAGGAGATGTGGATGTACCTCCACGAGGAGAACTCCGGGTGGCGCCCGAGCCGGTCCTTTCCCCTCGGGGCGCTCACCGCGTCGGGGTGAACATCGAGACGCTGTAGGAGCTGGCGAAGCGCTTCTTGAAACCCGAGCGCCTGATCCTGCTGACCACCACCTCGAAGGTGCCGCTGCGCGCGATGGAGTCAGGCATCTCCCACACCAGCGTCGGTTGGGCGTAGCCGTCGTGCACCGGGTTCTTCGTGACCCGCACCCGCTCGCCGTTGCGGGTGACCTGCACCCTGGCCCGGCGAAAATCGGTCGCAGGGTCCCCGGCCGAGAGAGACCAGCGGCCCTTCGGCTCCAGGGCGTCGGGGAAGTAGCCGGCCGTCGGCCAGGCGACCCATGCGGGATTCGGTCGTGAGGAGGAGGTTGGTCCGACCACCGTGATGGCGTTGGCGTTGTCGGTGGCGCCATTGCCCATGGCGGTGCTGAACGGGTTCATCAGCCAGCGGCGGTGCCCGACCACCTCGTTGCCTGCGCCGTCGTCCTCCATGCCGAGGTCGACGCCTGCACCGGCGCGCAGCCACGGATGGCTCAAGGAGAGGTTGGAGCGGCCGGCGGCCGCTGCTCCCTCCGAGGTCCAGCACTTGAAGGAGCGGCTGGGGCTGTGGTCGAGGCGATCGTTGGCCGACATGATCAGCGCGGCCTTCTGGGCGCCCTGGTCCAAGGCTGCGGAGAATGTCACCGGTGCCAGGCCGCCCAGCGAGCGCACGAAGTTCAGGGCCCGCAGGGTCGCCTCTCGCGCAGTTGGGGAGATGGTCCCGGGCACGCAGCGCTCATCCTCGCCGGTGTAGCCAGAGGGTGTGCTCAGGCCCGGTGCGTACTCACTCCAGAAGGCCGCGTTGACCCGGCTCCGGTCACTGGTGCGCAGCGAGCCCGACCAGCGCGCGGTCGTGGCCGGCGTACGGCGAGTGCGCGCGGCAACGGGAACGAGCACCTCCGTAGACGCGCGGGTTCCCTCGGGCCGAGCTGCCCCGTCCAGAGGTGGTACGACGGCTGCGGCTGCGGTTAGGAGCAGGCTCAAAACGGCCATCACCAGCCGCCGAGCCAGACCGGAGAACCCCATGGCCGGTGATGGTATGACCTAAATGTCCCTTTGTCACAATTTCGAGACGAGGCCCGGCTGCGAGGTTCCACGTCGAGGCCGCCGTGAAGTTCTCCGTCAAGTCCTCTGGGTGGGTCAGTGGCCTCGGCGGATCGCGGTGCGCAGGTCCCTGTTGAGCTGCGAGATCACGTCGAGCGGGATCTCCTTGGGGCAGGCGGCCGTGCACTCGCCGATGTTGGTGCAGCCACCGAAGCCCTCGTGGTCGTGTTGCGCGACCATGTTGACCACTCGACTGTCCCGCTCCGCCTGTCCCTGAGGCAGCTCGCCGAGATGGGTGATCTTGGCGCCCAGGAACAGTGAGGCCGAGCCGTTGGGGCAGGCCGCCACGCAGGCACCACAACCGATACAGGTCGCCATGTCGAAGGCGCGGTCGGCGTTGTCCTTCGGCACGGGTGTCGCGTGCGCGTCGGGGGCGGCACCGGTGTTGACCGAGATGTAGCCACCCTGCTGGATGATCCGGTCGAAGGCCTGACGGTCGACACACAAGTCCTTGAGCACCGGGAAGGCGTCGGCGCGCCACGGCTCGATCGTGATCGTGTCGCCGTCCTTGAACGAGCGCATGTGCAGCTGGCAGGTGGTGGTCACCTCGGGGCCGTGGGCCTGGCCGTTGATCATCAGCCCGCACATCCCGCAGATGCCCTCGCGGCAGTCGGAGTCGAAGGCGATCGGTTCCTCGTCCTGGGCGTGCAGACGCTCGTTGAGCACGTCCAGCATCTCCAGGAACGACATGTCCTCGGAGATGTCGTCGACGTCGTAGGTGTGCATGGCGCCGGCCGTGGCGGTGCTGGCCTGGCGCCAGATGTTCAAAGTCAGCTTCACTTGTAGCTCCGCGCCTTCATCTCGACGAACTCATAGGTCAGGTTCTCCTTGTGCAGGACCGGTTTCTCGTCCTCGCCGCCCCACTCCCAGGCCGCCACATAGGCGTAGAGGTCGTCGTGGCGCAGGGCCTCGCCCTCCTCGGTCTGGGACTCGCCGCGGAAGTGGCCGCCGCAGGACTCGCGGCGGTTCAGGGCGTCGATGCACATCAGCTCGCCGAGCTCGAAGAAGTCGGCCACGCGACCGGCCTTCTCCAGGGACTGGTTCAGGCTGTCGGCGCTGCCGAGCACCTTGACGTTGCGCCAGAAGTCGTCGCGCAGCGAGCGGATCAGGTCGATCGCCTTCTTCAGCCCGTCCTCGGTGCGCTCCATGCCGCAGTACTCCCACATGATGTTGCCGAGCTCGCGGTGGTAGGAGTCGACGCTGCGGGTGCCGCTGGTGTTCATGAACTGGTGGATGCGCGACTGCACCGACTCCTGCGCCTCGACGACGGCCGGGTCGTCCTCGGCGATCTTCTCGAACGGGCCGTCGGCGAGGTAGTCGCGGATGGTGTTGGAGAGCACGAAGTAGCCGTCGGCCAGGCCCTGCATCAGCGCCGAGGCGCCAAGACGGTTGGCGCCGTG
>JBDSBU010000254.1:0-9716 GCA_039921445.1 Marmoricola sp. | reverse complement strand
TGGATTGCGGTTTCCCGGTCGCCGCCGCACGTCCTAGCGTCCCGACATGGCCGCCACACACCTCGTCGAGTCTTCCGCCGTGCTGCACCGGCTCGCGCCGGGACTGCGGGTCGTCGCCCGCGGCCGCGACCGGCTGCAGGTGGGGATGTACGCCGAGCGCCGGCTGGTCCTGGCGCGAACACCGGACGTGGAACGTGTGCTCCAGGCCCTGGTCGAGCTCCAGCCCCTCAACACTGCGAGCGACCCTGCCGCTGCCGAGGTGCTCGCCCAGCTCGACCGCGCCGGAGTCCTGCTCTCCGGACGATCCTCGACGGCACCGCCCGCGTCACCGGTCGCCGTGGTCGGTTGCTTGCCGGGGGTCGACGGTCCCGGGGTGCTGGTGCAAGCCGGCCTCACCCTGGTCACGAACCTCGAGCAGGCAGCGACGGTGGTGGTGCTGAGCCCAGGAGAGCTCGCGCGTGAGCTGCTCGATCCGCTGTTGCGACGTGGCATCGAGCACGTCGTCGTACGTCTGGTGGACGGGGGTGCACTGGTCGGCCCCTACGTCGCTCCAGGACTCACCGCCTGCCTGCGATGCATCGATGCCCATCTCGCCTGCCACGACCCTGCCCATGTCGAGGTGCTGAACCGCTACGTCCGCGCCACCGCACGCCTCCGGTCCGACGACGTCCCGGAGAGCGCAGACCCGCTCCTCGCCCCGATCGCCGCGGCCTGGGCTGCGCGCGAGGTCCGGGCGCGACTTGCCGGCCTAACACCGGCCACGTGGTCGGCCACGCTTCACCTGGACGCGGATCCCGCCCGGACCCGGGTCCGCAGCTGGCTGCGGCACCCCCGATGTGGCTGCGTCTGGAACACCCCTGAGGTGTCGTCAGGCACCATGGAGCCATGACCTGTACCCATCTCGCCGTGGTTCGCGCCCCACGGTGGAGCACGCGGTGACCGAGCTGCCCCGTCGGGCGTTCACGCGGACGGCAAGGCTGGCCGCGCTGCCGCTCGGGTACGCCGGCCGCAGCGCCTGGGGTCTGGGCAAGCGCATCGGTGGGGCCCCGGCCGAGGCGGTCCTCTCCGAGGTCCAGCAGCGCACCGCCGAGCAGCTGTTCCGCACGCTCGGCGAACTCAAGGGCGGGGCGATGAAGTTCGGCCAGGCGATGTCGATCTTCGAGGCCGCGCTTCCTGACGAGCTGGCAGCGCCCTACCGCGAACAACTCACCAAGCTGCAGGACTCTGCTCCCCCGATGCCCACGATCACCGTGCGCAGCATCCTCGAGCGTGAGCTGGGCGTCGACTGGAAGCAGCACCTCATCGAGCTCGACCCGATGCCCGCGGCGGCGGCCTCGATCGGCCAGGTGCACAGGGGGCGATGGGCCGACGGCCGCGAGGTGGCGGTCAAGGTCCAGTATCCCGGCGCCGCCGAGGCGCTTGCCTCCGACCTGCGCCAGCTTGCCCGCCTCGCACGCGGCATCGGCCCACTGATCCCCGGCCTCGACATCAAGCCGTTGATCGCGGAGCTGCAGGCCCGCACGGTCGAAGAGCTCGACTACGAGCTCGAGGCACAGGCACAACGGGTCTTCGCCAAGGAGTTCCGCGACGATCCCGACATCCACGTCCCCGACGTGGTGGCCAGCTCCTCGACCGTGCTGGTCACCGAGTGGATGGAGAGCCCGGCCTCCCTCGCCGAGGTGATTCGTGGCGGAACAAAGGCGGAGCGCGACCACTACGGACGCCTGTTCGTCGAATTCATGTTCCAGACGCCGTCGCGGACCGGGATGCTGCACGCCGACCCGCACCCGGGGAACTTTCGACTGCTCCCGAATCCTGATGGCAGCCCTGGCCGGCTGGGCGTCCTGGACTTCGGAGCCGTGGCACGGCTCCCTGCCGGTGCCCTGCCACCCACCATGGGGGCGCTGATCCGGCTCGCCATCGACGGCGACTACGCGGCCATGGCTGATGTCCTGCGCGAGGAGGGCTTCATCCGGGACCGGATCAAGCTGGCCCCCGAGCAGCTCGAGTCCTATCTCGGCCCGTTCCTGGAGCCCGCGCGCGAGCCGGAGTTCACGTTCTCACGGGCGTGGATGCAAAGGCAGTTCCAGCGCGTCAACGATCCGCGCGGCGACGCCTACGCCACGATGCTGCGACTGAACCTGCCCCCGTCGTACATGCTGATCCACCGCACCTGGTCCGGCGGAATCGGCGTGCTGAGCCAGCTCGAGGCGACGGTGCCGTTCCGTCAGGTGCTCAGCGACTCGTTGCCGGGGTTTGCCGGCTGAACTGCCCTCAGCGTGGCCTCACCACCACTCTGAGTCGAGCTTGCCCTCGATCGCACGCAGGTGGGTGCGCGAGCAGGTGTCGCAGAACCAGCGGGACCGGCCGTTCTCGATCGACGACATCCAGGTCAGCGGCGCGGGCTCGGAGTCGGTTCCCTCGCCGCACATCGAACAGGTGGCCACGGCTCCAGCGTAGGCCTGGTTGCGGTCCTCGCCGAGAGGCACAGGGCGGTTGCCCGTGCGGCCCGAGCGGCGGCCCGCTCGGCCCTGCGGTTCAGTCGCGCCGCCCGCCTCTGCAGCCTGAGCGCGGCCGTCGCTCTGCGGGCGTCACGGCCCTGCTCGACCTCGACCATGAACGCGCGATGGTTCTCGCGCGCCAAGTCGGCTTGGTTGGAGAACATGCTCCTGCTCCGTTCTTGAGGAATGGTGGTGCGAAGGGCGACCGCCCATCAGGCGGCCGTCATGGCTGCGGCGTCCTTGCGCGGACGACCGCGCGGGCGCTTGCGGGGGATCACTGCTCCGGCGAGGAACAGCTCACCGCCCCAGACGCCCCACGGCTCGCGCCGTTCGAGGGCACCAGCGAGGCACTCGGCTCGGACGGGACAGCTGCTGCACAGCGCCTTGGCGAGCTCGACGTCGCTGGGCGACTCGGCGAAGTAGAGCTCCGGGTTCTCGCTGTGGCACGGCAGGCCGGCCACGTCGATCGTGGTCTCGACGACGTTGATACTCATCTGGCACCTCCTTCTAAGGTGACTCTGATCTGGTGTGACTCTCATCTGGTGTGACGGGGGTCTGGACGGGGACTGTGGACCGAGCGGGCACGGCCCCGGAAAGCCAAAAAGGCCGCGGATCCCGGTAAGGGTTCCGCGGCCTGGAAAGCGCCGATCGAGTGCGAAGCACTCAGGTGATCAGGCGGCTCCAGGGACGGAGACCCGGGGTGATGGTGCCGGTGGCAGACGTGGCGCCCTGGACGTGGGCATCCACGAGGCGACCGCGCAGCGGGCAGACTCCACCCGTGAGGTCCGAGTGGGTAGGCACGAGGGAGTAGCGCTGGAAGGTCGCTGCATTCGACATCTCGATCTTCATCTCGCACCTCCTGTCCTGCGTTGCCCGGGCCGATGCGGCCCATCGGTCTGGTGAGGTCACGCTACGCCCGGGCCGATGGGCGTGCAATTGATTTATTCGACTTTCGGTCCGGCGTGCTCTCCGGCCCGGATCGGGTGCGGTCGCGAGGGTCGATCAGGCGAGGATCGCGAGCAGCTCGTCGGCGTACTTGTCGAGCTTGGTCTTGCCGATCCCGTTGATCGACTGCAGTCCACGACGGTCGGTGGGGCGGACCTCGGCCAGCGCCTCCAGGGTCGCGTCGGAGAAGACCACGAACGCCGGCACGCTCTGCGCGTCGGCCTGCTCCTTGCGCCAGCTGCGCAGGGACTCGAAGAGCTCCTCGTCATAGGGCACCGGGCAGTCCGAGCAGTAGCCGCGGTTGCGCTCGCGCGAGGAGGCCAGCGGTCGCTGACACTGCTTGCACGCAGCAGCCTTCTTGCCGCGTTTGCGGGTGCCACCGGACCCGGTCGTGGTTTCGGTGCGATCGGTGGCAGAGGCCGGGCGCAGGCCCGCGAGGAAGCGGGAGGGGCGTCTGCGGGCCTGGCCGCCGGGATTGCGGGCGAGCGCCCACGAGATCCAGAGGTGGGTGCGGGCGCGGGTGATCCCGACGTAGAGGAGCCGGCGTTCCTCCTCGACCGCGGCCGGGGTGTCTGCGTAGGTGATCGGCATCGAGCCCTCCTGCATGCCGCACAAGAAGACCGCGTCCCACTCCAGACCCTTGGCCGCGTGGATCGTGGCCAAGGTGACCCCCTCCACGGCGGGAGCGTGCTGCTCATGGGCACGGCGGTCCAGCTCGGCCACCAGGCCGGACAACGTCGGCGCCACCTCGGCCTCGACGTAGGCGGCAGCCTGGGAGACCAACGCGTGCAGTGACTCCCACCGGTCACGCGCCTGCCCCCGGGTCTCCGGGGCCGTCGAGGTCCACCCCATCCCACCCAGCACTGCCTGCACCCGCTCGAGCACACCGTCGGAAGCGGCCTCGCCGGCGCGCACCTCCCCACGCAGCAAGGCCAATGCCTGCCGGACCTCCTGGCGCTCGAAGAAGCGGGCAGCGCCGCGCACCGTGTAGGCCAGCCCGCGAGCAGTCAGCGCCTCTTCGAAGGCTTGTGACTGCGCATTGATCCGAAACAGCACCGCCATCTCGGCCAGCGGGGTGCCGGAGGCCTGCAGCTTGCTCACTCGCTCGGCGACGGCGTTGGCCTCGGCGACCTCGTCGCTGGCCTCACGCCAGGTCAGCTCCTCACCGGCGGGGCGCTGGGCCTGCAGCCGCACGCTGTTGGTGCCCGAACCCTTGAGCAGCTCGTTGGCGGCGCCGATCACCTGCGGGGTGGAGCGGTAGTTGCGCACCAGCTCCACACTGGCTGTGCCAGGGAACTTGGCCGGGAAGTCGGTGAGGTAGGAGGCCTGTGCACCGGCGAAGGAGTAGATCGTCTGGGCCGGGTCGCCGACGACGCAGATCTCGTTGCGCCCGCCGAGCCAAAGGTCGAGCAGCGCCGACTGGATCGGGCTCACGTCCTGGAACTCGTCCACGACGAACCACTTGTACTGACGACGGACCTCGGCGGCGACCCGTTCGTCCTCGCTCAGCAGCGCGGCACCGATCAGCAGGACGTCCGCCATGTCCATCCGGCCCTGATCGCGCTTGAGCTCCTCGTAGCTGCCGAAGACGTGCGAGACCGTCGCGGCGTCGAGACCGCTGACCTCGCGGCCACGTCCCGGGGCCAGACGCTCGTAGTCGTCGGGGCGGATGTTGCTGACCTTGGCCCACTCGATCTCGCTGGCAAGGTCTCGCAGCATCGGCTGGGTCACCTCGACCCGGTTGCGGCGCGCAGCTCCGGCCACAACCGGGATCTTCGAGGCAATCAGCTCAGGGGGCTGTCCGCCGTAGACCTTGGGCCAGAAGTAACGGACCTGGCGCAGGGCCGCGGAGTGGAAGGTGCGGGCCTGCACCGCGGAGGCACCCATGCCGCGCAGGCGGGTGCGCATCTCGCCGGCCGCCCGGGTGGTGAAGGTGACCGCCAACACCTCGGTCGGGTTGTAGACCCCGCACGCGACCCCATAGGCAATCCGGTGCGTGATCGCGCGGGTCTTGCCCGTGCCCGCACCGGCCAGCACCCGCACGGGGCCACGCAGCGCCGTGGCGACCTCGCGCTGCTCGGGATCGAGCGTGCTGAGCAGGTCGTCGACCGACATCGGGAATTGAACTCCGTTCGGGTGTTGTTGCAGAGGGTGACGAGCGTAGACGCGAGAGAGGACAGTCAGTGACCCCGGAGCCCATGACCAGCCGCTTCACGATGTACAGCACCCCGTGGTGCGGCTACTGCCATCGACTCAAGAGCCAGCTCAACCGTGAGGGCATCGAGTTCGACATGGTCGACATCGAGCAGGACCCGGCCGCCGCCGAGATCGTGATGGCTGCCAACCGTGGCAACCAGACCGTGCCGACGCTGGTGTACGCCGACGGTTCCGCGCACACGAACCCCTCGCTCAAGCAGGTCAAGGAAAAGCTGGCAGCGCTCGTCTGAGGAGCCGGTCTCAGAACCGACCCACCAGCAGCTCTCACCAGTGACCGGGCAACGTCGCGCCGTACCAGCTCTCCACCAGGGAACGTGAGATCGAGACCCCGCTGGGGAGCTTCAACGTTCCCGCCTCAGCCTCTCGGCGCATCTGCTCGCGGGTGAACCACCGGGCGTCCTCGATCTCGGAGCCGTCGACGTCGATGGCAGTCCGGGTGGCCCGGCCGGTGAAACCGACCATCAGACTGGCCGGCAGCGGCCACGGCTGGCTACCGAAGTAGGTCACCTCGCCCACGACCACGCCGGTCTCCTCGCGCACCTCTCGGCGTACGGCGTCCTCCATGGTCTCGCCCGGCTCCACGAAGCCGGCCAGCGTGGAGTAACGCCCCTCGGGCCACTGCGGCGCCCGCCCGAGCAGGCAGCGCTCCTCGGTCCCGCCCGGCTCGCCATCGGTGACGAGCATGATCACGGCGGGGTCCGAGCGCGGGAACTGGTCGCGCCCACAGTCCACGCACCGCAGCACGTGACCTGCTTGTCGAGCAGCCAGCTCGCCGCCGCAACGGGGGCAGTGCCGGGTCGACCAGTGCCACTCCGCCAGCCCGACCGCATGCAGCACCAGCGGGGCATCGGCCACGGCGTGGTCGGCGAGCGCTTGCACGACCGACCGCAGCACCATCCACCCGCCGCGCTCGCCCGGCGCCTCGACCGGATCCACGATCACGGCGAAGTGCTGCACGCCCTCGCGCTCCCCGAGAAGGACGCGGAGGCCGTCGGGTGCCTCCGCGGGAGCGACCCAGGAGACCTGGCCCTCGACCGGACGCAGCCGGGCACCGGCGACCACGAGCACCCGGGTGCGCGGGTCCGACCACTGCTCGTCCAACCAGCCGTCGTCGTCGCGGTGCAGACCGTGACGGTCGTGAGGGTGCGCGGAGAGTGCGGCATGCGGCAACGAGCGACTCACGAAACCTCACTCCCTGTCCCGGTCCTGCGCTCGAGCCAGGCGGTGAAGGCTCGGTGGTCATAGGGGCGACCGAGGAAGTCGCTGACCAGGTCGGCGGCGTCGGCAGACCCGCCCGGCGCCAGCACGGTGTCGCGCCAACGATGGGCCACATCGGTGGCGAAGGGATCAACAGGTTTGAAGGCGGAGTACATGTCCTTGGCGATCACCAGGCTCCACAGGTAGGTGTAGTAGGCCGATCCGTAGCCATCGAGGTGACCGAAGCCTGCGTGGAAGTGCGTGCCAGGGAGCTGGGCGATCAGGTTGTAGCGCTCCATCAGCTCAGCCACCCGTCCAGTCAGGTCCGCGGGACGTTCGACGTGCAGCCAGTAGGAGATCGAGGCATAGGCGGTCTGCGTGCGAGCCAGGAAGCCCTTGCCGAACTCGTCGGCTGCTCGCATCCGGGCGACCAGGTCAGTGGGGATCGGCGACTCGGAGGCGTCGGTGGCGAAGCCCCGAAGCACCTCGGGGTTCCAGGCCCACTCCTCGAGCATCTGCGAGGGCGCCTCGACGAAGTCCCACTCGGTGGAGACGCCGGAGAACTGCACCCAGCGGTGTCGACCCGCAAGGACGTGGTGCATCAGGTGCCCGAACTCGTGGAAGAGCGTGACCACTTCGCGGTGGTCCATCAGGCCGCGAGGGAAGTTGCAGACCAGCACTCCCTCGGCGAGCTGACGTCCCTCGATCCCGGAGACGAGCGTGAACTGCGCGGCGTGGCTGAACTTGCGCGCACGTGGGTGCAGGTCGAGGTGGATCCGCCCGAGCCGCCTGCCGGACTCGGTCAGCACCACGTCGTACGACGCGACGTCGCTGTGCCAGGTCGGCGCCGCGACCGGCTCGTAGCTCAGCGCGAAGAGCCGGCTGGTCACGTCGAGCAACCCTTGACGGACCTTGGCGAAGTCGAAGAACCGGCGCACCTGCTGGGCATCGACCCCGAACCGCTCCCGCTTGACGGTCTCGTGAAGGTGCCGCCAGTTCGAGGCGTCGACGACGTCCTCGCCGGCGGCCCGCGCCGCTTCGAGGAGTACGCCGATCTCGCTGCGCCCGGCCTCGTCGGCCGCGGCGGCGATCTGCTCGACGAACTCCGGGATCGCCCGTCCCTTGCCGATCATCTTGAACTCGGCGTCATAGCTGGGCCAGTCGGCGTAGCCCAGCAGCCTCGCCGTCTCCGCACGCACCTCGAGCAGCTCTGCCAGCACGGCGTCATTCTCGGGCCAGCCCCGGTTCGCGAACGTGGCGGCGACGGCGCGCCGGGCCGCCGGGTCACGCGCATAGGTGAGGAACGGGATCGTGTCGGGGTAGTCGGTGCTGAGCGCGACCATTCCGTCCGGGTCCGACGGGTGCTCCTCGACGTAGTCCTCGGGCAGACCGTCGAGCGCGGCAACCGGGACCGAGGTGGTCAGCCGTCCGTCGCGGATCCGGCGACCGAAGCTCTGCGAGAGCTCGCTCATCCGCGCGTCCAACAGACGCAGCTGCCCACGGACCGCCTTGGACTGGTCCACCCCAGCGCGACGGAATCCGCGGAGTGCGTGGTCGAGCACACGGCGCTGGTCCTGGTCGAGGCCCTCAGCACCCTCGAGGGAGGACAGCGCCGCGAACACCTTGGCGTCCCGGCGCAGGTCGGTGCCGAAGCGACGCGTCTCGGTCTGGAAGCCCTCCGCGATGTGGACCACGTCGATGTCGGGATGCACTGCTCCGACCAGCGAGCTCAGCGCGGCGACGTTGCCCAGCGCGATCTGCGCATCGTTCCATCGTTCGAGAATCTCAAGGGTGCCCGGCTCGGCCGCCTTGAGCGCCTTCACCCTCGCGGCCCCCTCTGCGAGCCCCTCGTGTGCCCGGGACGCGACCCAGTCGCCCCAGGCGTCGTCGGTGCCGGGCAGGGCGAGGGGTTCAGGCTCCATGGCGGCGAGGCTAACGCCTAGGGTGTGAGGCCATGAGCACCCACATCGCCGCAGAGGCCGGCGCCATCGCCGAGACGGTCCTGCTCCCGGGCGACCCCCAGCGCGCCCGCTGGATCGCCGAGACCTTCTTCGACGACGCCACCTGCTACTCCGAGGTCCGGGGGATGCTCGGCTTCACCGGCACCTGGCAAGGTCACCGGGTCTCCGTGCAGGGGACCGGAATGGGCCAGCCCTCGATCTCGATCTACCTCAACGAGCTCTTCCGCGACTACGGCGTCCAGCAGGCGATCAGGGTCGGCTCGTGCGGCGCCCTGACCGAGCGAGTTGCCCTGCGCGACGTCGTGATCGCCTCCGGCGCCTGCACCGACTCCTCGTCGAACAGGCTCCGCTTCCACGGGCTCGACTACGCGGCCGTCGCCGACTTCGGGCTGCTGCGCGCGGCGTACGACGTTGCGCAGCTGCGGCCCGACGTCGTGAGTCACGTCGGCCTGATCCTCTCCGCGGACTCCTTCTACTCCCCGCGTCCCGAGCTGAACGAGCCGCTCATCGCCCATGGGGTGCTCGCCGTGGAGATGGAAGCGAACGCTCTGTACACCCTCGCCGCTGGCTTCGGGCGCAAGGCGCTGGCGATCTGCACGGTCAGCGACCACATCGTCACCGGCGAGGAGACCACCGCACAGGAGCGCGAGCAGACGTTCGCCGACATGGTCGAGATTGCCCTGGGGGCCGCCTTTCCCGCTCGTTCCACGGCCACTCCCAGAAGTGACTGACGGCCGCGGGATGTGGAACGCCCTGCGCCGGCCGGATGTGATCGGGCGCGTGGTCGGACTGGTCGGACTGGTGACACTCATCAGCGCCCTGCTCCCCTCGGCGCGACCGCGTCTGCGCCTGGTCACCGACGTGTTGCCGGCAGTGTTCCCCGCCGCTGCAACGA
>JBDSBU010000253.1:0-7012 GCA_039921445.1 Marmoricola sp. | reverse complement strand
CGGTGGTGGTGAAGTAGGTCCCCTGCGGCACGTGCACCTCCATGCCCAGTGAGGACAGGGCATCGCACAGCATGTCCCGGCGTACGGCGAGGTCGGCGCGCAGGCTCTCGTGGAAGCTGCCCTCGTGGTCGAGCGCATGGGCGATCGCCGGTTGGAAGGGGGCGCCGGAGGAGTAGGACAGCCAGTTCTTCGCGCCCTCGACGGCCGCCACGAGGTCGCGGGGCCCCGTCGCCCAGCCGATCTTCCAGCCGGTGAGCGAGAACGTCTTGCCCGAGCTGGAGATGCTGAGAGTGCGCTCGAACATCCCGGGCAGGGTGGCGATCGGGATGTGCTCGTGGTCGTCGAAGGTGAGGTGCTCGTAGACCTCGTCGGTCACCACGACGAGGTCGTGTCGACGGGCCACGTCTGCGACCGCAGCGAGCTCCACCGCGTCGAGCACCCGCCCGGTCGGGTTGTGCGGGGTGTTCAGCAGGATCAGCTTGGTGCGCTTGCTCACCGCGGCCTCGAGCGCGGCGGCCTCGAGTCGATAGTCCGGGGCTCGCAGGGTGACCGGGCGGCGTACGGCGCCGGCGAACTGGATCATCGCCCGATAGCTGTCGTAGAAGGGCTCGCACACGATCACCTCGTCCCCGGGGTCGAGCAGGCCGAGCATGGCGCCCGCGATCGCCTCGGTCGCTCCGGTGGTGACCACCACGTTGGGCGGCTCGAGGTCGAGTCCGTAGTGCCGCTGCTGGTGCCGGACCAGCGCCTCGACCAGCTCCGGAGCTCCGTGGCCGGGCGGGTACTGGTTGCGACCCGAGCGGATCGCCGCGACAGCGACCTCGAGGACCGCCGCCGGCCCGCTGAGGTCGGGAAATCCCTGGCCGAGGTTGACCGAGCCGGTGCGCACCGCGAGCGCCGACATCTCCGCGAAGATCGTGCTGCCGACGCCGTCGAGCCGGGTGGCCTGCCTGCTTGTGTGTGCACTCACGCCTGCGAACCTAACCTCTCCGTCCGCGTTCCCGCCCGTTCGGTTCGGGTGGAACGTCCCGATCGGTCACAATGGCGCCATGCCCAGTTCCCGGAGTCGCGGCCAGCGTCTGACCTGGTGGACCGGCATCGCGCTGGTCCTTGCCGGGACCGGGCTCCTCGGCCACGTCGCGTGGCAGTTCTGGGGCACAAACTGGCTCTCGCACCGCAAGCAGGACGAGGTCGCCGGCGCCCTCGAGAAGCAGTGGGTCGCCGGCGGGGTCCGTCTCGAGCCGAAATACATCCCGCGCGGCGAGGCCTCGGCCCTGATCCGGATCCCCAGGTTCGGCAAGCAGTACGTCGTACCAGTGCTCGAGGGGACCAGCGACGAGGTGCTCGCCCAGGGCTACGGCCACTTCGACAAGAGCGCCGATCCCGGCGAGGTCGGCAACTACGCGCTCGCCGCGCACCGGGTCACCCACGGGGAGCCGCTGCGCAGGATGCCGGAGCTGAGACCGGGGGACGAGGTGATAGTCGAGACGGTCGGCGCCAGCTACACCTACGAGCTCGACACCGACCCGAACGCCCTGGTGATCCCCTTCACAGGAGTGTGGGTGCTCGATCCAGTGCCGAAGAACCCGGCAGCCGACGGTGCCCAGCCGGCACAGAAGCCAGGTCAGCGGCTGCTCACCCTGACCACCTGCTCGGAGCTGTTCCACACCGACAACCGGATGATCTCCTTCGGGCACCTCGTCGGCGTGGAGACCAAGGGGCGGTAGCCTCCGCCGCATGACCGACCCGAACCTCGCCCGCGACGTCGATGCCTGCTGCCGCCTGACCGGCCAGTTCACCCTCCGCTCGGGACAGGTGGCCTCGGAGTACTTCGACAAGTACCTCTTCGAGGCCGAGCCGGCCCTGTTGGCGCGTGTCGTGGACCAGATGGTCGCCCTGGTGCCGGCAGGCACCGAGCTGCTCGGTGGGCTGGAGCTGGGCGGTGTGCCGATCGCCACGATCCTCAGTGCCCGCACCGGGACGCCAGCGCTGTTCGTGCGCAAGCAGGCCAAGGAGTACGGCACCTGCAAGCTGGCCGAGGGTCCCGACGTCGCGGGACGCCGGGTCACGCTGATCGAGGACGTGATCACCACCGGAGGCGCCGTACGGGATGCGACGCAGGCGCTGCGTGCGGCGGGTGCCGTGGTCGAGACCGTTGTCTGCGCCATCGACCGCAGTCCCGAGGGCACGAACCCCCTTGCCGACGTGGGCCTCGAGGTGCGCCCGGTCCTGACCAAGGCGCAGCTCGATGCTGCGCGCGGCTGACCTCAGGTCGTGGTGCTGGACTGGCGCTTGTGGCGCCACCACTCGATGACGATCGGCACCACGGAGAGTGCCAGGATCACGATCACGGCCTTGTCGATGTTCTCCCCCAGTGCCGGGAACGCTTGGCCCAGGAAGTAGCCCATCAGCACGATCGAGAGCACCCACGCTGCCGCGCCCACGGCGCTCCACACGAAGAACTTCTGTCGGTGCATCCTGGTCACACCGGCCACGACGGTGATGTAGGTACGCACGAAGGGCACGAAGCGACCGATCACCAGCGCCTTGCTGCCGTGCTTGTCGAAGAAGGCCGTGGTCTGGTCGAAGTACTTGCGCTTCAGGATCCGCCCCTCGCGCTCATAGAGCGGTGGGCCGATCGCGCGGCCGATCTCATAGCCGAGCACGTTGCCCGCGAACGCAGCGCCGAAGAGCAGCACCATCGCGAGCACGAGGTCGGTCGCGCGCGGACCGGGAACGATGTCGCCCCGGCTGGAGACGAACAGCCCGACCGCGAACAGCAAGGTGTCCCCAGGCAGGAACGGGAAGAACAATCCGCACTCCACGAGCACGATCAGCAGGCACACCCAGAGGAACCAGGGCCCGAACTGGTCGAGCAACCAGTTCGGGTCCATCCACTTGATGCCGAACAACAGCGGTTGCAGGCCAGTCACCCGCGGAGGATATCGGTGCCCGGCTGACTGGCTGCTGACCGCCCACTGGTCGGGCCTACTCTTGCCGGCGTGGACCCAGCAGAAGAGGAGCAGCGGGCGCCGTACGACCCGATGCCGCACGGCCCAGCCGAGGTCGGTCTGGGGCCTTGGGTGGGACCCGCACCCGAGGGGCCGGAGTACGACGCGGTGCTGCTTGCGGAGGGCGACCGGCGCAACGTGGTCGACTCCTACCGCTACTGGACCCTTGAGGCGATCGTCGCGGACCTCGACACCCGACGACACGACTTCCACGTGGCCATCGAGAACTGGCAGCACGACTTCAACATCGGCACGATCGTGCGCACCGCGAACGCCTTCCTCGCCCGTGAGGTGCACATCGTCGGCAAGCGTCGCTGGAACCGGCGCGGCGCGATGGTCACCGACCGCTACCAGCACGTTCGGCATCACGAGACGGCTGTGGACCTCGCCTCCTACCTGCACGGTGCCGGCGTCGAGCTGATGGGCGTGGACAACCTCCCGGGCGCGCACCGGCTCGAAGCGTGGACGATGCCCCGCTCGGTGTGCCTGTTGTTCGGACAGGAGGGGCCGGGCCTCTCGGAGAGTGCGCGCGAGGTGTGCGACGGCACCTTCTCGATCGCGCAGTTCGGCTCGACCAGGTCGATCAACGCCTCCGCAGCAGCGGCCATCGCGATGCATTCCTGGATCACCACGCACGCCGACCTCGACACCGCCTGGCGGGGCTGACGACCAGGAGCTCCGGCTCCCAGGTGCGCTCAGGAGTGGCGTCTCGGCGTACTAGCTGGTGCGGGCCAGGCAGCGCACGTAGTGGTCGCCGGCTGCCCAGCCCGCGCGGCTCGGCGGTTGCCAGTAGCCCAGGGCGCCGTTCATCAGCGTCCGACAGCGGTCGCGCGCGACGCTCGTGAAGGCCTGACCGGGATAGGCGTTGCCCGAGGGGAGAAAGACCGCCTCCACCCGGAACTGGTGCGGGCGGGCGCAGGAGACGTCGACTCCCTTGTTGTCCTGGCACACCCGAAGCTGTTCGGGAAGGCCCTTGCGCAGCAACGGCGTGGTCGCGGGCAGTGCGACCAGCTCACGGGCGCTGCGAGCGATCGCGTCGCAGCGGACCCAGCGCGCCCCCCGCGCCAGCTCGGCAGCGCTGGGGGTGAAGAACACCCAGGTCAGCAGCGAGGTCGCACGAAGGGCAGGCGTGCCGCCGACGAGCCGACGGAACGCGGGCTCGCAGACCTTCCGCGCCACCGCGCGTCGTCGAGCCACGGGGGTCTGCGCGGTGACGGCGGCGTCGACCACGCCAGCGTGGATGACCAGGCTGGTGTGCGCCTTGCGGCAAGGAACCTTGGCGCCCAAGAACACCGGTGACTTCGACTGCGCGTAGCCCATCTGGTGGCACTGCCCGGCCTTCGGCACCCCGAAGCGCGGCTCCGGGGGCGCGGGCGGCTCCGCGGAGGCGCTCCCTCCGACCGTGCCCGTCGAGCCCGGGGCCCCGGCCGGGCCCTTGGCCTTGCCGGGGGCCGAGCCGCCGCAGGCGCTCAGCACCAACGTCAGCAGGAGCGCCAGGACAGCCAACGCAGAGGGGGGGAAGGCGGGGCGCGTCATGGCTCTCCGGGGAAGGTTCGGGCATCGGGCAGGCTGATCCTGCCACGGCTGCGCCGGGCTGCGGGTCCACTAGGGTTGGGGCAGCCAGCCATCGTGCCCCGAGGAGCCCCTGTCATGCCGATTGCCACCCCTGAGAAGTACGCCGAGATGCTCGACACCGCGAAGGCGAAGTCGTTTGCCTACCCGGCGATCAACGTCTCGTCCTCCCAGACCCTCAACGCTGCGCTCGCCGGGTTCGCCGAGGCGGGCAGCGACGGGATCATCCAGGTCTCGACCGGTGGTGCGGAGTACCTCTCGGGCCCAGCGGTCAAGGACATGGTCACCGGTTCGGTGGCCTTCGCCGCCTATGCCCTCGAGGTCGCCAAGAAGTACCCCGTGAACATCGCGCTGCACACCGACCACTGTCCGAAGGACAAGCTGGACGGATTCGTGCGCCCGCTGCTCGAGATCTCCGCCGACCGGGTGGCGCGCGGTGAGGCGCCCCTGTTCCAGTCGCACATGTGGGACGGCTCCGCCGTACCCCTGGAGGAGAACCTGCAGATCGCCGAGGAGCTGTTGGCGCGGGCGGTCGCAGCGAAGATCATCCTCGAGGTCGAGATCGGGGTCGTCGGAGGCGAGGAGGACGGCGTGATGGGCGAGATCGACGAGAAGCTCTACACGACTCCGGGCGACGCGCTGGCCACCATCGCCGCGCTCGGCAATGGCGAGAAGGGTCGCTACATGACCGCGCTGACCTTCGGGAACGTGCATGGCGTCTACAAGCCCGGCAACGTCAAGCTCCGCCCGGAGATCCTCAAGGCCGCGCAGGAAGCAGTCGTCGCCGAGCTCGGTCTCGAGCCCGGCTCCAGGCCCTTCGACCTGGTCTTCCACGGTGGCTCGGGCTCGCTCGCTGAGGAGATCGCCGCGGCCGTCGACTACGGCGTGGTGAAGATGAACGTCGACACCGACACCCAGTATGCCTTCACGCGTCCCGTCGCCGATCACATGCTCACCAACTACGGCGGCGTCTTGAAGGTCGACGGCGAGGTCGGCAACAAAAAGCAGTACGACCCCCGCGCCTGGGGCAAGGCGGCCGAGGCCGGAATGGCCGCCCGCATCGTGGTGGCCTGCGAGAACCTCCGCAGCACCGGCCACTCGATCGGCTGACCCGACGAATAATGTCGAGCGGGTTGTCGGTGGAGTGTGCTGACATGGGCGCATGACTGAACAGCCCGCCGTGGAGGCGATCGATCTCGTCAAGCGGTTCAGCGACAACACCGCGGTCGACGGCGTCAGCTTCGCGGTGCCACAAGGCACGGTTCTCGGCATGCTGGGGCCGAACGGCGCCGGCAAGACCACCACCGTGCGGATGCTGACCACCCTGAGCCAGCCCACCAGCGGCACCGGCCGGGTCGCCGGCTACGACGTGGTCAAGGAGCCCGAGATGGTGCGCCGCAACATGGGGCTGACCGGTCAGGCAGCCACGGTCGATGAGTTGCTCACCGCGCGGGAGAACCTCTACCTGATCGGCCGGTTGTGCGGCATGCCCAAGCGCGAGATCGGTCCGAAGGGTGACGTGCTGCTCGAGCGGTTCTCGCTCAGCGACGCCGGTGACCGGGTCGTCAAGCAGTACTCCGGTGGAATGCGTCGTCGCCTCGACCTCGCTGTCAGCCTGATCGCGGCGCCTCCGGTGCTGTTCCTGGACGAACCGACCACCGGGCTGGATCCGCACAGTCGCAATGAGCTCTGGGACGTGCTGCGGGGCCTGGTCAAGGACGGCACCACGCTCCTGCTCACCACCCAATACCTCGAGGAGGCCGACCAGCTCGCCGACGACATCGTCGTCATCGACAAGGGCAAGGTGATCGCCTCCGGGACGCCCACGCAGCTCAAGGCCCGGGCCGGCCGTGCCAGCGTCGTGCTCACCGTCACCCGTTCCGAGGACCTTGCCGCTGCCGAGGAGCTGGTACGCCGCAGCGTCCACGATGTCTACGTCGAGCCCGACGAGCGCCGGGTGACCGCGCAGGCTGGTGGGCTCGCGGACATGAGCCGGATCGGTGCCGCGCTCGCCGAGAGCGGCATCGAGGTCGACGATCTCGGCCTGAAGCGGCCGAGCCTCGACGACGTGTTCTTGAGCCTCACCGGACACCGTGCCGAGGAGGAGCCGCTCGCTTCCGCAGGCTCCGAGGCCGAGAAGGAGGAGACGCTGCGATGACGACCCTCGACCCCCTCACACGCACCGACCGCCCACAGGTCCGGCCGCTCTCCCTGGCTGCCTCCTCGGCCGTCGTCGTACGCCGCAACCTGATCCACATCAAGCGGATGCCGGAGCTGCTGCTCGACGTCACGATCCAGCCGGTGATGTTCGTGCTCCTGTTCGCCTACGTCTTCGGTGGCTCGATCGCGGTGCAGGGCTCCAACTACCGCGAGTTCCTGGTGCCCGGGATCATGGTGCAGACGATCGTGTTCTCCTCGTTCATCGTCGC
>JBDSBU010000252.1:0-3207 GCA_039921445.1 Marmoricola sp. | reverse complement strand
CTGGACGCCTACGACGAGGAGCATCCGCTCGCCCCGGGCTGGGAGGACCGTCAGCCGCTGCACCAGCTGTTCCCGCTGCTGGTGCACGCCGCGCTCTTCGGTGGGCTCTACGGCACCCGTTCCGGGGACGCCGCCCGCCGGCTCTCCTGACCCGTCCCCACCCGGCCGAGACGTCGCACATGTTTCACCATTTGTGACGTCTCGGCGGTCTCAGGGTGCGCTCAGGGCGAGATGGCACCCTTGAGCCGTGAACGCCGACGCTCAGCCCACCACCCGACCGCACGTCCTTGTCGTCGAGGACGACCGGGCGGTGCGCGAGTCGCTGCGCCGGTCCCTGGAGTTCAACGGCTACCAGGTCTCGACCGCCTCCGACGGCGCCGAGGCCCTCGCGGGCATCAGTGGAGTGAATCCCGATGCCGTCGTGATGGACGTGATGATGCCGCGTCTTGATGGGCTCGAGACCACGAAGGCATTACGCAAGGTCGGCAACAGCGTGCCGATCCTGGTGCTCACGGCGCGTGACGCGATCGGCGACCGCGTGGAGGGTCTCGATGCGGGCGCCGACGACTACCTCACCAAGCCGTTCGCCCTCGAGGAGCTCCTCGCCCGGCTCAGAGCGCTGCTGCGCCGGGTCGCGCCGGACGCCTCGGACCCCGACGAGCAGCTCGCCTTCGCCGACCTCACCATGGACATCGCCTCGCGCGTGGTCTGCCGCGGCCAACGACCGATCGAGCTCACCCGCACCGAGTTCAACCTGCTCGAGCTGTTCCTGCGTCGACCACGCCGCGTGCTGGACCGCTCCTTCATCCTCGAGGAGGTCTGGGGCTTCGACTTCCCCACGACCGCCAACAGCCTCGAGGTGTACGTCGGTTACCTGCGCCGCAAGACCGAGGCGGCCGAGGAGACGCGGCTGATCCACACTGTGCGGGGGGTCGGCTACGTGCTCCGGGAGAACCCATGAACGACAACGCGTGAACGAGAACCGATGAGGCTGCCCCGGATCGGCGGGCCGATGCGCTACCGCACGTCCCTGGCCAGCAGGGTCACCCTGCTCACCACGATGGCCGTCGGCTTCGCGGTCACGGCGGTCGCCTTCGCGGCGTACGCCACGGTGCGGATGCAGAGCATGGAGAGCCTCGACCAGTCGCTGCACACCCGCGCGGCGCGGGCGACACAGGCCGACACTCTCGATGCGCTCTCGCAGCAGAAGATCCCGCCGTGGATGCTCGGTGCCGCCGATGTGCGGATCATGTTCCTCGACGCCATGGGCCAGACCCTGCGGGGCGGCACCCAGACCTCCGCGGACCAGATCGCCGACCCGGAGCTCCGGGTGGCCATGGGCGACCAGAGGTGGTCGGCACGCACCGTGGTCATCGACAACGAGCGCTACCGGATGGTCGCCGTCCAGGCGGGCCGGGGTGAGGCACTGATCCTCGCCCAGTCCCTGGCGCCGACCGACCAGATGCTCGACCGGCTCGGCCTGGTGATGCTGCTCTTCGGCAGCGCCGGGATGATCAGCGCCGCGCTCGCCGGCTGGGGAGTGGCCCACAACGGTCTGCGACCTGTGCGACGGCTGACCTCGGCCGTGGAGCAGATCGCCCGGACCGAGAGGCTCGACCCGATCCCGATCGAGGGCAACGATGAGGTCGGCCGGCTGGCCCAGGCCTTCAACTCCATGCTGGCCTCGCTCTCGGCGTCCCAGTCGCGTCAACGCCAGCTGGTCGCCGACGCCGGGCACGAGCTGCGTACGCCACTCACCTCGCTGCGCACCAACCTCGACCTGCTCGCCCAGGCAGATGGCACCACCGGACTGTCGCCGGAATCGCGCGCCGAGCTGATGGCCGACGTCCGTGCCCAGATCGGCGAGATGACCACGCTGATCGGCGACCTCGTCGAGCTGGCCCGCGAGGACCCGTCGATCGCACCGGTGGAACCGGTCGAGCTGGCCGCGGTGGTCAGCCAGGCCGTCACCCGCGTACGCCGGCGTACCACCACCGTGGACTTCGAGGTGCGCACCGAACCCTGGTGGGTGACCGGCGACCCGTCAGCGCTGGAGCGGGCGATCACCAACCTGCTCGACAACGCCGTGAAGTGGAGCCCCGAGGGAGGTCTCGTCCGGGTCGAGCTGAGCCAGGGGACCGTGATGGTCGCCGACCAGGGCGATGGCATCTCCCCGGCCGATCTGCCTCATGTCTTCGACCGCTTCTACCGCTCCACCGACTCCCGTGGCATGCCCGGATCAGGACTCGGGCTTTCGATCGTGCGAGCGGTCGCGCAGCGTCACGGTGGAGTCGTCCGCGCCGGGACCGGTCCCGACGGAGGCGCCGGGTTCTGGTTCCACGTGCCCGGCACGGTTGCGCCACCAGAGGTCTTGGCGCGGTCGTAGGTTGTTCAAAGCGCGCTCTCAGGAACGCTTCGCACACTGGAGTGCATGGACCCGCTGAGCCCCGCACCCCAGGACCCCGCCCGCCCCGAGCACGAGGCTGTCCCCGACAGCACCGAGCACACCAGCAGGCTGGACGGTCCCGAGGACACCACCCGGATCGATGGCACCGAGGACACCACCCGCTTCCGGGGCTCGGTGCCACCTCCCTACGACCCGACGTGGCCCGCGGCCCCCGCAGCCCCTGCAGCGCCGGCTCCGCAGCATCAGGGCCGCAAGCGCCTGGGCGCGGCCGTGCTCGTGGGCGCGCTCGTGCTCGGTGGCGCGGCTGGCGTCGGCGGCGCGGCCGCCTACCACTCCTTCGTCGAGGACGCCACGACCGGAACCACCACGAGCGGGGAGCCCTTCCAGGCCACCAAGACCGCGGTCGTCACCGACGGCACCGTAGAGAAGGTCGCCTCGGCCGTGCTGCCGTCGGTCGTCAAGATCAACGTCGTCAGCAACTCCGGCGCAGGTTCGGGGTCGGGGATCGTGCTGTCCGAGGACGGCGAGATCCTGACCAACAACCACGTAGTCGTCGGGGCTGGCCAGGGCGGTTCGATCTCCGTGAGCTTCCAGGACGGGAAGACCCTCAAGGCCACCGTCGTCGGCACCGACCCGCTGACCGACATCGCCGTGATCAAGGCCGAGGGCGCCAGCGGGCTGACCCCCGCCGCACTCGGCAAGTCCGGCGAGCTCAACGTCGGTCAGGCCGTGGTTGCGGTCGGTTCGCCGTACGGCCTCAACGCCACCGTCACCGCGGGCATCGTCAGCGCCCTGAACCG
>JBDSBU010000251.1:0-4724 GCA_039921445.1 Marmoricola sp. | reverse complement strand
GGGCGGTCAGTGCGGCAAGGAAGGTGATCGCGATCGTGGTCAGCACCCCTGCCGGCCCGACGAATGCCAGCAAGGCGAGCCCGGCCACGAGTGCGCTGAGCAGGGCCGAGAGCGCGGTGACGACGTGGTAGCGAAGTGAATCGACGAGGTTGACGTGCAGCTTGCTCGACTGTCTGCGCGTCAACGCCCACCAGGTCACCAGCGCCGGAAGCGTCACTGCGAGACTCGCTGGGACCGTTGAGGTCAGCGGCAGCCCGTAGCTGTAGACCAGGGCTGCGCTGACCACCACGGTCTGCAGCGCGAAGACCGGCCACACCAGCCGGGGCCCGGCCACCAGGAAGAGCGCGATCGCGAAGCCGAGTGCGGGCCAGCCGCCGTACTTCGTGCTGTCCAGCCCGCGCAGCGACAGCGAAACGCACTCGAGCACAAGAAGTGCGAGGAACTGCAGCCGACGGCTGGACACGAGACTCCCTCTTCTCCGCTGGGCAGTGCGCCGCCCGGGGCAGTGCGTCCCGATTATGGTCGACTTCGGGGGCCGGTTGTGGGTTTTGCCGAGACTGGCACGATGAGCCGATGATCGTCGCCATCAGCATCAGTCCCTCCGCCACCGACTCCGATCGTGACGGTGGTGTGAGCGCCGCCGTCGCAGCCGCCGTACGGGTCATCCGGGAGTCCGGGCTGCCCAACGAGACCAATGCGATGTTCACCAACATCGAGGGGGAGTGGGACGAGGTGATGGCAGTGGTCAAGCAGGCCGTCGACGTGGTGGCCGCGTCCTGCCCACGGGTGGGTCTGGTGCTGAAGGCAGACATCCGTCCTGGGTACGACGGGCAGCTGACTGCCAAGGTGCAGCGCATCGAGGAGCACCTGCTGGAGAGGAGGTGCTGAGATGAGGTCCCAGATCCGCGACTACACGACCGGGAACAGCGAGGTCGTGCTCGACCTCACCCGCGACTGCACCGATTTTGTGGCCGGTGCCGGAAATGGTCTGCTGCACCTGTTCGTGCCGCACGCGACTGCGGGCATCGCCATCCTGGAGACCGGGGCGGGCTCCGATGACGACCTGCTCTCTGTCCTCGGAGACCTGTTGCCGCCCGATGGTCGCTGGCAGCACCGGCACGGCTCGCCGGGTCACGGTCGCTCCCACGTGATGCCTGCACTGATCCCGCCGTACGCCACCGTTCCGGTGCTCGAGGGCGAGCTCGCGCTTGGCACCTGGCAGAGCATCTGCCTGGTCGACCTCAACGTAGACAATCCCGACCGGCAGGTCCGGTTCTCCTTTCTCGCCGGATGATCAGCCGATGATCAGCCGATGATCCCGGGCGAGATTCTCGGCGTGGGCAGCGTCGAGCTGGGTGTGCTCGCTCTGCTGATCGTCGTGGGGGCGACCGTGCAGGGTCTGGTGGGACTGGGGCTGAACCTGGTCTCCGCGCCGATCCTGACTCTGCTCGAACCGAGCCTGATGCCGGAGCTGCCGCTCGTGCTGGCTGCGCTGCTGCCGTTGCTGACCCTGGCCCACTCCAGGGAGGAGATCGACTGGCCGGGACTGGGCTGGATGCTCTCGGCCAGGATCCCCGGCACGGTCCTCGGGGTGCTGCTGCTCGGTCTCTTCTCCGACCGTGCCCTGGGGCTCGCGGTCGCAGTCATGGTGCTGCTCTCGGTGGCGGTGACCCTGCGTGCCGTGCGCGTCCCGGTCAACCGTCCGACACTGACGGCGGCCGGACTCGTGGCCGGCGTCACCGCCACCACGACGTCGATCGGCGGCCCGCCCGTGGCTCTGCTCTACCAGCACCGATCGGCGACCCAGATCCGCTCGACCCTGGGGGTGTTCTTCGCCGTCGGCGCCCTGATCAGCCTGATCGGCATCGGCCTCGGCGGGGGGTTGGACACCAGGGCGATCGGGCTGGGGATCGCGCTCAGCCCTACACTGCTGGTCGGGGCATTCGCCGGAGTCCGGCTGCGTGCGGTCTTCCCCGAGCCGGCCACGCGCTACGCCGTGCTCGCTGTCTGCGCCGCCTCGGCGCTGGTGCTCCTCGTCCGCAGCATCATGTGAACCCGACTAGTGGCACGCTGGTGAGATGACTTCGCGCGAGCAGCCCTGGACCGATGACGGACCTGCCGCGGGTCGGGTGGTGCTGCTGACACGCAACCCGATCTCTGAGGCCGCCGCGGCGATCCTGGCTGCGATCGGGCGGCCCGCCGTGGTGGTCGAGCAGGACGCGGAGGGCCTGGGGCTGACGGCCGTCGACGCGCTTGCCCTGGCGCCTGGGGACGCCGTTGTGCTGTGCGATCACGACGCCCCGGACGCGCCGGCCGTGCTGCGAAGGGCGCTGGCCTCGCCCGCGTCGTACGTTGCGATGATGGCCAGCCGCCAACGCTCCGAAGGCCTCGTCCAGCAGCTGGAGGAGGAGGGTGTGGCCGGTCTGGCCAAGCTGCACGTCCCCGCTGGCCTGAACACCGGCGGCAAGTCGCCAGGTGAGATTGCGCTGTCGGTGGTGGCAGAGATCGTGGCGGAGTCCCATGGCCGCAGTGGTGGGCCGATGCGCAAGCTCAGCTGAGCAGCTTCTCCACGACCGCGTCGATGTCGAGGTGGATGCACTCGGTGCCCAGCGGCACCGCAGCGAAGATCTCGTTCACGAACTCCTGGACCGCGGGCGCAGGGGTCCGGAGCAACGCCTTGCCGGTTGGTGCGTGCAGCTCGATCACGGCCACGGCGTCGCCGCGCACGTTGTGACACGGCCACACCTGCACATCCCCGGAGCCGGAGGGACGCAGCAGCCCGTCGGCCAGCAGCTCCCGCGAGAAGACCCAGTCCACGCTGCGCGCGGCCGTGCGTACACGCAGGGTCACTGCGTAGGGCTCATGTGCGTCGAAGTGCAGCTCGCCACCCAGGTGTGCGGTTCCAGACTCGCCTGAGATGAGAGGAATGCTCAGGCTGATCGCGCCGGCCGGGCTCTCGGGCGGACGTTCATTCATCGCAGATCCTGTCGAAGGGGGCCAGTGCGGGTCTGCGCTTGCCCTGTGTGGGAAAGACGGCGGTGGTTCGGTTCCATGACTTGATCGGTCTGACTGGTCTAGTTGCGAAGGGTTACTGGTCTACTCCGATCGAACAAGTGTTCGATCGCGGTTAACATCAGGCAATGTCCATCTCGCCCCGCCAGCAGCCGTTCACTCGCCCCGTCGCACCTCCGGGGTGGCCCGCCTCCGTGCGGCCGCCCGATGCGCCTGACTGGGAGGCGACCGCGGCCGCGTGGCTGCTCGACCAGTGCCCACCGGAGTACCGCGGCTACCCCGCACTGCGTCGGCACGTCGTGGTCCTGGCGCGGTTCGCGGTGCTTCACCTCGAGGCGTGCCAGGCGGCGGTGAACCGGGGGATGAGTGAGGCTCGAGGTGACCTCCGCGAGGTCGCTGACGGCGACGTGGTCGAGGCGGCGGTGCAGACCTGGCACCGTGAGTCGGCGCGCCTTCTCGGCGTACGCCGTGCCGCTGGTCTGGTCGAGGAGGCCCTGCGCGGTCGGCGGTTCGTCGCTCGCCTCTAGGGTGGTTGTCATGGTCGGACTCGCTGTCGTGCTGCTTGTCGACCGTGAGGGACGAGTGTTGCTCCAGCACCGTGACGAGCACGCTCCCCGGGCCCCGAACCAGTGGGGGATGGTCGGTGGGCACGTCGAGCCCGGCGAGGACTTCGACAGCGCGGCGTTGCGCGAGCTGCTCGAGGAGACCGGCGTCGTGGCGGCGCCCGGAGACCTCCAGGTCTGGGAGGACACCGAGTTCACCTACAGCGACGGTCACGAGGGCCACTACCGGGTCTACGCCGGGGCAGTGGACCTCACCGACGCCGACATCGTCGTCGGCGAGGGACGCGCGATCGTCTTCGTCGAACCTGCCGACGTGGGCGGGCTCGACAAGGCCGAGTCCTGTGCCCACTTCGTCCCACGCTTCCTGGACTCCGAGCTCTACCGCCGACTCATCGAGGAGACATCACCATGACCACGCCCACCGTGCACCGGATCGAGCTGCCCGAGATGGGGGCCGAGGACGTCGTCGTCGATCACGTTGGCAACGTCTGGACCGGCACCGAGGACGGCAGCATCTTCCGGATCGCCCCCGATGGGTCGGCCACGAGGGTCGCTAACACCGGTGGTCGCCCCCTGGGTCTGGAGCTCCTCGGCGAGGACCGGCTGCTGATCGCCGACGCGCGCGCCGGCCTGCTGGCCATGGATACCGCCACCGGCACGATCGAGCCTCTGGTCACAGAGGTCGACGGTCGTCCGATGAAGTTCTGCAACAACGCCGCCGTGGCCGCCAACGGTGACATCTGGTTCTCCGACTCCAGCACGGTCTACCCGATCGAGAGCTGGAAGTCCGACATCGTCGAGGGGACCTGCACCGGCCGGCTGATGTGCCGTCGCGCGGACGGCTCGGTGGAGGTTCACCTCGAGCAGCTCTGCTTCGCCAACGGGGTCGCACTCGCGGCCGACGAGTCCTTCGTGTGCGTCGCGGAGACGGGCAGTCGGACCGTCGTACGGCTGTGGCTGACGGGGGAGCGGGCCGGGAGCCGCGACTACCTGGTCGAGGAGCTTCCGGGCTACCCCGACAACATCGCTCTCGGCAGCGACGGGCTGATCTGGGTGACGATCGCCTCCCCCCGGGACCCGGTCCTGGAGATGCTGCAGACCAAGGCACCGAGGTTCGTGCGCCGAATGGTGACCCGGATCCCGGAGGCA
>JBDSBU010000250.1:0-6799 GCA_039921445.1 Marmoricola sp. | reverse complement strand
CCACGCATGACTTCGACGATCGACACGGCCCTCGGGCTGCGGGCTCCCACCGCGGAGGAGGTGGCCGAGCTCGACGCTTGGTGGCGAGCGAGCCTGTACCTCACCGTGGGGCAGATCTACCTGCGTGGGAACGCGCTGCTCAAGGAGCCCCTCCGTCCCGAGCACATCAAGCCTCGCCTGCTCGGGCACTGGGGGACCAGTCCCGGCCTCGCCTTCGTCTACGCCCATGTCTCCAGGCTGATCAGACAGACAGGTCAGTCGGCCATCTATCTTGCCGGCCCCGGTCACGGTGGGCCAGCGATCGTCGCGGCTTCTTGGCTCGAGGGCACCTACTCCGAGGTCTATCCCGACGTCACGCAGGATGCGTCCGGGATGCAGCGGTTGTTCCGTCAGTTCTCCACCCCCGGCGGCATCCCGAGCCACGTGTCGGTCAACACCCCGGGCTCGATCCATGAAGGAGGCGAGCTCGGCTACGTGCTGGTCCACGCCTTCGGAGCGGTGATGGACAACCCCGACCTGCTTGCCATCGCGGTCGTCGGTGACGGCGAGGCGGAGACGGGTCCGCTCGAGGGGTCATGGAAGGGAATCTCCTTCCTCAACCCGGCACGAGACGGAGCCGTTCTCCCGATCCTGCACCTCAACGACGCCAAGATCAGTGGCCCGACGGTGCTCGGGCGCAAGCATCCTGACGAGGTGCGTGCTCTCTTCACCGGCCACGGGTACGACGTGTTCGAGGTCGAGGGCTCCGATCTGCCCGGGATGCACCACCGCTTCGCTGCGACCCTCACCGAGTGCTGGCGGCGGATCACCGAGATCCAGGAGAGCGCAAGATCGGGCGACTGGACCGGAGAACGTCCTCGCTGGCCGATGATCGTGCTGCGCACCCCCAAGGGCTGGACCGGACCTCACGAGGTCGACGGCGTCCAGATCGAGGGGACCTTCCGGTCCCACCAGGTCCCGCTGTCCGGCGTACGCGAGAACCCCGCGCACCTCGCCATGCTCGAGCAGTGGATGCGCTCCTACCGCCCCGAGGAGCTCTTCGACGAGCAGGGACGTCCGACCACGGACGGCGTCACTCCGTCCGGCGACCTGCGGATGAGCGCCTCGCCGCACGCAGGCGGTGGGGCCACGTCCCCCGACCTGGTGCTGCGCGACTTCCGGGAGTACGCCGTCGAGGTGAGCGATCCCGGGACCGTGCAGCAGGAGTCGACGCGTCGACTGGGCCGGATGCTGCGTGACGTCTATGTGGACAACCCCGACTCCTTCCGGCTCTTCTGCCCTGACGAGACCAACAGCAACCGCTTGGGCGACGTCCTCACGGTCTCGGACCGCGCGTTCATGGAACCGGCCGTCGCGGGCGATGAGCGGCTCTCCCGCGACGGACGGGTGATGGAGGTCCTCTCGGAGCACAACTGCCATGGCTGGCTGGAGGGCTACAACCTGACCGGACGGCACGGACTGTTCGCGACCTATGAGGCCTTCGCAATGGTGAGTGCCTCGCAGACCGTGCAGCACAGCAAGTGGCTCGAGGAGTCGCTCGTGCTGCCATGGCGGGCGCCCGTGCCGAGCCTGAACGTGCTCCTGACGTCGACGGCCTGGCGCAACGACCACAACGGGTTCTCCCACCAGGGGCCGGGCCTGATCCAGGTCATGCTCACCCACCGTGGAGAGGTCACTCGCGTCTACCTCCCACCGGATGCCAACTGCCTGCTCTCCGTGGCGGACCACTGCCTGCGCTCACGCGACTACGTCAACCTGATCGTGATCGACAAGCAGCCCCAGCTCCAGTACCTCGACATCGAGGCAGCGGCCGCGCACTGCGCCGCGGGAGCCGGCATCTGGGAGTGGGCCGGCAACGACGACGGGACCAAGCCGCCTGACATCGTCCTTGCGTGCGCGGGCGACACCCCGACCTTGGAGGTGGTGGCAGCGGCGCAGATCCTCCGCGACCGGTTGCCGGCTCTGCGCACGCGTGTGGTCAACGTCGTCGACCTGATGACCTTGCCCCGGCCCTCCGATCACCCGCACGGGATGCCCGTCGCCACCTTCTCCGAGCTCTTCACCGACTCCGTGGACGTGGTCTTCGCCTTTCACGGCTTCCCGGGAGCCGTGCACCAGTTGGTGCACGGAAGGCCCGACGCCGATCGCTTCCACGTCCGCGGGTTCATCGAGCACGGCACCACCACCACCCCGTTCGACATGACGGTGCTGAACAGGATCTCCAGGTTCGACCTGGTGATCGATGCGCTCAACAACTCCCGGACCTCGTTGCCGGGAGCCGACGAGCTGAGGGTCTGGTGCCTGTCCCAGCTGGAGCGGCACACGGCCTATGTGCGTGAGCACATGGAGGACCTGCCCGAGATCCAGACCTGGCGAGTCGGTCGCACGCCCGCCTGAGCGGCCGGTGGATCAGTCGCAGCTCAACCGGGCTTCGGTGCGCCTGGACGGGCGTAGCGCACCCAGGTGATCCCCACGCACAGCACGGCCCAGGCGATTCCGATCGCGAAGAAAGCGGTCGCGCCGAGGGTGGTCACACCGACCCCGAAGAAGAACGGGCCGAAGGCGGCGATCGCCGCGGTCCAGCCGATCACCCCGCCGGCCTGACGCCGTTCGAAGATCATCGGCATCTGCTTGAACGTCGAGGCGTTGCCGATGCCGGAGAAGAGGAAGATCGCCAACATCCCCCACAGGAACTGGTTGAAGTCGCCCTGCAGAGCCGCCGCGGAGGAGTAGTCGGGTGTCAGCGCCGGGATCGTGAACGAGATCGAGGCCACCAGGCCGACCCCGGAGACCAGCGTCCAGATTGCACCGCCGGTCTTGTCGGTCAGTGGCGAGAAGAGCACTCGGGCGGCTGCTCCGACGAGAGGTCCGAGGAAGACATACTTCACCGGGTCCGGAATCTCGTAGCCCGCCAGGGTCGACACCACGGCACCGCCCTGGATGATGTCTCCACTCTGTCCGCCATAGAGATTGATCATCATCAGGCCGAACTGCGCCGCCAGCCCGGAAAAGGTCCCGAAGGTCATGATGTAGAGGATCGTCATCAGCCACGTGTCGACGTTGCCGAAGATGTCGAACTGTTGCTTGAGGTTGACCTCCATCCGGATCGACTTCAGCATCGCCCACGCCAGTGCGGCGACCACCACGAACAAGGGAAGCCAGAGGAAGGCGGCGTTCTGGAACCAGACTGTCTTTGCTTCCAGGCTGGGCACCTGCAGTCGCTGGCTGCCGCCGAGGATGCCGAGGAACGAACCCGCGATCAGATACGGAGTCAGCAGCTGCACCAGCGAGACCCCGAAGTTGCCGATACCTGCCTGCAGACCCAAGGCGGTGCCCTGGAGTCGACGGGGGAAGAAGTAGGAAGTCGAAGGCATGAAGCCCGAGAACGCCCCACCACCGATGCCTGCCAGCAGTGCCAGCACCATCAGCTCCCAGTACGGCGCCGTGGGGTTCATCACCCGCACACCCCAGCCCAACGTGGGGAAGATCAGCAGCAAGCTGGTGAACGCAACCATCTTGCGGGTGCCCACGATGGGTGGCAGCACCATCCAGACCAGCCGGAACAAGCCGGCTGAGAGCCCTGGCATGGCGGCCATCCAGTAGAGCTGGTTCTTGGTGAAGGTGTAGCCCAATGCGTTCAGCTTGGGGATGACCGCGCTCGGCAGGAACCAGGCGACGAACGCGAGGGTCAGTGCGGCCGTGGTGATGGTCAGGGTCTTCCAGGCCAGGCCAGAGTCCCAGGTCTGCTCGTTCTCGGGGTCCCAGGACTCCAGCCACTTCTCGGACGTGGGGGGTGTAGTGCTCATCTGCGCGCCTCCTGGGGCTCACGGGTTGAAGTGGGATCGGGATCAGCCGGCAGCTCGATACGTCCGGCCAGTTCGGGCGACTCGTGGTGCAACATGCGCACGACGGTCCAATGCATCCACAGTGCGCATACGGCCGTGAGCAGGAACAGGACGAAGAACGTGCTCGACGGGAAGCCGGACCAGACCTTGGTGTAGGCGAACAGCGGAGGCAGGAAGAAGCCGCCCAGCCCGCCGAGCATGCCGACCAGGCCCCCGACAGAGCCGACGTTGGTGGGGAAGTACTCCGGAATGTGCTTGTAGACCGCTGCCTTTCCGATCCCCATGGCGCAGCCTAGGAGCACGACCAGGATCGTGAACCAGACGATGCCGATGCCGTAGCCCAGGTGCTCGGTCTGGGTACCATCGGGTTGGACGATCACGATGAAGCCGTTGGGCATCATCAGGATCCCGGTGCTCATCAGCATCAGCCCGAAGGTCCAGTACATGACTCGCCGGGCGCCGAAGCGGTCGGAGATCAACCCACCCACTGGCCTGAGCAGCGAGGCCGGGAAGATGAACAGTGCTGTGAGGTAGGCAGCGGTCTGCAGCGAGACGTCGAAGTTGTCGATGTAGTAGGTCGGGAGCCAGGCAGCAAGCGCGACGTAGGCGCCGAAGACGGCCATGTAGTAGAGGCCGAAGCGCCACACGCGCAGCTGCTTGAGCGGCTCCAACTGCTGACGCAACGGAAGTCCCGAGCCGGGGACCCGGTCCCGACTGGGCACCAGGAACCAGGTGGCCGTGGCGGCCGCGACCAGGAGCACGGCGTAGACGACCGGCACCAGGCGCCACCCGCCCTCGACGAACCCGAAGTAGGTCACCCCTGCCGTCCCCGCGATCAGGGGTGGGCCGATGAACTTGGTCACCGAGGCCCCGACATTGCCGGCTCCGAAGAACCCGAGGGCGAAGCCCTGGCGAGTGCGTGGCTGCCAGGCGGAGTTCCACGCGATGCCGGCGCTGAAGGAGTTGCCGGCCAGGCCGATCAGGAAGGCCAGCACGAGAAGCACTGCGTAGCTGTCGGCTCGTGCCACGAGGTAGGTCGGGATCGCAGTGGCCAGCAGCAGCACGGTCATCACCTTGCGACCACCGATGCGGTCGGTGACGACTCCGACCGGCAACCGCCACAGCGAACCGTTGAGCACCGCCACGGCGATGATCCAGGAGAGTTGAACCTCGCTGAGTCCGAACTCCTTGCTGATCGGCTTGCCGAGGATGCCGAACATCAACCAGACCGCGAACATCAAGGTGAAGGCGATGGTCGACAGGGTCAAGACACGGGTTGCGTCACTGGACCGGCCTGCGTCGGTGGTTAGATCTGGATCCATCTTTATAACTCCATTGCAAGGATCATTCTCCACTAAATCAAGAGCAGGCTATACCCGGGTCAGCCCGATCCACCTACGGCTACGACGACTGCAACCGGTGACTTGGGTCACCGTCGAGACGCGAAACGGACCGACACAGGAGTGCTGTAGGGTGACGATCCACCTCGATTTGAAGGATGGTCCGCCATGGTTGGCGCGTTGACCGAGCGAGAGGCCTTGTTGACCTCGCCGGTGCGTCGTCGGGTCGTGGAGTTGCTCCGCGATCTGCCCAGCGAGGACGGCGAGCGGAGTCGCGGCCTGACCGCAAACGATCTCGCCACCCGGTTGGATCTGCACGTCACCACGGTCCGGTTCCATCTCGACCAACTCGTCGCCGCCGACGTGCTCGAAACCGAGTTCCTCCGTGGCCGGGTCGGACGACCCCGCAAGGTCTATCGCGTGCTGGCTGGGTCTCTGCGCGGCGCCAAGGTCGATCGAGCGCACGCTGCGTTGACCGAGCTGCTCCTGGCGTCGTGGCAGGAGCAGTCTCCCGAGGGCACCCCGTTGACGGCCCAGCAGGCGGGTGAGCGGTGGGTGCGCAAACACGTGGCCAGCTCGGCGACTCCTCCGGCTCCAGCGCTGACTCCAGGTGCCTGGCTGGGCAAGGTGGGTCAGGCGCTCGACCTGCTGACCCCGTGGGGCTACACCCGCGAGGTGCGCACCCTCGATGAGGGAAGAACCGTCGAGCTGAACCTGGTCGACTGCCCCTTCCTGGCAATGGCCCACGACCATCCCGAGGTGGTCTGCGGAGTGCATCGCGGGCTTCTGCGCGAGGCCATGCACTCGACCGGCGAAAGCGACGTGCAGGTGGGTCTGCAGCCCTTTGTGGCTCCCGGACGGTGCCGGGCCACGATGACCAGGACCGCTGACTTCGGGGCGGTTCGCGCCGAGGACGAGGCTGGAACGACGGCGGCTGCCTCATGAAGCCGGATGCGGTGGCAGCAGGACGGTGGTGGTGAAGTGAACGGCCATCGACACCAGGGTCAGCACCCAAGCGGTGAGCGCGACCCACAACATGCCGCCCCCGATGGCGCGGACGACGGGCAGCTGATCCGCGTCACCGAGGTAGATGCCCGCCACGGCGTACATCCCGAGCGGGAAGACGATGCTCCACAGGGTCGGGTCGTAGCGCATCGGAACTCCGCGCACGACGTGTCGCCACCATCCGGCTCCGACGAGCACAGGAATCAGCCAGGTCGCGAAGCCCCAGAACACGACCGAGAGGCCGGCGATCAGACCCCTGGTCGCATCCACCATCGGCGCGTCGGCCATCTCCACGATCCGAGCCCCGGCCAGGACCGTGATCGCCAGCGCGCCCATGGAGACCCAGTACGGCGGAGTGAGTTCCTCAGGCCCGAAATCGTAGAGCAGCAGCCGCAACGAGACGAAGATGCCCGTCGCGGCGTAGAGGAAGACCCCGACCGACCAGGACACCACGGCGAGCAGGGCGAGCTCGCGACGACCCGTTTCGACCACGGCCTCGAGGGTCGCCGCCGAAACCGCCACGGACTGACTAGCCACGACCCAGATGAACCAAGTGCCGTTGGCGGTCGCGACGACCGGACGGGTCTGTGGTCCCAGAGCTGCAGTCCA
>JBDSBU010000249.1:0-12266 GCA_039921445.1 Marmoricola sp. | reverse complement strand
CGATCTCGTTCTCGAGCGCACGCATCAACTCATCTGTGGCCACAGGGTCACCATACAAAGCAGCGACCCGCAGACGTGGCTCATCGAGGAGCCGCTCCGGGGGACGTGGTTCCCGGATCGTCTGCGGGTCGGGTGACTGCTTGGTACTCACCAGCACGCTTGTCGCGGACTGGCCGGTGCGCTGCTAGCGAGCAGCCACCTCACGCGTCCTTGAAGAACTCATCCTTCGGACCACCTCCTTTCCCGTGTCCGACCACCGTAGGACGCGCGCGCCGCGGACTCAACGGCTTTTTCCGACTGATCGGCCCGACGGTGTGGCGCGGCGTCAGACGGGTACGACGTACCCATGAGTGACGACAAGCAAGACGACTCGAACGACTCCGGCTCCAGCGACTCCGACTCCACCACCGAGGGGGACCAGCGCGGCATCAGCGACGAGCAGCTTCCCGAGGACCTGCAGCCCACCGATGACAACCCGCTCGCGCGTCATCCCGGGCAGACCGGCGACGACGATGACAAGATCGGTGCGGACACCGAGTCCGGGGATGCCGAGAACCCCTCGACCGAGATCACCTACGGCAGCGGGGACTCAGATACCTCCCAGAGCTCCGAGAGCTCCGAGAGCTCCGGTGACTCCGAGGAGTCCGGCCCGACCGACGCCGAGGAGGGCGACGGTTCCGAGCAGCTCGAGAACGGTGGCGGCGGCGCCGGCTGAGGCGGCTCAGCCGACGACGGCGGCGGCGAACTGCGTGTTGTAGAGCCGGGCGTAGGCACCCTCGGAGGCGAGCAGCGACTCGTGGGTGCCCTGCTCGACGATCTCGCCGGCCTCCATCACCAGGATCAGGTCGGCGTCGCGGATCGTGGAGAGCCGGTGGGCGATCACGAACGAGGTCCGGTCGGTGCGCAGTGCGGCCATCGCGTGCTGGAGCAGCAGCTCGGTGCGGGTGTCGACCGAGGAGGTGGCCTCATCGAGGATCAGCAGCGCCGGGTCGGAGAGGAACGCCCGCGCGATGGTGACCAGCTGTCGCTCACCGGCCGAGAGGTTGGAACCGTCCTCGTCGATCACGGTGTCGTAGCCGCGCGGCAACGAGTGCACGAAGCGGTCGACGAAGGTGGCCTGCGCTGCGGCCAGGATCTCCTCCTCGGTGGCCCCGGGGCGCCCGTAGGCGATGTTGTCGCGGATCGTGCCCTCGAAGAGCCAGGTGTCCTGGAGCACCATCCCGATCTGGCTGCGCAGCGCGCCGCGAGGCATCGAGGCGATGTCGACGCCGTCGAAGGTGATCCGGCCCTCGGTGACCTCGTAGAACCTCATCACCAGGTTGACCAGCGTGGTCTTGCCGGCGCCGGTGGGACCGACTATCGCCACGGTCTGGCCCGGTGCTGCCAGGAGGGAGAGCCCCTGGATCAACGGGCGCTCCGGGTCGTAGGAGAAGGACACGTCCTCGAAACGCACCTCGCCGTGACGCTCCCCCGCGACCGCGGCGGCCCCATCCTCCTCGGGAACCTGCTCCTCTGCGTCGAGCAGCTCGAAGACGCGTTCGGCCGAGGCCACCCCGGACTGGAGCAGGTTGGCCATCGAGGCCACCTGGGTCAACGGCTGGGTGAACTGGCGTGAGTACTGGATGAAGGCCTGGACATCGCCCAACGACATCGACCCGCTGGCCACTCGCAGGCCACCCAGCACGGCGATCACCACGTAGTTGAGGTTCCCGATGAACATCATCACCGGCATGATCAGTCCACTGACGAACTGGGCGCCGAAGCTGGCCTCGTAGAGCTTCTCGTTCTGCTCGTTGAAGACCGCCTCGACCTCCTTCTGGCGTCCGAAGACCTTGACCAGGGCGTGCCCGGAGAAGGCCTCCTCGATGTGGGCGTTGAGCTTGCCGGTGCGCCGCCACTGTTCGACGAACATCCCCTGGGAGCGCGCCATCACCGTCTTGGTGACCACCATCGACAGCGGGACCGAGATCAGCGCCACGAGCGCGAGCACCGGTGAGATCCAGAACATCATCGACAGCACAGCCAGCACCGTCAGCAGCGAGGTGAGCAACTGGCTCATCGTCTGCTGGAGGGTCTGGCTGACGTTGTCGATGTCGTTGGTCACCCGGCTGAGCAGCTCACCTCGTGGCTGCTGGTCGAAGTAGGACAGCGGCAGCTTGTTGACCTTGTCCTCCACCTCGCCCCGCATCCGCAGCACCGTTCCCTGGACCAGGTCGTTGAGCAGGTAGCCCTGGAGCCACGCGAGCGCGGAGGCGACCACGTAGACCGCGAGCACGAGGAGCAGCACCTTGCCGACGGCGTCGAAGTCGACGGACTGACCCGGTCTGACGTCCATGGCGGAGACCATGTCGGCGTACTTCTGCTCCCCGCGGGCACGCAGCGCGGCCACGGCCTCGGCCTTCGTCATCTGTGCGGGCAGCTTGCTGCCGATCAGCCCGGAGAAGATCAGGTCGGTCGCCCGGCCGAGGATCCGGGGCCCCACGGCGGTCAGCAGCACGCTGAGCACCGCTAGTACGACGACCCAGATCGCCCTTGCCCGGTCGGGGGCCAGCCGGCCCACCAACCGCTTGGCCGACGGCTTGAAGCTCGACGCCTTCTGACCCACCATGCCACCACCGAAGGGCCCACGTCCGGGGCCGGGACCGGCCTGGATCCGCTCGGTCTCCTTCAGGGCGGGGGTCGGGGTCGTCATGCTGCCTCCTCCGCGCTCAGCTGCGAGTCGACGATCTCGCGGTAGGTCCTGCACGACTCCAGCAGCTCCTCGTGACGCCCACGGCCCACGACCAGGCCGTCCTCGAGCACCAGGATCAGGTCGGCATCGCGGATCGTGCTGACCCGTTGGGCCACGATCACCACCGTCGCCTCGCGGGTCACCGGACGCAGAGCCGCACGAAGGCGAGCGTCGGTGGCCAGGTCCAGGGCACTGAAGGAGTCGTCGAAGAGATAGATCTCCGGACGACAGATCAGCGCCCGGGCGATCGCGAGACGTTGGCGCTGCCCACCGCTGACATTGGTCCCACCCTGGGCGATCGGCGCGTCGAGCCCCAGGGGCATCGCCTCGACGAAGGACCTGGCCTGAGCGATCTCGAGCGCCTCCCACAGCTCGTCCTCTCCTGCGTCCGGGCGGCCGTACTGCAGGTTGGACCGAACCGTCCCCGAGAACAGCCAGGCGCGCTGCGGCACCAGCCCGATGGTGCGCCAGAGCACCTCCGGTGCGAGCCGGCGTACGTCGATCCCGTCGACCAGCACCCGTCCGGCGGTGACGTCGAAGAGCCGCGGCACCAGGTTGATCATCGTGCTCTTGCCGGCGCCGGTGGAGCCGATGATCGCAACAGTCTGCCCCGGCGCGGCGGCGAACGAGACGCCGCGGACCACGGGCACGTCGGCTCCGGGATAGATCAGCTCGACGTCCTCGAAGACCAGCGTGCCGTGCTCGTGCACCTCGGTGACCGGGTCGGCGGCCGGGGTCACCGAGGTCTCCGTCCGCAGCACCTCGGTGATCCGGTCGGCGCACACGGCCGATCGCGGCACCATCATCAAGGTGAAGGTCGCCATCATCACCGACATCAGGATCTGGACGAGGTAGGCGAGGAAGGCGGTCAGTGAGCCGACCTCCATCTGTCCGTTCGCCACCCGGTGACCTCCGAACCAGAGCACCGCCACCGAGGACGCGTTCAGGATCAGCATCACCGCGGGGAACATCGTGGCCAGCCAGCGCCCGGCTCTGATCGCCACGGTGGTGAGCTCGGTGTTGGCCTGGTCGAATCGCGCGGTCTCGTGCGGCTCGCGCACGAACGCGCGCACCACCCGCACTCCTGTGATCTGCTCGCGCAGGAGCCGGTTGACCTCGTCGATGCGTTCCTGCATCACCCGGAAGCTGGGCACCATCCGGGAGACCACGAAGGCCACTGTGAGCAGCAGGGCCGGGATGCTGATGCCGAGCAGCCAGGACAGGCCCAGGTCCTGCCGCATCGCCATCACGACGCCGCCCACCATCATGATCGGCGCGGCCACCATCAGGGTGCACGTCATCAGCACGAGCATCTGCACCTGCTGGACGTCGTTGGTCTCGCGCGTTATCAGCGAGGGCGCGCCGAAGCGCTGCACCTCCTGCTGGGAGAACGATCCGACCCTGCGGAAGATAGAGGCTCGCAGGTCGCGACCGAAGCTCATCGCGGTGCGCGCGGAGAACCACACCGCGGCGACCGAGCAGCCGATCTGGACCAGCGCGACCGCCAGCATCACGGCGCCGGTGCGCACGATGTAGCCGGTGTCGCCCACGGCGACGCCTCGGTCGATGATGTCGGCGTTCAGGCTGGGCAGGTAGAGCGCGGCGACGGTGCCGACGAACTGCAGCGCCACGATGGCGGTGAGCATCCGACGGTAGGGCTGGAGGTATTCCCGGGCCAGGCGGATCAGCACGGGGCACCGCCCTGCTCGACGAGCACGCCGTCCAGGACCGTGGCGACGATCTCCTCGGGGGTCAACGGCTGGGAATCGGAGATGCCCGGGTGCGAGCCGGAGAACGTGAGCAGGCGCAGCCGGTGGATGACCTGCTCGGGCGGGATCCGGAACTCGGCGGCATCCCCCTCGACGAGCCCGACCAAGCGGGCCGACATCGCCGCGCGGACCTCGTCTGCCTCAGCGCTGTCGTGGTGCGGCGGGGCCACCAGCCCGACCGAGTGCATCAGGGCGAACACGGCCACGAAGCGGCGCTGCAACAGGTCCACCAGGGCGACCAACCGCTCCCGGACGGCCAGCCCGGTGTCGATCCGCTCCACCGCCTCGAGGAACTCGGTGGGGTCGAAGGCCGAGGCGATCGCAGCGTCGACCAGCTCGTCCTTGGAGCCGAAGGCCCGGAAAATCGTGCCTTCCGCGACACCGGCAGCCTCGGCGATCGTGCGAGTGGTCAGGTCACGGCCGTGCTCGACCAGCAGTGGGCGGGTCGCCTCGATCAAGGCGCTACGACGCAGGCCGGGCGACATCGGGGCGGCACGAGGAGTCACTCCACCGACTATAAGTGAGTGAGCACTCACTCACAAGCAGTTCAGGGGGCCAGCCTCACGGTGGTCCATCCCGGCTCGGAGTTCTCGCGGCGGTAGACCAGGCGGTCGTGCATCCGCCCCTTGCGGCCCTGCCAGAACTCCACCTCCTCGGGGCGGACGCGGACGCCACCCCAGTGCGGAGGCACGGGCACCACGGCACCCTCGAAGCGGCGTTCCACCTCGGCGTACGCCTCCTCGAGCTCGGCCCGAGACGCGACCTCGGAGGACTGGTGTGAGGCCCAGGCACCGATCTGCGACTCGCGGGGCCGAGAATCGAAGTAGGCCTCGGTCAGCTCGGGCTCGACCTCTTCGGCCCGACCGTCCACCCGCACCTGACGCTGCAGGTCGTGCCAGGGGAACAGCAGCGTGCATCGTGAGTTCTCGGCGAGCTCACGACCCTTGCGGGACTCGGAGTTGCTGTAGAAGACGAACCCACGCTCGTCGAGACCCTTCAGCAGGACCAACCTCGAGGACGGAGCGCCCGCAGCCGAGACGGTCGAGAGCACCATCGCGTTCGGTTCGTGGAGTCCCGAGCTGACCGTGTCCTCGAACCACGCCTGGAACATGGTCACCGGGTCGGCTGCGAGGTCGGGATCGTCGAGTCCGGCATCGCCGTACTCACGGCGCAACGCGCCGAGATCGGAGGAGGTCACCATGGCCACCAACCTAGGCCGCCGGACCTGACTGCGCGTACGCCGGTGTTTCCGGATCCGTCCCCACCGTGCACAATGCCACCCATGACTGAGGTACATCACGGACTTGAGGGTGTCGTTGCGTTCGAGACGCAGATCGCCGAGCCCGACAAGGAAGGGTCCGCGCTGCGCTACCGCGGCGTCGACATCGAGGACCTGGTGGGACGGGTCCCCTTCGAGAAGGTCTGGGGGCTGCTCATCGATGGCACCTTCGACCCCGGCCTGCCTCCGGCCGAGCCCTACAACATCCCGATCCACACCGGCGACGTGCGCGCCGACGTCCAGGCCGCCGTCGCGATGCTCGCGCCGATGCTGGGCATGAAGCAGACCTACGACATCAGCGACGAGCAGGCGCGCCTCGACCTCAGCCGCGTGGCCGTGATGGTGCTCTCCTTCGCCGGCCAGGCTGCCCGCGGCCTCGGCTTGCCGATCGTGCCCCAGGCCGAGGTCGACAAGGGCAACACGCTTGCCGAGAAGTTCCTGACCCGCTGGAAGGGCGAGGCCGACCCGGCCCACGTCAAGGCGATCGATGCCTACTGGAGCTCGGCCGCCGAGCACGGCATGAACGCCTCCACCTTCACCGCACGAGTGATCACCTCCACCGGCGCCGACGTCGCGGCCGCCTTCTCCGGCGCCATCGGCGCGATGAGCGGCCCGCTCCACGGCGGCGCGCCCTCCCGCGTGCTCGGCATGATCGAGGAGGTCGAGAAGTCCGGCGACGCCCGGGCCTACGTCAAGAAGCTCCTCGACGACGGCGAGCGGCTGATGGGCTTCGGCCACCGCGTCTACCGGGCCGAGGACCCGCGCGCCCGCGTGCTGCGGCGTACGGCGAAGGAGCTGTCGGCCCCTCGCTACCAGGTGGCCGAGGAGCTCGAGAAGGCCGCGCTGGCCGAGCTCAAGGAACGTCGCCCCGACCGGGTCCTGGAGACCAACGTCGAGTTCTGGGCCGCGATCGTGCTCGACTTCGCCGAGGTTCCCGCGCCGATGTTCACCTCGATGTTCACCTGCGCCCGCACGGGTGGCTGGTCGGCACACATCCTGGAGCAGAAGCGCACCGGCCGCCTGATCCGACCCTCCGCGATCTACACCGGCCCGGGCACGCGCCCCGCCAACGAGATCGAGGGCTGGAACGAGGCTTGGGCCAAGACCGACGCCGCGGAGGAGCCGGTCGCCTAGAGGCGCCCTGGTTTCGCTCTGGCTTCGTCCTAGTCCCTCCGGCCTGCGAACCAGCTGGTCCGAGCGCGGCCCGCCGCCCGGGTCAACGAGACGTGCATGTGGTCGCGGTGACGCAGTGTGGGCGAGCAGGTTCTGAGCCTGCGGCAGCTCGAGCTGCGATAGCGCTTGGGCTGGTACCGCTCGTAGGACGCATACATCTGGTCGTTCCAGATCACGTACATCACGCCCATCCGTCGTGCCAGCTCGGCAGGCTCGCCGCTCGGGCCGGTGGCGAACAGGGCCTTGAGCAGCCGCGAGGCTCGGGCACGGTCGGCGGCGGAGCGAGCGTCGAGCGCCCAGTCGAAGGCGCGCCCCTCCTTGTGCTCCGAGGTCGATCCACCAGCACAGGAGCGCGAGATCCCGGCCGAGCGACCGCCGTAGCTGGTCACGATCCACGTCGCCAGCACGCGCGTGCCGACCTTCGCGCGCGGCTTGCACGCGGTCTGCGGCTCGTAGCGCGGGTAGCCCTCAACCGGTGAATTCACCGGCACGTCGGCGATGCTCGGCGGCGCCAGGGCTCCGACGGTGGCGGTGCAGATCAGCACGGCCAGCAGCCGTCCGAGCGTGCGGATGTGGTTCATCGGTGAGGTTCCCTCCCAGGACCGGTGCTCACGACCGTAGGCCAATATGTGAGGAGTTGTCCGGTATTTACGGGAATCCTCAGGCCCAGATCGGGCCCACCTGCGGATAGCTGCTGATCAACAGGTTGCGGAGCTCGGCCAGCGTCGGAACCGGCTCGGATCCGTCCCCGGGCTGTACGGCGAACCCGGTGTCGAGCAGCATCCGCCGACCCCACGCCGTGACGGACTCAAGGGAGGAGTCGGTCGGGTCGTCGGCGAGGTCACGCACCCAGTCCTCCCTGCCGTAGACGAGATCGCCCCCGATCAGCACCAGCTCGACGTCGGCGGGCGTGGAGTCGCAGACCGACTCATGGGCATCGCCCGCGCGTCGCTCCATCACCACCACGTCAGCAGCACGACCGATCGCGATGCTGCCGAGCTGCTCGCTCAGTCCGGCGACGCGGGCCGCACCGGAGGTCACCATCGAGACCAGCTCCTCGGGGGTGAGCGGGTGTCCCTGGTTGACCAGCTCCTGCCGGGCGACCTTGAGCTCGGTGAGCAGGCTGGTCGAGCCGGAGGGCAGCCAGTCGGCTCCCAGCGCGACCGGCAGCCCGACGTCGAGGGCGTCCGCCGCGCGGGTGGTCTCGGCGTACAGACGCAGGTTCGACTGCGGCGACCAGACCAGGCTGGCTCCTGCATCTGCGGCCTGCCCGAGGTCGACGCGGGAGAGCGCCGTGCCGTGGATGATCACCGTCGCGGGGGTGAGTGCGTCGAGGGAGACGAGGTGTGCGAACTCCGCCTGGGAGCGACGGTTGTCCCGCATCCCCTCTGCCAGATGGACGAAGAAGGCGTCGACCTCGCCTGCCGCGATGGCGGTCACGATCTTCGCCAGCTCGGGTCCGCCTCGGGAGGTCGGGCTGGACGGAAGGTCGATCGCTGCCCTGGCCCGGTGCTCACCGAAGACAACTCCGTCGACGTTGCGGACCATCGACTCCTGCGATCCCTGGGTGCGCAGGCTCGCACCCTGGATGGCGGTGACTCCGCCGACGACGGCGCGGATCTCGGCGTAGCGCAGCTGGGTGCCGCTCGGCAGCTCGGTCAGAAGTCGGTTCTGCGGAGCACGGATCAGCTGCTGGTAGAGCTCTCCGCCGCGCCAGGAGTAGCGGTTGACGTAGGTCTTCGGCGGTTCCCAGGCGGCGAAGACGTTGAACTCCGGGTGTCCGTGCAGGTCCAGCATCCCGGGCATGATCACCCCGTCGGTGGCCACCGTGCGGGCGTCGCGGGGCTTGCGCCCGGTGATCGCGGTGACCAGGCCCGCCTCGATCCGGACCCAGCCGCGGAGCACGCCGTCGGGGGTGATCACCTGGCCGCCCAGGGCAATAGGTTCGCTCGGGAGGTCGCGAGGGGTCGGTGGCCGTCGGCGACCAGGCGCCCCGTCCCCTGCCGGGGCCGCCTCCAGCAGCCCGACCGGCATTCCCTCGAGGTAGGCCTCCTCGAAGGGCCCCTTGGCGTGCCTGCTGGTCATGGCTCTCCCTCACGACGTACGCACCACTCCCTGGTCCTGTCCTACCTGTCACGAGGTGCTCAGGACAAGGGCTGTGCGGGCACTCGACAGGTGCTCGGGATGGGAGCACCCTGAGCCCAGGGGAGGTTCACGATGACTACCTTCGACAAGGGTCCGCCGGCGCTGATCGCGCGGCACCTGGCCCGGCTGCCTGATCTGCCGCCCGAGGTGCGCTCGAAGTTCTGGTACGACTGGGGACCGATCCTCTACCGCGGCCGCCTCTCGGGCAATCCACGACTGCTGGGCATCGCCTCCGATCCCGGGCCCACCGAGCGGATCGTGGGCCGCACCCTCGTCGGCGACGCGGGCCAGCGGGTGCAGGGTCTGCTGGGCAAGATCGGGCTGACCCGCAGCTATGTGCTGGTCAACGCCTTCCCCTACGCGCTGCACCCCAGCGAGTCGAGCTCCGCGTTGCCCCTGCTCGCCTACCCCGACCAGCTGGCTTGGCGCAACCGGTTCTACGACATGGTCACCGGTCCGGGACTAGAGGCGATCGTGGCCTTCGGGCGCAACGCCCAGCGTGCGTTGGAGTTGTGGGACCACGCTCCCGCCGTACCGACCTTCCTGGTCCCGCACCCCTCCAGCCACGACGCCGGCGCGCTCGCCGACAGCTGGCGGGCTGCCGTGCCCGACCTGCGAGCGGCACTCACCCCGGACCCCGATGGCGTGGTCACCGGCCCCAACTACGGCGCAGAGATCAGCGAGGCCGACTACGCCCCCATCCCGGCAACCGACCTCCCGTTCGGGATGCCGCCCTGGATGGGCGACGACGCCTGGGGCCGTCGAGCGTCCCCCTCGCACCGCAACTGCGTCGCCCGCGACCCCTCCGACTCCGAGCACCGGCTGGTATGGCAGGCACCGCGGCCCGAGGACCTGGCCTGAAGGCGCCGAGCTTGCTGATGGGGCCGAGGACGGGGCCGGATCAGGGCGCGAGCACGCGGGCATAGCACCGTGACAACGGAGCGTCCCGGTAGAACCCGAACCCGGCGATGCCGGTATAGCCCGCAGACTCGTAGAGCGCGATCGCCTCCGGCTGTCGCTGGCCCGTCTCCAGCACCATCACCTCCGCGCCCGCCTGATGAGCCGTGCGCTCGAGGTGGGCGAGCATCGCTCGGGCGAAGCCGGCTCCGCGGGCCTGCGTCGCGACGTACATCCGCTTGATCTCCGCGGTCGCCGTCGTTCCGTCCACGTCGACGTCGCTACGTCGGCGCCAGGCTCCTGTCGCGACCGGGCGATCCTCGAGGTAGCCGACGAAGAATGCTCCAGCGGGGGCAGCGAAGTACCCGGGCTCGATCGGGGTCTGGTCTCGACCGCCATAGCGGGCGACGTACTCCTCCTGCACCTCCTCGACGAGCCGCGCTGCATCGGGGTGGGTGATCGGCAGCCTTTCGATCCGGAGATCGTGGCGCGTGCCTGCCTGCGACGCCCGTGCTGCAGCGAGGTTGTCCACGGGTCTCCCTTCGTCGGCCACTGATTTCTCCGGCTGTCAGAATAGGTCCCGCCGGTTCCTCCTAGCGGCACCTGTCACGGACCACCCCGGAAGGTCTCCCATGAACTCCGCGCTGCCCATCCCTGCCGACCTGCTGCCCGTGGACGGTCGCTTCGGCGCCGGCCCCTCGAAGATCCCCGCTGGCGCGCTGTCGGCCCTCGCAGCCACCGGCACGTCGCTGATGGGCACCTCCCACCGCCAGGCGCCGGTCAAGCAGACCGTGCGCCGGGTGCGAGAAGGTCTCGCCGAGCTGTTCTCCCTTCCCGAGGGCTACGAGGTGGTGCTCGGCAACGGAGGGGCGACGGCGTTCTGGGACATCGCCACCTTCGGGCTGATCCAGGACAAGAGCCAGCACCTGAGCTTCGGAGAGTTCTCCGCGAAGTTCGCGACCGCCGCGAAGCAGGCTCCCTTCCTCGCCGACCCGACCGTCCTGAAGGCCGACCCCGGGACGCTGCCGTCCCCCCAGGTGGAGGCCGGAGTCGACACCTATGCCTGGGCGCACAACGAGACCTCGACAGCGGTGATGGCTCCCGTACACCGCCTCGCCGACGACGGCGCGCTGGTCCTCATCGACGCCACCTCCGGCGCTGGAGGCCTTCCGGTCGACCTGACCGAGACCGACGTCTACTACTTCGCGCCGCAGAAGTGCTTCGCCTCCGACGGCGGGCTGTGGATCGCCACCATGTCCCCCGCAGCCATCGAGCGGGCGCATGCGATCGCAGCGAGCGAGCGCTGGGTGCCGGCCTTCTTCGACCTGCCGACCGCGATCGAGAACTCCGCGAAGGACCAGACCTACAACACGCCGTCGGTGGCGACCCTGTTCCTGATGGCCGAGCAGCTGGACTGGATGAACGGCCTCGGTGGTCTGGCCGGGATGGTCGAGCGCACCACCGCCTCCTCCGACGTGCTCTACGGCTGGGCCGAGCGTACGGCGTACACCACGCCGTATGTGAAGGACCCCGCCCACCGCTCCCTGGTGATCGGCACCATCGACTTCGACGAGTCGATCGACGCCGACGCGGTCGCGGCCACCCTGCGAGCCAACGGCATCGTCGACACCGAGCCCTACCGCAAGCTCGGCCGCAACCAGCTCCGCATCGGCATGTACCCCGCCGTGGACTCAGCCGACGTTGAGGCGCTGACCGCGTGCATCGATCACGTGGTCGGGCGGCTGTAGGTTTTTCACGTTCTCCTGAAAAACCAGCACTTCTCTGCCATTGCAACGGCAGAGAAGTGCCAGTTTCACACGTTCTCCTGAAAAACCGCACCGCGAAGCAGGCCGTACGCCGGGGAGCTGAACGCCACCAGGCGGGCCGCGGAAACCTGCGTCGGGGTGGAGGTGAGGGTCTCGACGGCCGCGGCGACGGCGTCCTCGAGGGGCCAGCCGTAGATGCCTGCGGAGACGAGGGGGAAGGCGATCGTGCGGGCGCCGAGCTCGTCGGCGACCGCGAGGGCGTTGGCGTAGCAGGAGGTGAGCAGCGAGCGCTCTCGCTCACCGGCGGCATGGTTGGGACCGACGACATGGATCACCCACCGCGCCGGCAACGCTCCGGCCGTGGTCCAGCCGGCTCGGCCGGTGCCGAGACCATCGGGGAAACGGCGGCGGCAGTCCTCGAGGATCGTGGGGCCACCGGCAGCGTGAATGGCGCCGTCCACTCCACCGCCGCCGCGCATCGCCCGGCTGGCCGCGTTGACGACCGC
>JBDSBU010000248.1:0-7945 GCA_039921445.1 Marmoricola sp. | reverse complement strand
ACGCCGACCGGGCACTCACGTCCGCCCCCAGCACGCCGACCGGGCACTCACGTCCGCCCACAGCACGCCGACCGGGCACTCACGTCGGTGGCGCATCGGACACAACTGCCCGCTCGGCGGTCCACAGACAGACACGACTGCCCGCTCGGCGGTCCACAGACAGACACAACTGCCCGCTCGGCGAGCCAAGGGAAGAGGTGAGGTGGGGTGAGAAGCGGAGATAGCAAGCTGCTGCAGGACAAGGTGGTCGTGCTCTCGGGCGTGGGTCCGGGACTGGGTCGAGCGCTCGGCGAGGAGGCCGCCCTCCTCGGGGCGGACCTGGTGCTGGTCTCTCGCACCCGCAAGCGTCTGGACAAGATGGCCGAGGTGGTCCGCTCACACGGCCGGCGGGCGCTCGTCGTTCAGACCGACATCACCGACGAGTCAGCGTGCCGGGAGCTGGTCGAGGCGGCCGTGGGCGAGTTCGGTCGCGTGGACTGCCTGATCAACAACGCCTTCGCGATCCCGCCGATGGAGCCACTGACCACCCTGGACCACGCGGCGCTTCGTGACTCGCTGGAGACCAACGCCTTCGCACCACTGCGCCTGGCGACGCTCTTCGCCGACAGCCTTGCGGCGACCAAGGGCTCGATCATCATGGTCAACTCGGCCGTGCTGAGGCAGTCGCAGCCCGAGTTCGGCGGTTACAAGCTGAGCAAGGGCACGCTCGTCCACCTCGCCTCGTCGTTGGCGACCGAGCTCGGCCCGCGCGGCATCCGCGTGAACTCGATCGCGCCGAGCTGGATCTATGAGGACGTCAACAAGGCCTACTTCGACTGGATGGCCGCCGAGCGAGGGATCACGCACGAGGAGGTCTACCGCGAGATCGCCGACAAGACCGACCTCAAGCGGCTCGCGACCCCCGAGGAGGTGGCCCGGGCGGCGCTCTTCCTGGCCTCCGATCTCGCCTCCGCCGTGAGCGGCGTGACCCTCGACGTGAGCTGCGGGGAATTCCATGGCTACTAGGACGCGTGCCGACCTGGGCAGCTTCGAGGACATCGCCGCGGCCGCCGTACGCACCACGGGTCTCGACGACTTCGGCGGGACCGAGCACGAGGAAGGCCTGCGGCTGCTCTGCGAGGACCTGGTCGCGCACGGGGGGCTGACGCCCGAGGGCAACTACATGCAGCGCACGCAGATCAAGAGCGCACTGGTCGCGCGACTGCTCTCACAGCGTGGCTTCGCCCAGCATCCGTCGTACGCCGAGGTGGCGATCCGCAGACCGATCTTCGTCTGCGGCCTTCCTCGCACAGGAACGACCGCCCTGCACCGGTTGCTGCACGCCGACCCGACCCACCAGGGGCTGGAGCTCTGGCTGACCGAGGTGCCGGCGCCCCGGCCGCCGCGCGCGTCCTGGGACGAGGATCCGGTCTTTCAAGCCCTGAACGCCGCCTACTCCGAGCACCAGGTGCTGAACCCGGAGTTCATGGGGATCCACTACATGGACGCAGCCACCGTCGAGGAGTGCTGGCGGGTGCTGCGGCAGTCCGGCACCTCGATCGGCTTCGAGTCCCTCGCCTACGTCCCGGACTACTCGGCGTGGCTGGCCAAGCAGGACTGGACGCCCGCCTACGAGCGACACCGCGCCAACCTGCAGCTGATCGGACTGCACGACCAGGACCAGCGCTGGGTGCTGAAGAACCCCAGCCACCTCGTGGCGCTGGACGCAATCCTGACCGTCTACCCGGACGCCTTGATCGTGCAGACCCACCGGGACCCCGTGGTGGCGATCGCCTCTGCCTGCTCGCTGTCGGCCGAAGCCACACGTGGGTGGTCGACCACCTTCGTCGGCGCGACCATCGGCCGCACCCAGCTCGACATGCTGGGCAACGCGGTGGCTCGTTTCAACGAGCAACGTGCGCAGCATCCGGCCGCACAGTTCGTGGACGTCGACTACCGCGAGTTCGTCGGGGACCCGGTGCGGACCACTCGCAAGATCTACGACGCCTTCGACCTCGACTGGACCCCCGCCACCGACCGCGCGGTGCGGGCGCTCGACGAGGAATCGCGGCAGGGCGGACGCCGACCGGCGCACTCCTACGACCTCGCCGACTACGGCCTCAGTGAGGCCGAGGTGCGTGAACGGTTCCCTGGCGTTCGGCCTTGAGCGCCTTGACTCCCCAGCGGCCGAGCACGGCCGCGATCACGAGGTTCACCACGATCAGCACCGCGTGCGCGACGTAGTAGCCGGTGGGACGGTCCTCCTTGGTCTGCACCAGCGCCTTGGTGAACTGGGCGTAGGTGACCACGTTCCACACCGCGACGGCGAGCAGGACCAGGGCGTGCTTGCGTTCGAACTTCACCCGATCAGCGTAGGCGGATCGGCCTGAGACCCCTCGGCCCGGTCCGAATGACGTCAGGTCCGGTCCGCGTCGGGCACCGACGCGACGTAAGGCAGCCACAGACGGACGAGGGTGCCACCGGACAGATGCTCGGTGTGGCAGAACCCCCCAGCGGAGAGAGCTCGCTGACGGGTGGAGTCCCATCCCGGAGCGATCACCGGGTCCCCGTCGTGGACCACGGTGACTTCAAGACCGCCTCCGGTGGAATTGAGCGCGACGTCGACGACCCGCGCACCCGCCTGGTCGCGCGCAGTGGTCATCGCCTCGCGTACGACGCCCAGCGCCAGCCAGCGGGCTCCGACCGAGACCATCCCCGAGGTCTTTCCCGCGACGTGCACCCGGACCAGTACGCGGGTGTTCGCGAAGATCTGGTCGGCGCTCGCGCGCACCTGCACCTCCAGCGAAAGCAGAGGTTCCGCAGGTTCCAAGTCGATCAGCAGCCGCCGCAGGCTCTCGATGGCGGCGCCCGTCATGTCATGCACCTGCGCCACGGCGGCGTCGAGCTGAGGTGCTGCGTCCTCCGCCTCCTGACGGAGCAGACCAAGGCGTAGTCCGATGGCCGCCACCAGCTGGACAGGCTCCTCGCTGACCCTGGCAGAGATCCGCGCGCACTCGGCCTCAAGCTGCGCACGAAGGCGCGCTTCCTGCGCGCGCCCGTGGGCGAGCGCCTGGCACAGTCGTTCGTCGGCGTCGAGCCGCTCCAGGGCGAAGCCGACCGTCTGTGCAAGGAGAAGCAGTGCGCCCTCGACCTCAGCCGGGACAGGCTCGTCACACGCGAGTGTGAGCACCACCATCGTCCGGTTCCCGCGGCCTATTGCCACACTGGCCAGCTCCTGGACGTGGTGCTCCGTCGCCAGGTCACGCCACGCAGCCAGACTGGGGTGGGTGCGCACATCGGCCGTGACCAGCCTCCCGAGAGCTCGAGCCGCGGTCATGGCAACCTCATGGTGTGGGGGGTTCTGGATGGGGAGCGATGACAGCAGAGCCGTGACGCTCGGCTCGCCCGACGTGACCAACCGGATCAGCCGGTCATCATCGGTGAGGGCGTCCACGGCGACTGCTCGGTAGCAACCCTCTGTCACCAGTCCAGCGCACAGCGATCGCAGCACTCCCTCGGCGTCGGGCGCCGTGGACAGCGAGCTGCCGACGAGGTACAGCCTGTGGAGCCTCGGATCGAGTCGTCGCGCGTGACCGGCCCGCGGCTGTCCGTGGACAAGCACCTTCACCGCGCCGTCACGACTTTCGTTGGTGGTCATCCTCTGTTCGACCTCGCGACACTCCACGTCGATGCACCTTCTCCATGCTGATCTGGGGCTCGGCCGGCGATCCCACCGGATGGGGGACCGGAGTCCGTATACGTCTCGCCGCTCACTGCCAGGAGAACCTCGCCGCGGGCGCAGCGCACCAACAGCTCTGCGAGGTGCGCGTCCATCCGACCCTTGAGCACGAACCCGCTGGCCCCAGCGCTGAGCAGGGACTGAACCATGGCCGGCTTGGCCTGGGTGGACATCACCACCGTCTTCGGCGCGGCGGCCCCGCCGTCGTGGAAGGGGCCCTGCGACAACCGCTCGACCGACAAGGCGGCCTCCACGCCGTCCGCGTCGGCGCGTACGCCGAGAAGAACCAGGTCCGGGTTGGTGGCGGCGACCACGCTCACGATTCCCTCCGCGGTCGCCGCCACCCCGGTCAGCGAGAGACGCGCGTCGGAGGCGAGAACGTCGACGAGAGCGTTTCGGAACCCCTCGTCCTCGTCGGCGATGGCCACTTTGATTGCACGCACGTTCCCTCCTCTCCCTGACTGCTCCCATCGTGCGTGCGTCCGCCGGGAGTCGTAAGCGCCCTCGGCACCACATGCGTCTAGTACGTTGGGCCCAACCCCGACGCAGCGGCTGGGGTGTTTTGACACCGTTCTTGGGGGGGCGCATGACTGCCACGGAGCACCCACCCCCCGACCCGGACGCCACCGTCGAGCCGATCCGGGTCCTGATCGTCGACGACCACGAGGTGCTCGCAGCGAGCCTCGCCCACGTGCTCGACGCGCAGCCGGACATGAAGACCGTGGGGATCGCCGGATCCCTGGAGCGCGCAAGAACCATGCTGAGCACGGCCGCCCCGGACGTCTTGCTGCTCGACCACCGCCTTCCCGACGGCGACGGCGTTGCCGCGATCCCCGAGCTGCGCAAGATCCGCCCCAGCATCAGGATCGTGGTGCTCACTGCGAGCGTGGCCGATCAGGTGCTGGTCCAAGCGATCGAGGGGGGCGCCTCCGGCTTCGTCTCCAAGACCCGCAGTCTCGCCGAGGTCACCTCGTCGGTGCGCGCAGCCGCGACCGGGGAGTCGGTCATCTCACCAGAGATGCTTGCCCGGTTGCTTCCCCGCCTGCATCGAGGGGGCCAGTCTGCGCAGCGCAACCTGACCGAGCGCGAGCGCGACGTGCTCGCACTGCTCGCCAAGGGTCTGAGCAATGCTGCGATCGCCGAAGCGCTCTTCGTCAGCGTGCACACGGTTCGCAACCACATCGCCAACCTGTCGGCCAAGCTCGGCGCCCACTCGAAGCTCGAGGCGCTCTCGATCGCAGTTCGTGAGGGGCTTGTCGAGGACCGGTGACTCCGAGGTCGCGGCGCGGTCTGGTGCATCGGTGCCATTGCGAATGCTTCGCTCGCATCACCCCTTGAGGTCCGTAAAGACGCACACTCAGGGAGATGGAGCTGGATACGTCCACTCCATTGCCCTGGTGGTCGGGCCTGGCCGGTCTTGGTCACACCCCCCGTACCGATTCCGGTCATCCGGCCCCAGGGCGCCCACTTCAGTGGCGCTCGACCATGATCCTCGCTCCGCGCCGAGGCACGCTGGTGATGTTGCGGACCTTGGGTACGTCGCTGGCTCCCGGCGGGACCACCACGTCGAAGGTGTCGAGGACCTCGCGGAGCACGGCCACGCCCTCCATCAAGGAGAAGCCGGCACCGATGCACCGGCGTACGCCCCCACCGAACGGGATCCAGGTGTTGGTGGCAACCTCGCCGTCGGCAAACCGCTCGGGCCGGAACCGACCGTGGTCGGGGTGGCTCCGCTCGTCCGCGTGGGCAAGCAGGATCGACGCAGCGACGTTGACCCCGGCCGGAAGCTCGATGCCACCGATGGTCGCGGGCTTCATCAGGTGACGCACGACCATCGGGATCACTGGGTGAAGGCGCATCGACTCCTTGAGCACGGCCTCGAGATGGGCGTCGTCGCCCTCCCTCACGGCCCGGCGCGCTCTCGACGCCTGGACTGGGTCCTTGCCGAGCTCGTAGAGGGTCCAGGCCAGCGCAGTGGCCGTGGTCTCGTGCCCCGCGAGGAGAAGGGTGACCAGCTGGTCACGCAGCTCGCTGTCGCTGAGACCCTCACCGGTCTCCTCGTCGCTGACCCGCAGCAGTCGCGACAGCACGTCACTGCGCTCGGCGAGATCGCTCGCCTCGCGCCTCTCCGCGATCTCGGCGAAGATCACCCGGTCCAGCTCGATCTGGTTCTCCACGGTCCGACGCCACGGCCCGAGCCGCTGCAACCGTGGGTAGCCCCACCCGAGGAACACGTGTGGGGGGATGTCGACGGTCTTGTTCACCAGCGTCCGGAGCTCGGCAAGTCGGGTCTCGTCCGTGACGCCGAAGACCACCCGCAGGATCACCTCGAGGGTGAGCGCGTTCATCCGCTCCAGGGAGGCGAAGACCTCACCCGGCTGCCAGCGGGCGACCTCTTCCCGGGCAAGACCGCTGACCAGCTCCTCGTAGCCGCGCAACGCGTGTCCGTTGAAGGCAGGCATCAGCAGCTTGCGGGCGCGCCGGTGCTGGCTGGAGTCCACGAGCAGCAGTGAGTGCTCGCCCATCACCGGTCCGAGGATCGCGTTGCCCTTGCCGGCGTGGAAGACCTCCGGGTCACCGGCGAAGATCTCGCGGACGTGCTCGGGCCGGGTGAAGACCACCAGGTAGCGACCCTCGGGCATGATCTTGATGGTGAAGACGTCGCCGTGGCGACGCGCCATCCGCGGGATGAACCAGTGCCGGAACCGAAGCAGGCCCACGCTCTGCAGCAGCGCGGACGCCCGTGGCCCAGGAGGCAGGTCCGAGGGGTCGACTCGCCGACCTCGACGGGACTTGGCCGGGCGCATCCGGCTGAAGCGTTCCTGGGTCACGGTGGCGGTCGACATACGCAGAGTATGTCCCGTAGTCCCCGCTACGAGCGAGGGGCCGTCTCAGCCCCCGCCGAGCAGGAGACCGGCCTTGACGACCGTCTGCCACAGCCCGAAGCCGAGCGGAATGAGCACGATCAGCCAGGCGAGGACCACCAGCATCGCGCTCGTGGGCGCAGCAGCCGAGCCGCCTTGGTCGTCAGTCGTCTCGTTCATCCCGGCCATTCCTGTCTTGTCGCTCATCCTCGGGCCGCCCTTCTCGATGTCGCCGGCTCGACCTCGCCCGCCTCGCGGCCCAGCTCGGCCACGGCGTCCTGGTCGAAGTACTTCTCCTGGACCGGCTTGATCAGCAGGTTGGCCACGAACCCGACCCCGAGCACGCAGACCATCGTGATCAGCGCCGGGTGGTAGTCGGCGGCCACCAGGGTCCCGGGCTTGCCGGCCGCGTCGAGGAACCCGTTGACGATCAGTGGTCCCACCAGCCCGGCCGCGGCCCAGGCAGTCAGCAGGCGACCGTGAATGGCACCCACCTGCAAGGTCCCGAACAGGTCCTTGAGGTAGGCAGGAACTGTGGAGAAGCCACCGCCGTAATAGGAGATGATCACTGCGGCCAGGATCACGAAGATCGCGGTGGACTGCTGGCCGACCGCTGCCAGCACGGCGTAGAGCGCGAGACCGACGCCGAGATAGATCATGTACGTCGTCTTGCGACCGATGATGTCGGACAGGGTCGACCAGAGGAACCGGCCAGCCATGTTAGCCAGGCTGAGCAGCCCGACGAAGCCGCCGGCCTCGGCTGCGGTGACCGAGGAGTCGCCGCTGTCGGAGCGGAAGAAGTCCTGGATCATCGGGGCGGCCTGCTCGAGGATGCCGATGCCGGCTGTGACGTTGCAGAACAGCACGATCCACAGCAGGGCGAACTGCGGCGTCCGGATGGCCCTGCTCGCCGTGACCAGGGCACCGTCGGTGCCCGCTTGCTGGACGGCCGTCTCGTCGTCACCGTGTCCGCGCGGCACTCGGACCAGCGCCGCACCGACCAGCATGAAGACGAGGTAGACCAGCCCCAGGGTGAGGAAGGTGGCACTCAACGCAGACCCGCTGGCGACCGAGCCCTTGTTCGTCGGGTCGAATCCGGTGTCGTAGACGTTGAGCAGCCTGGTGGAGAGCGGTGAGGCGATCAGGGCGCCGCCACCGAAGCCCATGATCGCCATGCCGGTGGCCAGTCCCGGGCGATCCGGGAACCATTTGATCAGCGTCGAGACCGGCGAGATGTAGCCGATGCCCAGACCGATTCCGCCGACCACGCCGTACCCCAGGTAGAGCTGGGGAAGGCTCCCCATGGCGATGCCGGCGGAACCGATCAGGAAGCCCGAGCCCCAGCAGGCAGCAGCGCTCACCA
>JBDSBU010000247.1:0-9145 GCA_039921445.1 Marmoricola sp. | reverse complement strand
CAGACCAAGATCACTCAGTACACCCGCTACCTCACGCTTGCCCTCGCCATCCTGCAGGCGACCGGCATCGTCGCGCTGGCCCGCAGCGGCAACCTGCTGCAGGGCTGCACCAAGCCGTTGCTCTACGAAGACACCGCCTGGATGGCGTTCATCGTGGTGGTCACCATGACCGCGGGCAGCGGCGTGATCATGTGGCTCGGCGAGCTGGTCACCGAGCGGGGCATCGGCAACGGGATGTCCATCATGATCTTCACCCAGGTCGTGGCGACCTTCCCGGCGTCCTTGTGGGCCGTGCAGAAGGCCAAGGGCCCGTTCGTCTTCGGAGCCGTGCTGCTGGTGGGGCTGATCGTGATGGCCGCCGTGGTCTTCATCGAGCAGGCCCAGCGCCGGATCCCGGTGCAGTACGCCCGCAGGATGGTGGGCCGCAAGATGTTCGGCGGCTCCTCCACCTACATCCCGCTCAAGGTCAACCAGGCCGGCATCATCCCGGTCATCTTCGCCTCGAGCCTGCTCTATCTGCCGGCGATGGCGGTGCAGTTCAACCAGAGCGCCGACTCTGCCTGGGTGCGTTTCATCGCGACCTACTTCGTCCGGGGCGACCACCCGCTCTACATGGCGACGTACTTCTTGATGATCATCTTCTTCACCTACTTCTATGTCGCGATCACCTTCAACCCCCAAGAGGTCGCGGACAACATGAAGCAGTACGGCGGTTTCATCCCCGGGATCCGGGCGGGAAAGCCGACCGAGGAGTATCTCAACTACGTCCTCTCCCGCATCACGCTGCCGGGCGCTCTCTACCTGGGTCTGCTCTCGCTGATCCCGCTGATAGCCCTTGTCTGGGTCGAAGCCAACCAGAACTTCCCGTTCGGTGGCACGTCACTGCTGATCATGGTCGGAGTCGCACTCGACACGGTCAAGCAGATCGAGAGCCAGCTCCAGCAGCGCAACTACGAAGGATTCCTGCGCTAAATGAGACTCATCCTGATGGGCCCCCCAGGGGCAGGCAAAGGCACCCAGGCCAAGTTCGTGGCGGACCGCTTCGGCATCCCGGCGATCTCGACCGGTGACATCTTCCGCGCCAACGTCACCGATGGCACCGACCTCGGTCGCAAGGCCAAGGAGTTCATGGATGCGGGGGAGTACGTCCCCGACGAGGTCACCAACCTGATGGTGCGCAACCGCATCGACGAGGCTGACGCGACCCCCGGCTTCCTGCTCGACGGCTACCCGCGCACGGTCGCCCAGGTCGAGGAGCTCGACGGGATGATCAAGTTTACCGGCCACACCCTCGACGCCGTCGTGGTGCTCACCGTCGACGGTGAGGAGCTGGTCCAGCGTCTCTTGCAGCGTGCCGAGACCGACGGCCGTGCCGACGACACTGAGGACGTCATCCGTCGCCGCCAGGAGGTCTACGCCGAGCAGACCGAGCCGTTGATCGAGGTCTACCGCGACCGCGGTCTGCTGATCGAGGTCGACGGGGTGGGTGACGTGGACGAGGTCACCGGTCGCATCTTCGACGCACTTCAAAGCGTCCACCAGAGCTGACTCCGGTCGGCCTCAGGGACAGCAGGGACAACGCGCATGGGTTTTCGTGACCGCGGCATCGAGATCAAGACGCCGGACCAGATCCACAAGATGAGAGCCGCCGGGCTGCTCGTGGGGGAGACCCTGGAGCTGCTCCGCACCTCGGTGACTGCTGGCATCAGCACGGGGGAGCTCGACGCCATCGCGGAGAGGAACATCCGCGCCGGTGGCGGGGTGCCGTCCTTCCTCGGTTACGGGCTCCCGCCGTTTCCAGCCACGATCTGCGCCTCGGTCAACGACGAGGTCGTCCACGGCATCCCGGGCTCGCGAGTGCTCGAGGACGGTGACGTGATCTCGATCGACTGCGGAGCCATCATCGAGGGCTGGCACGGCGACGCGGCCATCACGATTCCGGTCGGTGAGGTAGAGCCCGAGGTGCTGGAGCTGATGCGCGTCACGGAAGCATCGATGTGGGCCGGCATCGCCGCAGCCCGGCTCGGCGGTCGGGTGAGCGACATCTCTCACGCCGTGGAGACGTCCGTCCGAGGCAACGGCAACTACGGCATCCTCGAGGACTTCACCGGGCACGGCATCGGCACGGCCATGCACCAGCCTCCGAACGTGCCCAACTACGGCCGTCCCGGCCGAGGCCCAAAGCTCGAACTGGGGCTGGCCCTGGCGGTCGAGCCGATGGTCACCTTGGGGAGCAAGCACACCGACCTTGCCGAGGACGAGTGGACCGTGTCACCGACGACGGCAGCTGGGCTGCTCACTACGAGCACACCTTCACCCTGATGCCCGAAGGTGCCTGGGTGTTGACCGCGCTCGACGGCGGCAAGGCCAAGCTGGCCGAGCTCGGCGTCGCCTACGGCGGGAACTGAGCCGTCGGCTCCGGCACGTCCATGTTGCCCTTTGCCCTGCTGTCCATCCGCTCAGAGCGCGAGGCTGCCGAGGACGAGCATGAGTCGTTCGGGCGTTTCAGTGGCTTGGACAGCAGCGGATTGCGCCGGATCGACCTCGCTCTCGGAGAGCTGCCCCAGCTCGATCTCGACGACTGGTCGGGGGTCATCCTCGGCGGCGGCCCCTGGAACGCCAGTGACCCCGCGGTAGCCAAGACCGAGGCGCAACTGCGTGCAGAGAGCTGGCTTCGAAGCCTGCTCGATGAGGTCGTGGCACGCGACTTCCCTTTCCTCGGCGCCTGCTACGGCATCGGCGCGCTCGGAAGTCATCAGGGCGGGCTCGTCGACCGGCAGTGGCCCGAGCCGGTCGGGCCGCTGCAGGTGATGCTCACCGACCACGGAGCCGCTGACCCTGTCTTCGCCCAGCTGCCTGCCAGCTTTGCGGCGTACGGCGGCCACAAGGAAGGGCTCAGTCGGCTGCCTCCCGCCGCGGTCCTGCTGGCCACCTCGACGACCTGTCCGGTGCAGGCCTTTCGGGTCGGTGCCAACGTCTATGCGACGCAGTTTCACCCTGAGCTGGACGCGGACGGGGTCTGCACCCGGATCGAGGTCTACAAGGAGGCGGGCTACTTCGACCCGAGCACGGCCGAGGAGCTCAAGGCTTCTGCGCGAACCGTCGAGGTCGCCCACCCGATGTCCGTGCTGGCGGCGTTCGTGGAGCGTCACCGCCGCTGAGCGCCGTCCGGAGGCGAGTACCTACGATGACCGGTATGACGACCAGTGACGAGCGAGCGGCGTGGTTCAGCGACACCTTCGAGTCCCTGACGCTCAACATCGAGCGGGCGGTCCTGGGCAAGCGGCACGTGATCCGGCTCGCGCTGACCTGTCTGGTCTCTGAGGGACACCTCCTGCTGGAGGACTTCCCCGGCACCGGAAAGACGATGCTGGCCCGGGCCCTGGCCGCCACCGTGGAGGGCTCGCACGCCCGGATCCAGTTCACCCCCGACCTGCTGCCCAGCGACGTCACCGGTGTGACGGTCTATGAGCAGCGGCAGGGCACCTTCACCTTCCACCCCGGACCGATCTTCCATGCCATCGTTCTGGCCGACGAGATCAACCGGGCCTCACCCAAGACCCAGTCGGCTCTGCTCGAGGTGATGGAGGAAGGCCACGTGACCGTGGACGGCATCACCCACGACGTGCCGCAGCCCTTCATGGTGATCGCCACGCAGAACCCGATCGAGCAGGCCGGCACCTACCGGCTGCCCGAGGCGCAGCTCGACCGGTTCCTGATGAAGACCTCGTTGGGCTACCCGGACGCCGCGGCCACCGAGGAGATGCTGATCAGCTCTGAGCTGCGCGACCGGGTCGCGCTCGTCAAGCCGATCATGCAGCTGGGACTGATCGAGGACATGAGCCGGATCGCCGATGGTGTCCACGTGGACCGGTCGATCATCACCTATGTCAGAGAGCTGGCCGAGGCATCTCGGGAGGCCGAGCACGTCAAGCTCGGCCTCTCCCCGCGAGGTTGCCTGGCTCTGGTCCGGGTGGCGAAGACCTGGGCGGCCGCGGCGGGTCGCCGTCACGCCGTACCCGAGGACGTCGCGACGCTGGCCCACCCGGTGCTCAGCCACCGGCTGATCCTCGACGGAGAGGCACAGTTCCGCGGTGTCGGGGTCGACCAGGTGATCGACCGGCTGCTCACCAGCGTCGCCGTGCCGACGGTGCGTGCCTGACGTCATGCGTATGCCCGCGTTCTTGACCGTGGTGACCCCCTCGGGGCGCTCGTTGGTCCTGGTCGCAGGCTTCTGCTACGTGCTGGAGGCGTTCGGCGGCTGGCCGGTCTTTCAGCTGCTCTGGGTGGCCGCTGTGCTGATGATGCTGTGCGCGGTCTTGGTGGCGCTGCTACCACTGCGAGCCCGGATCGAAGTCGAGATCTCCCCGCGACGGACGGTGGCCGGCGAAGGTGCCGAGATCGTGCTGTTGGCGACCACGGCTGGGCCGGTGCCGGTCTCGGCACCAGTGGTCGACGTGCCTGTGGGCAGCCTCAGGTACGCCGTCAGGCTGCCGACCCTGCGCCGGGGACGGGTCGCGGAGCAGCGAATCGCCGTGGCCGACCTCCGTCGCGGTGTGCTCACCATCGGCCCCGTGCTGGGGCGGCGCAGCGACCCTTTGGGACTGGTGCGTTGGGATGAGCAGTGGTCGGGTGCCACCGAACTGCTCGTGCTGCCGCGGATGGTGCCGGTGGACTCCCTCGGCGGAGGAACCATCCGCGATCAGGACGGCACGCCCAGCGACGAGGTCTCGATGAGCGACCTCGCGTTCCACGCGCTGCGCGAGTACGTGCCTGGCGACGATCTCAAGCACGTCCACTGGCGCTCCTCGGCGAAGACCGACACCCTCCAGGTCCGGCAGTATCACGACACCAGGCGCAGCCACACCACCGTGGTGGTCGACGACGACGAGGAGTCCTACGCCCACGCGGAGGACTTCGAGACGGCCGTCTCGGTGGCCGCATCACTGGCCGCGCGTGCCGATGCGGACGGGGTGGACGTCTCGTTCCTGTGCGGTGAGCACGCGGTCACCGGCCGTGGCCTCGACGGGGTGCTCGACGCCTGCTGCCGAGTCGAGCTCGGCTCCGCCGACCCGATCCAGGCCGTACGGCAGGCGATGCGACTGGCACCCGAGACCAGCTGGCTGGTGGTGGTGACCGGGAAAGCAGTCGCTGAGTCAATGGCCGCGGCGGTTCGCGCGCAGGTTCCTGCAGAGGTCCAGCTGCTCGTCGTACATGCCGATCGAGGGCGCGAGACTGCCGTGGGCGGTGAGGGTGCCTCACGTGTGCTCGAGCTCCGGGCGCTCGAGGAGCTGCCGCGAGCGATCCGGGCAGTGGCGCCATCGGCCCAGTCATGACTGCTCCGGATCTCACGGCCGCACCGAGGAGGCGTCCGGCCCACCTGTTCGTGGACACGGTTGCGGTCTTGCTCCTGGTGGGACTGGCCCTGCTCGGGCTGACCACGACCTTCGCTGGTTGGAGCTTTCTCATCCTTGGGGTGGCCGCGGCCGCCATCGCCTCGGCGGCAGTCGTCCTCACGATGAGGCTGCCGCTAGCCGTGCCGCTCTCCGTCGTACTGCTCGGTGGGATCGTGCTGGGGGGGCCGCTCGCGCTGCGGTCGACCGGTCTCGGCGCCGGGGTGCCGGATCTGGGCACGATGGCCGACGTGCTGCGGGGAACCGTCACCGGTTGGGGCGAGCTGCTCGCAACGCTGCCGCCCGTCGATCTCGCTGGCCCGCCGGCGCTGGTGCCGTTCCTGCTGGGATATGTCGGGGGTGCGCTGGCCGCCGGGCTTGCCATTCGCACACGCAGCGCCGGGCTGCCGGTGTTGCCACTGCTGGTGGTGCTCGTGGTGGTGCTGCTGCTCCGTCGCCCGATCAGTTTCGCTCAGGACTGGTATCCCGTGGGTTTCGCCGCCATCGCCGTCATCTGGATGGTGCTCCGAGGCGTCGAGCTGGCGCCCGCGTCGGTCCGGACCCGCGGCTGGAGCGACGGGTGGCGTCAGGCCGCCGGCGCAGCCGTGGTGATCACCACGACGCTCCTCCTGGCGGTCACGATCACAGGCGCCGGCGCGTCGTCGGCGGGGGACAGCCTGCGCGGTGTCGGCGGCACGCCGGGCGACGTCAGCGGTCTGGACTCTCCGCTGCGGAGGTTCCGCACCTTCACGGCCCAGGGCAAGAATGCGCTCGACAACGTGAACGACAAGCGATTGCTGACGCTGGTGGGAGCGCCGCGCGGAAGCCGGCTGCGCATCGTGACCCTGGACCGCTACGACGGCAGGGAGTGGCGTCCTGGGAACGACACCATGCGCGGCAGCATCGAGGACGCCTTTCTCCGCGTCGACTCCACCGTCGACAACGGGGTCTCCGGGCGCCGCTTCCGGGTCCGTGTCGAGCTGGCCAAGGCCTACCGCAGTGCGTGGGTGCCGAGCGTGGGCGCGCTCTCGTCGTTTCGCTTCCAGTTCGTGAGCGGCCTCGCCAAGCGCGACCAGCTGCGCTACGACCTGGCCACCTACACGGCGGTCGTTCCGCAGGGGCTCGGGCCCGGCGATGACTATGAGTTCACCGCTGTCCTCCCCACAGATCGGCTGCGCGCCTCGGCCCAGGCATGGAAGGGCACTGTCCTCGAGGTTGCCGGGATGGCCCGCGTGGACCCGCTGATCAGCAAGGTGCTGGCCAGTCCGGAGCCGGCGATGAGCAAGGTCTTCGCCCTCGCACGCTACCTGCGCGTCGAGGGTCGCTACAGCGACGGAGTCGGCGCTGGAGAGGCTCAGTATCGCGCTGGGCACGATCTCGAACGGCTGGTCGACGACTTCTTGCTGGCCCCCCGACCGGTGGGGGACGACGAGCAGTACGCCGCCGCGATGGCACTGCTGTCCAACAGGGTCGGCGTACCCGCTCGGGTGGTGGTGGGGGCGGTAATCCCCCCCAGCGGCATCATCCGTGGCAAGGACGTGCACGCCTGGGTCGAGCTGAGAGTGGCTGACGGCAGCTGGCGCACGCTGCCGACCAAGGAGTTCATGGGCAACCGACGTCCCCACCGCAACATGACGCCGGCACCCCCGCCCCAGCTCCTGGGATCACTGGCACAACCTCCGCCCTCGCAACCGCGCGACCCAGATCTGGTGCAGCCCGAGACCCCGCAACAGAAGGCTGCGAAACGGCAGGAGTCCGAGGCTCGGCGCGGGCTGGTGCTACGCAGTCTGCCGTGGCTGGCTCTGCTGAGCCTCGCGTTGCTGGTACCGATCGCGAAGCTGGTCCGTCGGGTGCGACGTCGGCGCCGTGGGCGACCCTCTGACCAGATCGCCGGGGCCTGGTCCGAGCTCGTAGACCGGGCCCGCGAGCTGGGCGTCCCGGTGCCAGCGACGGCCTCCCGGCCGACCCAAGCCCGCAGCCTGGGAACCGCCATGGAACTAGCGCTCGGGATCGATGACGGTGTCTTCGCGGCGGCGCAACCCGCACCGGCAGAGGTCGAGCGCACCTGGAAGGGTGTGGGGGTCGAGGTCAGGGACTTGGCGCGGCGACAACGGTGGCAGCGCAGGTCGTGGGCTCCGTTCAACCCCGTCGCCCTGCTGCGCCGGCCCGGCAGCCGTCCCGATTAACGGTTGACCGCCCACTTCACCTAGACTGATGCGTCGGCCCAACGTGGGCTCGCTTTGTGGTGCCTAGCGGCTGCCCGGGCATGGACGCCAAATCTGACCCAGTCTGGACTTGGCGTGCGCCCCGGGGTTGAGGCACTCGAACGGGTCCTACGAGGTCCACTCGCCCGCCGGGCGAGGCGGTTCCCGGGCCACGGTAGACACACGATCAACAGATTGCGGAGGACATGCCGAAGAAAGAAGGCGTGATCGAGATGGAGGGCTCCGTCGTGGAGGCCCTTCCCAATGCCATGTTCCGGGTCGAGCTGACCAATGGACACAAGGTGCTCGCCCACATCAGCGGCAAGATGCGCCAGCACTACATCCGGATCCTCCCTGAGGACCGCGTGGTGGTGGAGCTTTCTCCGTACGACCTCACCAGAGGTCGCATCGTCTACCGCTACAAGTAGCACTGCCAGCCGACACTGAGAAAGGGCCTTGAATGAAGGTCAACCCGAGCGTGAAGAAGATCTGTGACAAGTGCAAGGTGATTCGTCGCCACGGACGCGTCATGGTGATCTGCGAGAACCCGCGTCACAAGCAGCGCCAGGGCTGAGCCCAGCGTCGCCTCACAACTGAACACACAAGAAAACGTGATCGCTCAGGCCCCTCGGGGCTGAGACCACCTCCGGAGCGGATGGCCGGAGCCCGAGATCGAGAAGTACGACCTTTCGACCTCGGGGCGCGACACGACCAGACCACCGTGAAACCAGTAGGGCATCTCCGCCCTGTGAAAGGAAGCGCCAGAAAATGGCACGCCTCGTTGGTGTTGATCTCCCGCGTGACAAGCGCATCGAGATCGCACTCACCTATATCTACGGCATCGGCCGTACCCGCTCCCAGCAGATCCTTGCCGCCACCGGCGTCGACCCGAACGCTCGGGTCCACACCCTGGGGGACGAGGAGCTGGTCAAGCTCCGCGACGAGATTGACGCCAAGTTCAAGATCGAAGGTGACCTCCGTCGCGAGGTCCAGGCAGACATCCGTCGCAAGATCGAGATCGGTAGCTACCAGGGCCGCCGGCACCGTATGGGCCTGCCCGTTCGCGGACAGCGCACCAAGACCAACGCGCGTACCCGCAAGGGTCCCAAGCGCACCGTCGCCGGCAAGAAGAAGGCCAAGTGAGTTGAGCGGCGTGAAGACGGTCGCCCAGCGACCTCATCAGCCGCAGTCCTCACCGCCCCCCATGAGCTACCGAACACAGATCAGGAGTATGTGAATGCCCCCCAAGAGCCGCACCGCGGCCGGCGCCAAGAAGGTGCGCCGCAAGGAGAAGAAGAACGTCGTTCAGGGCGAAGCCCATATCAAGAGCACGTTCAACAACACCATCGTCACGATCACCGACCCCACGGGTGCGGTCATCGCGTGGGCCTCTGCCGGCACCGTCGGCTTCAAGGGCTCGCGCAAGTCCACCCCGTTCGCGGCGCAGATGGCAGCCGAGGCTGCCGGTCGTCGGGCGATGGACCACGGGATGAAGAAGATCGACGTCTTCGTCAAGGGTCCGGGTTCGGGCCGCGAGACCGCGATCCG
>JBDSBU010000246.1:0-9511 GCA_039921445.1 Marmoricola sp. | reverse complement strand
GCCCCAGCAGTGGGCCGGCACAGACGGCAGACAGCCCCCGTCCCGCGGATGCGCAGGGCAGGGGCTGTTTTCTGCTGGCGGTGGCGGAGGGATTTGAACCCTCGGTTGGCTTGCACCAACAAACGCTTTCGAGGCGTTCTCCTTAGGCCGCTCGGACACGCCACCGCCGCGAAGGTTACCGGACGTCGTCGGTCCGGCCGAAATCGCGGTGCCCGGCGAAGAACTCCTCGAGCAGCGCGGCACTCTGAGCGGCCAGGACGCCAGCGATCACCTCGGGACGGTGGTTCAGCCTGCGGTCGCGTACGACGTCCCACAACGAGCCGACCGCACCGGCCTTCTCGTCGTACGCCGCGAACACGATCCGCTCGACGCGGGACAGGACTGCCGCGCCCGCGCACATGGTGCACGGCTCGAGGGTGACCACCAGCGTGCAGCCGGTGAGCCGCCACTCCCCCAGGGCGGCGGCAGCGGCGCGCAGCGCGACCACCTCCGCGTGACCGGTCGGATCGGCGTCGCGCTCCCGAACGTTGCGGCCGGTGCCGATCACCTCGCCAGCGGGCGAAAGCACCAGGGCGCCGATCGGGACGTCACCGCTGGCTGTCGCTTCCCGCGCCAGGGCGAGCGCCGACTCCATCGCCGGCTCCCAGCGACCGGTCACCCGGAGATGCCGACGAGGTTGTCGAACTTCTCCCCGAATCCGACGGTGGCGGCGATGTCGCTGAGGATCTCCTCGGGGAACAGGTCGTAGTCGTCGAGCAGCTCCCCCATCTCACTCGCCGTCATCCCGATGTCGGAGACGATCCCGAGGTCACCGGCCGGCACCTGCTCGTCGTCGTCGTCGATGTGCACACCGATGTGCTCGACCGCCGAGAAAGCCAGGGTCCAGTCCGTCGCGGCGGAGGCGTCGGAGAGCAGCACCCGCACCAGCGAGCCCTGCGCACGAACCAGCAGCACGAAGTCCTCGGCCACCCCGATCAACGCCAGCGCGCCCGACTCCCCGGGATAACGGCGCAGCTCGCGGGCGATGTCGTCGACCGAGTCCAACGAGCGCTGGGCGAGCTCGGCCAGGTGCCAGTCGCCCTCGTCGCGGTAGGCGACCACCGCCAGGTCGATCTCACCGACCTCGGCATCACTCATCTGTGCCATCGCAAATCCCGCCTCTCGTGCCTGATGGTGACAGAACGCGGCGGTCAGGACCACCAACGAGAGGTGTCGTCTGCACCACTAGGCTCAGGCCATGCGCCTGCACGTGGTCGACCACCCTCTCGTCTCGCACAAGCTCACCACCTTGCGCGACCGCGACACCGCCTCGCCAGACTTCCGCAGGCTCACCGAGGAGCTGGTCACGCTGCTCGCCTACGAGGCGACCCGTGACGTACGCGTCGAGCCGGTGCACATCACCACACCGGTCGGTCCCACCGAGGGCGTCAACCTGAGCCGCCCCCGCCCGCTCGTGGTACCGATCCTGCGCGCCGGACTAGGAATGCTCGAGGGGATGATGCGACTGATCCCGACGGCCGAGGTCGGCTTCCTCGGCATGGTCCGCAACGAGGAGACGCTCGAGGCCTCGACGTACGCCGAGCGTCTGCCGGCCGACCTTTCCGGGCGGCAGTGCTACGTCCTCGACCCGATGCTGGCCACCGGCGGGACCCTGGCCGCGGCGATCCGCTTCCTCACCGACCGCGGGGCCGACCACATCACCTGTGTGTGCCTGCTGGTCGCCCCCGAGGGCGTGGCGAACCTCGAGGCCGGGCTGACTGGCATCGACGTACCCGTCACCGTGGTGACTGCGGCCCTCGACGAGCGCCTCAACGAGAAGGGTTACATCGTCCCGGGCCTCGGCGACGCGGGCGACCGGCTCTACGGCCTGGCCCACTAGCCGGTCGAGTGCCGAGGTGGTCGCCAGAGCGACCACTCAGGCACTCAAGCTCCCGACACCCAGCGCCCGAAGGTCCTCAAGCACCGCCTCCGGCTCATCCCGGAGCTCGATCGCGCCGCACCGCAGCACGATCCGGCGCAACGTGGTGATCTTGCGCTGCCGCCGCATGTCGCGCTCGTAGTTCTCGACGCCCACGTGGAAGCCGCCGTCGATCTCCAGGACGACGACCACCCCACCCGCCAGGTGCCACTCGCAGTCGGTGAATCGCTGCTTTCCCTCCCGGTCGCGACGCGGCCGCTGGCGGTTCGGCAAGGGGATCCCCCCGAGTCGGCACATCCGGCGCACGTCGATCTCTGCGAGTGACTGAGCACCACCCTCGATGTCGAGCAAGACCCGCTGGAGCTGTCTCGACCTTCGCAGTGGGCGCATTCGCAGCAGCCACCGCCGCAGGTCCTCGACGCTCGTCAGCTCTTGCTGTACGACGGCCGCGACCACGCCCTGGGCTGTCCGTGCGCTGCGGTCGTAACCCGCGAAGAGCAGCACCGCCGGCTCGAGATGACACACCGGCAGCACCCCTGCACGAGGAGCTCGCGCGGCCCGCAGGTCATCCAGCGAGCGTCGTGTCCGGAAGAAGGTGAGCCCAGGGACCGGATCGAAGGACCAGTCGTCCGGCACCAGGATCGTGACGCTCTCGCGCTCCCAGTTGCGCAAGCCGTAGAGGCCCGCGGCGGTGAGTCCCCCGACGAGCGCCCCGTTCCCGGCATGCAGCACTCCGAGCCACATCAGCTGCCTCGCCGTGAGGTCACCCGTTGTCGTGCCGACCACGTGCGCGCTGCGCCTGACCCAGCGGCCCGAGCTCAGCCGATTGCGCAGCGCGGAGCGCGTCACGCCGTACTGCTGGAGCTGGCGCAACGAGATCATGCCGTCCTGGGCGGCAGCAACACCGCGCCACAAGTCACTTCCCATGGCCACGAAGTGTCCGCCGCGGACCCTGTCCGCGCGACCGGTCCTCCACAGCCTCGCGGTTGAGTGCTGAGGTGGTCGCCCTGGCGACCATTGCAGCACTCAACCCGAGAAGGGAAGGTCGAGCTAGAGCGCCTTGACCGCGCTCAGCAGCTTGCCCATCGAGTCCTTGGCGTCACCGAAGAGCAGCGTGGTGTTCTCCTCGAAGAGCAGCTCGTTCTCGATGCCCGCGAAGCCCGGGCGCATGGAGCGCTTCATGAACACCACGGCCTTGGCCTCGTCGGCGTTCAGGATCGGCATGCCGTAGATCGGTGCGCCGGGTGAGGTCTTCGCCGCCGGGTTCACGACGTCGTTGGCACCGACCACGAGGACCACGTCGGCGTCCTTGAAATCGCCGTTGATCTCGTCCATCTCCTTGAGCTGCTCGTAAGGCACCTGGGCCTCGGCGAGCAGCACGTTCATGTGCCCGGGCATCCGACCCGCGACCGGGTGGATCGCGTAGTCGACGTCGACACCGCGCTCGCTGAGCACGTCGACCAGCTCACGCAAGGTGTGCTGGGCCTGGGCGACCGCGAGTCCGTAGCCGGGAATGATGATCACGCGTTCGGCGTACGCCAGCATGATCGCGACGTCCTCGGGCCCGGCCGACTTCACCGGACGGTCCGAGGCGACACCGGCGCCCAGCGTCGAGCCGCCCTTGAGCGCACCGAAGAGGATGTTGGTCACCGATCGACCCATGGCGCGCGCCATCAGCAGGGTCAGGAAGGTTCCCGAAGCCCCGACGAGCGTCCCCGCGACAAGGAGTACGACGTTCTCCAGCACGTAGCCACCGGCGGCGACGGTGAGGCCGGTGAACGCATTGAGCAGCGAGATCACGATCGGTACGTCGGCCCCGCCGACCGGCAGCACCAGGAGCAGGCCGAAGATCAGCCCGACCAGGCCGAGCACCACCCCGACCCACATCGCAGGGCTGAGCACCAGCTGTGTCGAGAGCCCGACGGCAGCCACGATCCCGCCACCGAAGGCGAGCGCGAGACCGCGAAAGACCAACGGTGCCGAGGACATCAGCTCCTGCAGCTTCGCGAAGGTCACCACCGAGCCGGAGAAGGAGACCGAGCCGACGAAGACGGTGAAGGCGGTAGCCGCGAGCACGAACCAGTTCACGTCGGCGCCGAGACCGATGATCTCCTCGAGCTCGAGCAGCGCGACCAGGGCCGCGGCGCCACCACCGACCCCGTTGAAGAGCGCCACCATCTGCGGCATCTGGGTCATCTGCACCCGCTGGGCACCGAACACGCCGCCGGCGGTGCCGATCGCGATCGCGACCAGGATCAGCGGCACGTGCTTGAGGTCGAGGTAGAGGAACGGCACCACGCAGGCAACGACGGCCGCCACGGCACCGATCAGGTTGCCCCTCCTCGCCGTCTTCGGACCGGCCAGCCCCTTCAGGGCGAGGATGAAGCAGACCGCGCAGGCGAGGTAAACCAGCTGGACCCAGGTCGGGGTGGCGCTCACTTGGCGCCTCCCTTGGTCTTCGAGGGGGTCGCAGGGGTGGTGCCCCCGCGTGGCTTCTTCTTGGGCGTGAACATCTGCAGCATCCGGTCGGTGACCACGAAGCCGCCGATCATGTTGACCGCGGCCAGCACGATCGCCACCAGGCCGACCGCGACCGCGAAGGCGTTGTCCGTGGTCCCGGTGACCAGGATCGCGCCGAGCAGGATGATGCCGTGGATGGCGTTGGCCCCCGACATCAATGGGGTGTGCAGGGTCGAGGAGACCTTGGAGATCACCTCGACACCCACGAAGACGCTCAGGATGAAGATCGTCAGCCAGACGACTGCGTCGTTCACTTGTCCTCCTCCTGGTCAAAGGGCAGATCCAGCTGCTGGGTGGCCATCGGGTCGGCGGGCGCCGTGGGCTTAGGCGGCTCTGGTTCGGCGACCGGCGCGGGCTCGGTGATCAGGGCCGGGCCCTCGATCGCCTCGCGGGTGGGCTCGTGGACGATCCGACCGTCGTGCGTGACCGCGGCACCGGCGACCACCTCGTCGGCGTAGTCCGGCGCGAACTGGCCCTCGTGGGTCATCAGCGTGAGCAGGCTGACGATGTTCTGCGCGTAGAGCTTCGAGGCCGGGCCGGGCATCTGCGCCGGCACGTTGTCACCGCCCCAGACCTGCGCGTGCCCGATCCTGACGACCTTGCCGGGCAAGGATCCTTGAACATTCCCGCCGGTCTCTGCCGCAAGGTCGACCACGACGGAGCCGGGCTTCATCTGCTCGACCATCTCGGCGGTGACCAGCATCGGCGCCTGACGCCCAGGGACGGCGGCGGTAGTGATCAGTGCGTCCGCCTTGGCGATGTACGGCGCGAGCAGGTCGCGCTGGCGGGCCGCTCGGTCGTCGGTCATCTCGCGGGCGTAGCCACCCGAGCCCTCGAGCGTCTCGAGATCGAGCTCGATCGCCTTCGCCCCCACCGAGCGGATCTCCTCGGCCGCAGCAGCCCGGACGTCGTAGGCCTGCACGACCGCGCCGAGGCGCTTGGCGGTCGCGATCGCCTGCAGACCTGCCACCCCCGCACCGAGCACGACGACCTGGGCAGGCTGCACGGTGCCGGCGGCGGTCATGTTCAACGGGAAGAAGCGACGCAGCAGCCCTGCCGCGACGATCGCGCAGCGATAGCCGGAGACGAGTGCTTGTGAGGACAGCGCGTCCATCGACTGTGCCCGGGAGATCCGTGGGACCAGCTCCATCGCGAAGGAGTTGACCTGCAGGTCGCGCAGGTCGGCCACCAGGTCGTGCGATGAGTTCACGGGCAGGAAGGAGATCGTGGCCGCACCCAGGGGCAGCTGGCGCGCGCGCTGGCTGGTGAGCGGGTTCACCCCGATGACGACGTCGGCGTCGCTGAGGGCCTGGTCGGAGACCGTGGCACCCGCTTCGACGTAGAGCTGGTCGTCGTACTCCGCGCCTGCACCGGCGTCTGGCTCGATCACCACCTCGTAGCCGAGCTCGACCAACTTGCCGACGAGCTCGGGCACCATCGCTACCCGCGTCTCGCCGGCACGACCTTCCTTTACCACTGCGATCTTCACGAGGCGAACCTATGGGAAATCGGTCCGACTTCCGGGTAATGAGATCACCGTCTCACCGACAAACCAGACCAGCCGGGGTGCTCAGGCGAGTCCGGTGCCGACCAGCGTTCCGATCACGTAGGTCACCGCCATCGCCAAGGTCCCGCCTGCCATGTTGCGCAGGACGGCCGGGCGTACGGCGCCGCCACCGATCTTGGCGCTGATCAGGCCGGTCCCCGCCAGCGCGAACGCGACCGCGACCAGTGTCACGACGGCGCGCAGGCTCGGCGCGAACAGCAAGATCGTGAGCACCGGGAGCAGAGCACCCACGGTGAAGGCGAGCATCGAGGCCCAGGCCGCATGCCATGGGTTGGTGAGGTCGTCCGGGTCGATGCCGAGCTCCACCTCCAGGTGGGCCCCCAGGGCGTCGTGCTCGGTGAGCTCGACGGCCACCTGGTGGGCGAGCGCTTCGGAGAGCCCCTTGTGACGATAGATACCGGCCAGCTCGGCAAGCTCCTCCTCGGGCTCCTCGGCCAGCTCGCGGGTCTCCTTCTCGATCAGCGCGCGTTCGGTGTCGCGTTGGGTGCTCACCGAGACGTACTCGCCGGCGCCCATGCTCAGGGCACCGGCGACGAGGCCGGCGACTCCAGCGACCAGGATCGTGTTCCGGTCGGTGGTGGCACCGGCAACGCCCATCACGAGACCCGCCACCGAGACGATCCCGTCGTTGGCACCGAGCACCGCGGCACGCAGCGCGTTGATCCGGCTCGCGGAGGACTCGGTGTGCGGCTCGTGGGCGTGCTGCCCCTCGAGAGGGAGGTCTTCGGCCGCCGGAGTCGGGGTCGTGGAGGTCATGGGTCCATGATCCCCGGCGACCCCACCCCCGGCAACGAAGGGAAGGCTGGGCTCAGTCGGGCACTACCCGGAACTCATAGTTGGTGTTGAACTCGGCCGCGTCGACCTCGGTGGCCTCGACCTCGACCTTCACGTCCTTGTCCGGCAGCGTCAGCGTGCACACGACCTTGGTGCCCACCTCGCCAAGCAGGTAGGGACAGTCCGCGGAGTCGGGCTTGACGCCGAACTGGTCGGCGTACTGCGTGCTGAGATCGGTTGCGATCGTCTCGCCACTGAGACCGAACTCCTTGGCCTCCTTGTCGACGGCGATGTTGAACTTCCCGCGGTCCCCGGTGCTGGTGATCTTCCCCGTGGTCTCGATCTGGACGATCTGACCGTTTCCCACGTCCACGGTCCGCAGGCACCTCGAGGTCGCGCCGACCTCGTAGTCGATCTTGTTGCAGGTGAGCTCACCCTCGACCATGTCGGGGTTGCTCCTGACCAGCTCGGCATTGGCCTTCTTGGCAATCTCGGTCCCTGGGAGCGAGTCCGGGCCGGTCGAGACGCTGCAGCCGGTGAGTACGACGAGCAGGGCAGCGGCGGCACCGCCGACAAGAAGCATCGAACGCCGGGGCCGGGCGTCGACCCGCGGGGTCATGACCAGAATCTCCTCAGTTGCCGCATTTGCCGGGTATAGACCGGCGCTCGGGGTCAGCCCAGGATCTCCTCGACCCAGGCCGGAACGACCTCGGTCGCCGGCCCCCGTCGTGACTGCGAGAAGTCGCTGACCGGGTCCGGAGCCAGGTTGATCTCGAGGGTTTCGGACCCGCTGCCGATGGCAAAGTGCACGAAGGCCGCCGCCGGGTAGACCATCCCCGACGTGCCGATCGCCACGAACAGGTCGCAGTCGAAGATCGCCTGCTGCACCTCCTCCATGCCGTGTGGCATCTCACCGAACCAGACGACATCGGGCCGCAACCCGGTCCTTCCACAGCTCGGACAGCGCGGCCGGTCCACCAACGCGCCGGTCCAGTGATGGCGGGCGGAACAGAAAACGCACCAGGCGCTCTGCAGGAGACCGTGCATGTGGTGCACCCGCTGCGACCCGCCTCGTTCGTGCAGGTCGTCGATGTTCTGGGTGACGACGTAGAGGTCGTCCCCGAGTCGTTGCTCCAAGCGGGCGAGGGCGGCGTGGGCCGCATTCGGCTGCACCTGGGCCAGCGCCGCTCGGCGGGCGTCATAGAAGCGGTGGACCAGGTCGGGGTCGGCGTCGTACGCCTCCGGGGTGGCGACCGTCATCGGGTCGTGGCCTTCCCAGAGGCCGTCGGCGTCACGGAAGGTCGGCAGGCCGCTCTCAGCCGAGATCCCGGCACCGGTCAAGACCACTACGCGCACAAATCGGGAGCGTACGCGCTAACTCTGTGCATCGGGTCTGCGCGGGTCTAGTTTGCGAACAGGACCTGCGGTGTCCGCCGCAGGCGGAGGGAAACCATGTCAGACCAACCGATCGCCTCACGCCGGACCCTGCTCGGGGGCGTCCTCGGAGCCACCGCCCTCGGTGCCAGCCTGGCTGCCGCTAGTGGCCAGAGCGCCGCCGCCGTCAGCGTGCCGAGCTCTCCGAACCATGACTTCTTCCTGCGCCTGGGCAGCATCCAAGGGGACTCGAGCGACAAGGACCATCGCGGTCAGATCGACATCCTGGACTGGTCGGTGGGAGTCGACAACAACCCCCCAGCAGGGGGTAGCGGCCGTCGGAGGAGCCGCCCGGTGCCGCGACCCTTCACCGCCATCGCTCGCTCGAGCATCGCCTCGCCCAAGCTGTTCGAGGCCGCAGCGCAAGGTCAAACGTTCCGGGACGCCGAGTTCTTCGCCGTCTCCCGCGGCGAGCGGCCACAGGCCTACCTGACGATCACTTTGACCAACGTGATGATCACGTCCTACGCGATGGCCCCTGACGACACCAACGCGACGCCTACTGATGTCTTCGAGCTGGTCTACGGAAGTCTGGTGATGTCTTGGAGGCAACAGCGCGCCGACGGCAGTCTCGACGCGGCGGTCGTCGGTGGCTACGACTTCGAGCGCGGCGGCCGCGTCTGAAGCACCCAGGGGTTCAGCGGTACTAAGGGTTCTCGTAGCCGAAGCGCGCCCCGTCGCGCCACTCCGGGCGGAGGTTGCCGTACGCCGGAACGCCACCGGCGTCCTTGAGCATCTTGGCGAGGTGCATCAGGTTCCAGGTCAGAAAGGCGGTGTTGCGGTTGGTGAAGTCGTTCTCGGGCCCACCGCTGCCCTCGTCGAGGTACGACGGGCCGGGACCGGCCTCGCCGATCCAGCCAGCATCGGCCTGCGGGGGGATCGTGTAGCCGACGTGCTGCAACGAGTAGAGGATGTTCATCGCGCAGTGCTTGATGCCGTCCTCGTTTCCGGTGATCAGGCACCCGCCCACCCGGCCGTAGTAGCGCGACTGCCCGGCGTCGTTGAGCTCCCCGGAGCCGGCGTACAACCGCTCGATGATCTGCTTCATCACACTCGAGTTGTCGCCGAGCCAGATCGGGCCGGCGAGGACCAGGATGTCGCTGGCCAGCACCCGCTCGTAGATCTCCGGCCAGGCGTCGGTCGACCAGCCGTGCTCGGTCATGTCGGGATAGACCCCGGTGGCGACACCGAGGTCGACGACCCGCAGCACCTCGGCGTCCACCCCGTGTCGCCGCATCAGGTCGGCGCTGGCCCCGATGAGCCCGCCGGTGTGGCTGGTCTCCGGCGATCTCTTGAGG
>JBDSBU010000245.1:0-9963 GCA_039921445.1 Marmoricola sp. | reverse complement strand
TTGCGGGGGCTGTCGCTGGTCTCCGGTGCACCTGGGTTATGTCCTGAATCCACGCCGCGTCGCGCTCCCTTGTTGATGGCTCGTGCTGGTCTGGCACTGTCGTTTGGCTTCTCGAACACTGCGCTCGAGCCGGTTGCGCTCGATGTGGCTGCGGGCTTCTCGATCGTGCCACGAGGCACCGGCGTCCACACCTTTGTCCACAGGTTGTGCGATCCGACGAGCTGTCCGGTACTGCACCGGGACCACCCGCGGCGGGTCGGTCACTTTTGGCGTTTTTTCTTACCCCCGCCACGGCTGGGAACGGCCCCGGGCCGAGTCCAGAGGGGGGTCTGGGGTGCCGGTGCGGGGTCCGGGTGCCAAGCCGGCGGGAGGGGCCTGAAACTAACAAGTCCACAGCCTGTGGATCAACCGCTGGCACCTGATTGCTAGCCCAGACGCGGCGTGTCGGAGGCAAGTTCTGAGTGAGAACCTGCGAGAATTGCGGGTCGCGGACCCTTGGGACAGTCCTGCAAGCCTGGCGCGCTGGCGCCCGAGTTGACCCTGCCCTGCGCCAGAACGTACCGTTGGCAGGTCGAATCCGGTGTCTACCGGTGCCGCATGTCCATGACGGTCCGACCCGGACCTTGTGCGTGGGCGAGCGGTGCCAGTTGACCGAACAACTCAGTTGCTCAAGAACTGGCGGGTCTCGTCGTACGACCCGGAGATCGACCTGCGATCCATGCATCCTCGAGTGGAGTGAATACGTTGAGCAAGCGCACTTTCCAGCCCAATAACCGTCGGCGTTCAAAGACACACGGCTTCCGCCTGCGCATGCGCACGCGTGCGGGTCGCGCGATCCTGTCCGCACGTCGTCGTAAGGGCCGCGACCGCCTCGCTGCCTGAGGCGGCTCTTCCTCGCGAGCGTGCTCGCCGCCGAGAACCGTCTGACCACTGCCGGGGACTTCCGCGAGGTGGTCCGTCGGGGCCACCGATCGGGTGGCCCGGTGCTGGTGGTGCACCTGCTGACCCCGAACGCGACCCCTCAGCCGGACCTCACGGCTGTGGCGGACCGCGACCCCGCACGCCTCCGGGCGCCGCGGATCGGGTTGGTGGTGAGCAAGGCCGTGGGCAACGCGGTCATCCGAAATCTTGTGAAACGCCGACTTCGTCACCTGATCCGGGAGCGCCTCGCGCTGCTCCCGGACTTCAGTGTGCTCGTGGTGCGCGCCCAGCCAGTCGCCGCCGCGGCGTCGTACGCCGTTCTGGGCGAGGAGCTCGACCGCTGCCTGGGCAAGGTGCTCGCGAGATGAAGTGGTTGCTGATCCGGCTCCTGCGCGGCTATCGGTTTGCGATCAGCCCGCTCTACGGACAGGTCTGTCGCTACCACCCCAGTTGTTCGGCCTATGCGCTGGAGGCTGTCACCGTGCATGGCAGTCTGTGGGGGACCTGGCTTGCCCTACGCCGGGTGCTGCGCTGCCATCCCTGGGCCGACGGCGGGCACGATCCGGTTCCACCGCGTGAGCCAACTTCCCCTCACATGACTCAAGGAGTCTGAGTGTCCTTCTTCAGCAATCTCGGTGGCTTCATCATGAAGCCGCTGTACTTCCTGATCAGCGCAGTCATGCTGGGCTTCCACCAGGTCTTCGGCAGCATCTTCGGTGAGTCCTCCGGCGCCTCGTGGGCGCTGTCGATCATCGGGCTGACCCTGGTGATCCGAGCCCTTCTGATCCCCCTGTTCGTCAAGCAGATCAAGTCCAGCCGAAACATGCAGCTGCTGCAGCCGCGGGTCAAGGAGCTGCAGAAGAAGTACGGGCACGACCGGGAGAAGCTCGCTGCGGAGACGATGAACCTCTACCGGGAGACCAAGACCAATCCGTTCTCCTCCTGCCTGCCGCTGATCGTGCAGATGCCGATCTTCCTCGGCCTCTTCCGGCTGATCGACCAGGCAGCCAAGAACGGCGCCGGCCGGGGTCTGCTCACCGACGTCCAGGCCCAGCAGCTGCGTGACGCTGAGCTCTTCGGCGGGAAGATCTCCTCAACGTTCTTGAAGTCGGACGGCAACACCACCGTGCAGCTGATCGCCGCGGTGCTGGTGCTCGCGATGACCGCCACCACGTTCTTGACCCAGCGGCAGCTGATGAGCAAGAACATGCCCGCCGATGCGCTCACCGGCCCCTATGCCCAGCAGCAGAAGATGCTGCTCTACGTGCTGCCCGTCGTGTTCGCGGTCGGTGGCATCGCGTTCCCGATCGGTGTGCTCCTGTACTGGACGACCTCGAACCTGTGGACCATGGGCCAGCAGTTCTACGTGATCCGCAACAACCCGGCGCCCAATACCGAGGCGTTTGCGGCCAAGGTCGCAAGGGACGAGGCCAAGCGCGCACGCAAGGGGCTTCCGGCACCTGAGGCGGCAGTTGCTGAGTCGGTGGAGACCATCGACGAGGCTCCGAAGCCGGCCCCGCGCCAGCAGCCCAAGAAGCAGTCGCGCTCGCAGCGCAAGACCAAACCCGCTGGTCAGGCGGGTGCCCAGGCGAATGCTTCGGGCGATGCCACCGGCGCCAACATGCCACCCCAGCACGGGGACCAGGATCCGGCAGCGGGGTCTCCGGACCAGCTCAAGGACCAGATCAGTGACGAGGACGGGAACAAGTGAGCGAGCAGATGAGCCAGATCGACGAGAACACCGACGAGACCGAGGACTCCGCAGTGCGAGAGGCGCCCGGCGTACCTGAGGCCAGCGAGTCCGAGGCGTTGGTCCCGGATGGCGACGTCGATGAGGCTGCCGACACGGACGAGGACGAGGACTCGAACGACGCTGAGGACGACGCCGAGGACGGGACCGAGGGCGACAGCGCTCGCCCCAGCAAGCGCAAGCGGCTCGAGCAGGAGGGCGAGATCGCGGCGGACTACCTCGAGGAGCTGCTCGAGATCGTGGACCTCGACGGTGACCTGGACATGGATGTCGAGGGTGACCGCGCGACCGTCTCCATCGTTGGCGCGGATCTGCCCGCCCTGGTGGGAGCCAAGGGCGAGGTCCTCGAGGCGCTCCAGGAGCTGACTCGGCTGGCGGTCTACCGTGAGACCGGCGAGCGGTCGCGGTTGATGCTCGATGTGAGCGGCCACCGGGCGACCCGGCGTACGGAGTTGGAGAAGCAGGCTGAAACCGTTGTGGCGCAGGTCAAGGAGTCGGGGAAGTCTGCCTCGATGGACCCGATGTCGCCGTTCGAGCGCAAGGTGGTGCACGACGTCGTCGCTGCCGCCGGGTTGAACTCGGAGTCCGAGGGCACCGAGCCGCGTCGGTACGTGGTCGTGCTGCCGGGTGAATGAGAGCTGACCCGATGACGGCGGTTCGATGACTGAGGTTCGATGACTGAGGTTTCACGTGAAACACCCCCCGCCCCTCTCGAGGCGCGGGGGGTGTTTGCTGCTGCACTGCCGTTGGCCGAGCAATTCGCCCAGCTGCTGGCCAGCGAGGCGACTGTGCGCGGACTGATCGGTCCTCGGGAGGTACCCCGGCTCTGGGAGCGGCATCTGCTCAACTGTGCCGTTGTCACCGAACTGATGGCGGCCGACGCCACCGTGTGTGACGTTGGCAGCGGCGCCGGGCTGCCGGGCATTGCCTTGGCGATCCGACGACCCGACCTGAGGGTGACCCTGTTGGAGCCGTTGCTTCGGCGTACGGCGTTCCTCGAGCTCGCTGTGGCGGAGCTGGGTCTGCAGAATGTGGTCGTTCGGCGCGGCCGGGCAGAGGAGACCAAGGAGTTGCAGTTCGACGTGGTCACGTCCCGGGCGGTGGCACCCATGGACCGGTTGGCGCGGTGGTCCTTGCCGCTCACCAGGGGAGGCGGATTGTTCCTGGCCATGAAAGGCTCTACAGCCATGGCTGAGGTCGACCAGCACCGCAGCTTGATCCACCGCCTGGGAGGACGCGAGATCAGCGTCGAGTCGGTCGGTGAACGCTGGTTGCGGGACCCCGTGACGGTCGTGCGCACGGTCAAGGCGAGTTGAGTGAAGGGGAACGGCGTTGTCACGTCGAGGACAGAAGTGAGTGCTCCTAGGGCCGTGGTGGCCGGATCCGAGGACCTCGAGCGACGCCGAGCCGAGTCTGGCTTGGGCTGGCCCGTTTCCGATACGCAGAAGTTATCCACCGGTCTGGGATGGGTCTCTGAGCGTGACCGTCCACAGATTGACCCAGGTTTTCCACAGGCAGAAGTTGTTTCACGTGAAACAACAGAAGAGGCAATTGCAGTGACTGACCCGCTTTCCGGCGCTTCCGGCAGCGACGACCGGCCTGACGACCGGCCCAGCGACCGGCCCGAAGATCGGCCCGAAGATCGGCCCAGCGACCGGACCGGCGTACGCACGGCCGCCGAGCTCGACGTGCAGACCGCGCGCTTCGATGAGTCCACCCCGATGGCGAGAGCCGTGGAGCACCAGCTGATGGCTCGCGAAGGTCGCCGGTTCGGGGCACCCCTGCCGCGCCCCAGTCGCACCCGGGTGATGGTGGTGGCCAATCAGAAGGGCGGGGTGGGCAAGACCACCACCACGGTGAACATGGCCGTGGCGCTGGCCCAGCACGGACTTCGGGTGCTGGCGATCGATCTGGACCCTCAGGGCAATGCCTCTACCGCGCTCGCGGTCGACCACCACCGCGGCACGCTCTCCTCCTACGACGTGCTGATCGAGGGTGTGCCCCTGGAGGACGTGGTCCAGGAGCACGGCGAAGTACCAGGGCTCTTCGTGGTGCCGGCCACGATCGACCTGGCAGGGGCCGAGATCGAGCTGGTCAGCGTGGTGGCCAGGGAGAGCCGGCTGCGCAAGGCGATCGCGGCCCATCCGCTGGTCCACTCCGGAGGCGTGGACCGCTACGACTATGTGCTGATCGACTGCCCACCCTCCTTGGGTCTGCTCACGTTGAACGCATTGGTGGCGGGTGCCGAGATGTTGATCCCGATCCAGGCGGAGTACTACGCCCTCGAGGGCCTGGGCCAGCTCCTGGAGACAGTGGAGATGGTGCGCACCCACCTCAACCAGGACCTGGATGTCTCCACGATCCTGATCACGATGTTCGACTCGCGGACCAACCTTGCCGCCGGCGTCGCTGCCGAGGTCCGCGAGCACTTCGCCGACCAGGTGCTCAAGACGTCGATCCCCCGCTCGGTCCGGGTCTCCGAGGCGCCCAGCTACGGCCAGAGCGTGATGACCTACGATCCGGGTTCGCCAGGTGCGCTGAGCTATCTGGAGGCGGCCCGTGAGCTCGCCCACCGAGGGGCCGTCGCCGTGGAGGAGAACCGATGAGCAACAAGCCCCCCGTCCGACGTGGCCTGGGGCGCGGCCTCGGGTCGCTGATCCCGACTGCGCCGCCCTCCTCCCCCGGGGGGTACGCCGACCAGCCGAGCCACCCCGTCGGTCACCACGCCGGTCGAGACGATCCGGCTGGCTCCTCCGGGGAATCGACCGACGGCACCGCGCCGACGGCCGTCGTGGAGCCGGTGCAGGTGGCCGGGGCCTACTTCGCCGAGCTTCCCGTGGGCCAGATCTCCCCGAACGCACGCCAGCCACGGCAGGTCTTCGAAGAGGAGGCCATGGCTGAGCTGGTGCACTCGATCAAGGAGATCGGCCTGCTCCAGCCGGTCGTCGTACGTCGAACCGGGGAGTCCAGCTATGAGCTGATCATGGGTGAGCGTCGCTGGCGCGCGACCCAGGAGGCCGGGCTCGAGGCGATCCCGGCGATCGTCCGTCAGACCGGTGACGACGACATGCTGCGCGACGCGCTGCTGGAGAACCTGCACCGCTCGCAGCTCAACCCGCTCGAGGAGGCGGCCGCCTACCGGCAGCTGCTCGACGACTTCGGCTGCACCCATGACGAGCTCGCGGGGCGGATCGGGCGCAGCCGACCGCAGATCAGCAACACCCTGCGGCTGCTGAACCTCTCACCTGCGGTCCAGCGTCGCGTGGGAGCCGGCGTTCTGAGCGCCGGACACGCCCGCACGCTGCTGGCGGTGCCCGACGCCGCCGACCAGGACCGTCTTGCTGCGCGGGTCGTGGCCGAGGGCATCTCCGTGCGTGGGCTCGAGGAGCTCGTCGCCATCGGTGAGCTGGGGTCCGACGACGAGGCGCCGGTGCGGCACGCGCGGCCCAGCGCCCCGGGACTGGCCGACCTCAACGACCGCCTCGGCGACCGACTGGACACGCGGGTGAAGGTGACCCTGGGTCGCACGAAGGGCAAGATCGCGATCGAGTTCGCCTCGTTGGCCGACCTGGAGCGGATCGTCGGGATCATCGACCCCCGCAACCGCGACGACCGCCCGATCTGAGACGAACGTGTGGAGGATTAGCACTTTGTCGACAAAGAGCTAAAACCACATGACGACTTGTCAATCGGTGGACGCGGCCTTCTTGGCCCGTCGTGCGGCGCGCTCGGCCTTCTCCTGCGCATCGAGCTCGGCGGCTCGCTCCAACGTGGGAGCGCTGCCCCCGAAACGGGCGGGTAGCCACCAGCTGCCAGGGGGCTGCTCGGCGGCGGGATAGGCCACGATCGCCTCGTCGTGCAGCGCCTGCATACGCTCGTGCAGCTCGGCAGTCTCCGCGACCGGATCCTCACCGGTCGGGTGCAAGGGTGCTCCCACCCGGATCCCGATGGTCTTGCCGCGGCTGAAGTCCCGCGGGTGATCCTTGGTCATCAGCCGCTGGGTGCCCCACAGGGCGACCGGGATCAGCGGCACGCCCGCCTCCGCGGCGATCCGGGCCGCGCCGGTCTTGATCTCCTTGACCTCGAAGGAGCGCGAGATCGTGGCCTCGGGAAAGATCCCGACGACCTCGCCGGCCTTGAGGTAGGCCAGCGCCTCGGCCATCGAGGCTGCCCCGTCCCCCCGGTCCACCGAGATGTGGTGCATCGATCGCATCACCGGACCACCCACGGAGTGGTCGAAGACCTCGCGCTTGGCCATGAAGCGCACCAGCCGCCGCGAAGGGTTGGCCGCGAACCCGCCCAGGATGAAGTCGATGTAGGAGACGTGGTTGAACGCCAGCAGGGCCCCACCGGTGCGGGGCACGTGCTCTGTGCCGCTCAGCTGGAACCTCAGCCCGAGCAGCCGGAAGAGCACCTTGGCCGTGCCGATGATCGGGGGATAGCTGATGTCGCGCATGGATTTCCTTCGAGGCGAGCGGGGCCGTAGGAGGCAGGGCGGGTGCCCGCGTCGATGGTGCCACGACCGACGCCCCGTGTGTCGAGGTGCCCAAACCCGGCGAACCGAAGGGCGGTGGGGAGAGTGCTCTGCGAGACTCAAGGCATGCGACCGATCGTGCAGAGCCGCAAGTTGACCCATGTGCGTTACGACGTACGCGGACCGATCCTCGTCGAGGCCCAGCGCCTGGAGGCCGAGGGCCACAAGATCCTCAAGCTCAACATCGGGAACCCGGCCCCGTTCGGCTTCGAGGCGCCCGAGGCGATCGTGGCCGACATGGTGCACAACCTGCCCGACGCACAGGGCTACTCCGACTCCCGAGGGATCTACTCCGCCCGCACCGCGGTGGCGCAGTACTACCAGGCCCGGGGGCTGACCGAGACCACGGTCGAGGACATCTTTATCGGCAACGGCGTCTCCGAGCTGATCACGATGACGCTCCAGGCCTTCCTCGACGAGGGCAACGAGATCCTGGTGCCCGCCCCCGACTACCCGCTGTGGACCGGCGCGGTCTCGCTCTCGGGCGGTACGCCGGTGCACTACCGGTGCGACGAGGAGAACGGCTGGGACCCGGACCTGGCCGACATCGAGGCCAAGATCACGCCCCAGACCCAGGGCTTGGTGATCATCAACCCGAACAACCCCACGGGCGCGGTCTACAGCGAGGAGACCGTCAAGGGCCTGGTCGAGATCGCCCGGCGCCACGACCTGGTGGTCTTCAGTGACGAGATCTACGAGAAGATCCTGTTCGACGACGCGGTGCACCACCACACCGCGACCTACGCCGGCCACGACGTGCTCTGCTTGACCTTCAGCGGGCTCTCCAAGGCCTACCGGGTCTGCGGCTACCGCGCGGGCTGGGTGGCGATCTCGGGACCCAAGCACCTTGCCCTGGACTTCCTGGAGGGCCTGACCCTGCTCGCCAACATGCGGATGTGTCCCAACGTGCCGGCCCAGCACGCCATCCAGACCGCTCTGGGCGGCTACCAGTCGATCAACGAGTACATCCATCCCGGCGGCCGCTTCTATGAGCAGAGCAAGGCGGCCTCGCGGATGCTCAACGAGATCCCAGGGGTGAGCTGCGTGGAGCCTCGTGGGGCGCTGTACTGCTTTCCCAAGCTGGACACCGAGATGTTCGGCATCGAGGACGACGAGGCGTTCGTGCTCGACCTGCTGCGCGCCAAGAAGATCCTGGTCACCCACGGCACCGGGTTCAACTGGTTCGAGCCCGACCACTTCCGTCTGGTGACGCTGCCAGACATGGACACCTTGACCGAGGCGATCGGGCGGATCGCGGACTTCCTGCACACCCGGCGTCGCTGAATCGCTCTGTGATCGCGGGCCGCGAGCGGCCTACGATGGATCAGGTGGTGCCCCGCGGGCGCGACAAGGAGGGGTCATGGGAGTGGCACGCAGGATCGAGCGGCTCACCCTGGACCATCTGCCCGCGCTCCCCGGGGGGTGTGGCGAGTGCGTCTTCTGGGAGCTAGACCCCGTACGCCGTAGTGCTGCGTGTGGACACGAAGCCGAGGAGAAGGCCGCCTGGGTCTCCAAGGTGCTGCGCGAGTGGGGCTCCTGCGGCCGGGTCGCCATCGTGGACGGCGAGGTCGTCGGGCACCTGATCTGGGCGCCCCCGGTGATGGTCCCGGGTGCCGGCGGGTTCGCGGTCTCCCCGGTGAGCGCAGACGCCGTCGTGCTCACCTCGGTCCATGTCGACGCGGCCCATCGCGGCGCCGGTCTCGGTCGGATGCTGGTCCAGGGGATGGCCAAGGACCTGATCCTCCGCGGTGACGGCATCCGTGCCGCTGAGGCGTTCGGGGACACCCGTGGCCGCTCCGGCCATTGCGTCCTTCCGGCAGACTTCTTGCTGGCGGTGGGCTTCTCGACGCACCGGGCGCACGCGGTGCACCCGCGGATGCGGATGGATCTGCGCACCACGCTGAGCATCCGTGAGGAGCTGGAGAAGGGCTTGGAGACGCTCCTCGGCGCCGTGGCCGGGAAGCGCGCGCGGCAACCGGTCGCCGAGAGTGGGATTCAGCACGGTGTCGAGCGCGGGGGCGATCGCAAGCCCTAGCGACACTCAGCATCCTCAGCATCATCGGCGTCGGCGGTGGAAGTGCAGGGCGCCTTGGGCTGTGCGGGTGGTCTCGTAGGTGGGGTCGTGGGCGCGGTGGTGGTGCCAGGAGCAGAGCAGGAGCCCGTCGGCGAGGTCGGTGCGGCCGCCTCGCGCCCAGGGGGTGTCGGCGTGGTGGGCCTCGCACCAGGTGGCCGGGATGGTGCACCCGTGGGCGCGGCACTCGCGGTCGCGGACGATCATCGCCCTGCGTTGGGCGGCGGTGAACAGCCGCGAGCTGCGGCCCAGGTCGAGAACCTCGGACTTCCCACCGAGCACAGCGGGAATGATTTTCGCGGTGCACGCCAAGCGTCGGACCTCCCCGGCCGAGAGCCTCTCTGTTGGTCCGAGCTCGCCGGTGCCGAGCTCTTGGCGCAGCGTCCCCAAGGGAACGGTCACGACCAGCGTGGTCGCGTCGCCGCCGTGGACCGGGATCCTGCGCGGGTCGAGAGCCTCCAGCAGCGCACAGAAGGCCCGACCCAGCTTGCGGTGGGCAGGGATTCGGTCGGCCTCCCCGGGGACCCGTTGACCGAGCCGGCCTGCGACCTCGAGGCTCCGATGGCGCGGTGAGGTGAACGCCTCCAGGTAGGTGCGCAACCGGGTTGCCGTGGCGTCGGGAACGCGGATCAGCACCCGGGTGGTGCCGTCCCCTGCCCGGGTCATGCTCAGGCTGGTGATCTCCTG
>JBDSBU010000244.1:0-6701 GCA_039921445.1 Marmoricola sp. | reverse complement strand
CGTCGGTGAACGTCTCGACGGTCAGCACGGGCCCGAAGGACTCCTCCTGCGCGACGCGCATGTGTGACTCGACCCCACCCAGGATGGTCGGGGCGAAGAAGAACCCGTCGGCCAGGCCGCCGTCGGTGACGCGCTCCCCGCCGAGCAGGAGGGTGGCGCCTTCGGCGATCCCGGCCTCGACGTACGCCGTGACCTTGTCCAGGTGGGCCTGCGAGATCAGTGCACCTGTCTCGGCCGACTCCTCGAACGGTCCGCCGAGCCGGATCGTGCGGGCCCGGGCCACCAGCTCCTCGACGAAGTCGTCGTGGATCGTGTCCTGCACGAGCAGCCTTGCCCCGGCAGAGCAGACCTGGCCGGAGTGCAGGAAAACGGCCGTGAGCGCCATGTCCATGGCCGCCGCGCGGTCGGCATCGGCGAAGACGATGTTGGGGTTCTTGCCGCCGAGCTCGAGCGCGATCTTCTTCACCGTGCCGGACGCGGTGGCCATGATCCGCTTGCCGGTCTCGAGCCCGCCGGTGAAAGAGACCAGGTCGACGCGGGGGTCCTCACTGAGCAGGGCGCCGGCGTTCGGACCGTCGCCGAGGACGAGGTTGCCCACGCCGGCGGGAAGACCCGCCTCGTCGAGCAGGCGCATCAGGTGGATGGCGGTGTGCGGGGAGAGCTCGCTGGGCTTGAGCACGAACGTGCAACCGGCCGCGAGCGCGGGGGCGACCTTCCACGAGACCTGCAACAACGGGTAGTTCCAGGGAGTGATCAGGCCGCAGACACCGACCGGCTCGTGAACGATCCGGCTGACGACGTCGCTGCGACCGGTGTCGACCACGCGTCCGGCGTCGGCGTCGGCGACCCGACCGAAGTGCCGAAAGACGCTGGTGACGTCGTCGACGTCGTACTCGCTCTCGACGAGGCGCTTGCCGGTGTCGAGCGACTCCATCCGGGCGAGAACGCCACGGTCGCGCTGAAGCAGGTCCGCGACGCGGAGCAACAGGTCCCCGCGCTCGCGGGCACTCGTGCCCCGCCAGGGGCCGTCGTCGAAGGCAGTCCTGGCTGCGGCGATGGCGGCTGCAGTGTCCTCGGTCGTCGACTCGTCGATCTCTGCGACCAGCGTGCCGTCGGCGGGGCAGCGGATCTCACGGCGTCCGCCGTGGATGGCAGCCGCCCAACCCCCTGCGATGAAGTTCTCGGGCATGTTCTTCCGTTCTGCCGATCGTTGCGCTATCCGCAACGGTCCGGCGCTATGCGAAACACAATGGTCAACGCTTGCCGTGTCGTCAAGGTTCGTGAGGACATCGAGACCTACGGAGGGCGCCGCTCTGACCCGGCTCGCGCGGTCAGCGCGCGCCCCACCCGAGGCGGTGCGAGAGCTCTTCGGCGGCCGCCACCAAGAGCGGCGTCACCTCGGCGTAGCGCTCCTGGTGCAGCCGGAAGGTGGGCCCGGAGATGCTGATCGAGCAGATCACGTCACCGTGCGCGTTCCTTACCGGAGCGGCGATGGCGGTCAGCCCGATCTCGAGCTCGTCGACCGCGAGGGCGTATCCCTGGGTGCGTACCTCCTCGAGCTCGCGCTTGAGTGCGGCCCGGCTGGTGATGGTGGAGTCGGTGAAGGGTTTCAGGCCGCCGAGCAGCTCCGCGAGCTCGGCGGGCGGCAACCCCGCCAGCAGCACCTTGCCGTTGCTGGTCGCGTGCAGCGGGATGTGTTGCCCGACCCAGTTGTGCGACTGCAGTGCCGACGGCCCGGCGACCTGGTCGAGGTAGAGCGCGCTGCTGCCGCTCAAGGTGGCCAGGTTGACCGTCTCGCCGGTGGCGGCTGCGAGCTGCTTGCACAGCGGCCTGGCCTCCTGGACCACGTCGAGGCGAGCGCTGGTGGCTCCAGCGAGGCGCAGAAGTCCGACGCCGAGGCGGTACTTTCCTCGGCCCTCGACCTGTTCGACCAGCCCGTGCTGCTCGAGAGTGGCGACGAGTCGGAAGGCCGTACTCTTGTGCACTCCCAGCGCCGCCGCCACGTCGGTGACGCCGGACTCGCCGGAACGCGCGAGGATCTCCAGGATCCGCAGGGCGCGGTCGACCGACTGGACCCCTCCGGTGACCTCCGCGACAGCGTTGCTCATGGCGCAACCGTAGACCGCAAGACGCAACCCCGCCAGTGAAGGAGTACCCCCGGGACATGCAGGCCAGATATGCCACCCGATGCGCCGCCTGCCCCGTGCGGGTCCAGCCGGGTGAGGAGATCGTGCGCTCGGCAGACGGGAAGGCCTGGGTGCACGCAGCCTGTGCCGCGACGGTCGCCCAGACGGTGGCCCAGACGGTGGACCAGACGGTGCCGGCCGTTCCGGCAGGGACGCTCGAGGCGTTCACCGACGGTGCCTGTCGTGGGAATCCGGGTCCGGGTGGCTGGGCCTGGGCGGTGCTCGACGGGCCACAGGGGTCGGGCCACGACCCCGCCACGACCAACCAGCGGATGGAGGTGCGGGCCGCCTACGAGGCGATCCGCTCCTTGCCCGGTCCGCTGGTGGTGGTCAGCGATTCGACGTACGTCGTGAACTGCTTTCAGAACTCATGGTGGACCGGCTGGCGAGCACGCGGCTGGCTGAACTCGGCGAAGAAGCCGGTCGCCAACCGCGACCTGTGGGAGCCGCTGATCGACCTCGTCGAGGAGCGCGGAGACGTCGACTTCCGCTGGGTCAAGGGCCACTCCGGTGACCCGATGAACGACCTGGTGGACCGCCTCGCCGTCGAGGCCAGCCACCAGCCGGGTTGAGCCGCAGCGCCGACACGTCCCCCCGGCCCGGGCAGGATGTCACCATGAGCGCTCCGGTCACTCGCGCCCCCGGCGAGGTGTTGGTCCATCTGCGCCGGGCCCGCGATCACGTCGACCGGCACTATGCCGAGCCGCTGGACCTCGAGGTGATGGCTCGCGCTGCCGGACTGAGCAAGTTCCACTTCCACCGGCTCTTCGCGGCGACGTACGGCGTCACGCCGGCGGCGTACGTCTCCCAGCGCCGGGTCGAGCGCGCACAGGACCTGCTGCGAGCGACGACCCTGGGTGTCACCGAGGTGTGCCATGCGGTCGGGTTCACCAGTCTCGGCTCGTTCAGCAGCAGGTTCAAGGAGGTCACCGGGGAGACGCCGACCCAGTTCCAGCGACGGTGGGGAGCAGACGCGCCACGGATCCCGGGGTGCTACGTGCTGATGTGGGGTCTGGCCGAACGAGCTGCAGCGGGGTCCGCAAGCGAGGAGAAGCCGCGGTGAGCCGGACCGATTAGCGTCACGGCCATGATCACCCACATCTCGATCACCAACGTCTTCGTCAAGGACCAGGATGAGGCCAAGCGCTTCTACGTCGATGTCCTCGGGTTCCAGGAGAAGGACGACATCGTCCTGGGCGACTACCGGTGGTGCACCGTGGTGCACCCCAACCAGCCCGAGCTCCAGGTCAACCTCTCGGTGCCCGGCCCACCGCACTCACCCGACATGGTCGAGGCGGTGAAGAGGGCGCTGGACGAGGGCGGCATGGCGGGTCTGGGGATGAGCGTCGATGACTGTCGCAAGACCGTCGAGGAGCTCAAGGCCAAGGGGGTCGTGTTCGTCCAGGATGCCGAGGAGCGACCGTACGGCGTCGAGGCGGTCTGTCGTGACAACTCCGGGAACTGGATGGTGCTCGTGGAGGAGAAGCCCTACTCCCCGGCCGACTTCGACTGACGCGACGCGGTGCGCCTGCGCGGGCGCACCGCCCGCCTCATCGGAAGACCACGGTCCGGTTCCCGTCCAGCAGCACCCGGGACTCCGAGTGCCAGCGCACCGCGCGGGAGAGCACCTGGGCCTCGACGTCACGACCCGCAGCGGTGAGCTGCTCCTGGGAGTGGCCGTGGTCGACCCGGATCACGTCCTGCTCGACGATCGGTCCCTCGTCGAGGTCCGCGGTGACGTAGTGCGCCGTAGCACCGATCAGCTTCACCCCGCGTTCGAAGGCCTGGTGGTAGGGCCGAGCGCCCTTGAAGCTGGGCAGGAACGAGTGGTGGATGTTGATCGCCTGTCCCGAGAGCCGACGGCAGACGTCGTCGGAGAGCACCTGCATGTAGCGGGCGAGTACGACGAGATGGATGCCGTGCTCCTCGTGCAGCGACATCAGCTCGGCCTCGGCCTCCGGCTTGGTCTCCTTGGTCACCGGGATGTGCTTGAACTCCAGGCCGTAGCTCTTCACCAGTGGCTCGGCGTCCTGGTGGTTGGAGACGACCAACGGGATGTCGATCTGCAGGCTGTTGCTGGACCACCGGAAGAGCAGGTCGTTGAGGCAGTGCAGCTGCTTGCTGACCATGATCAGCGTCCGGTAGGGCACTCGTGCGCCCCAGATCTCATAGGTCATCTCGAACCGCTGAGCCACCGCGGCGAACGCCTCGCGCAGGGACTCCACGGTGACTGAGGCGTCGGAGACCGAGAAGTCGATCCGCATGAAGAATCGGCCGTTGAGCCGGTCTCCGAACTGCTGGCTCTCCACGATGTTGCCGCCGTGGGTGACCAGGAAGCCGGTCACGGCGTGCACGATGCCCGGCTGGTCGGGACAGTCCAGGATGACGACGAAGTCGCCGGAGGGAAAGCTGGCGTTGGACGAGGTGGGAATCGACATCAGTCGCCGAGCTCCTTTCGGCGACGGTTCACGAACTCCTCGAGCTCGGCGCGGATCGCCTCGTCGAGCTCGGGCTGCTCGTAGGCGGCGAGGGTGTCGGTGTAGATCTTGGTCGCCCGCGCCGCAGCGTCGTTCCCGCCGTTTCGGGTCCAGCGCTCGTAGTTCTCCGAGGAGGAGAGCAGCGGTCGGTAGAAGCACGTCCGGAAGCGCTCCATCGTGTGCATCGCACCGAGGAAGTGGCCCCCGGGGCCGACCTCCTGGTGGGCCCCGAACGCGAGCGACGCCTCGTCGATCTCCAGGGGCGTGAACTCCGCGCGCATCATCTGCAGCAGCTCGATGTCGACGATGAACTTCTCATAGCCCGCGACCAGGCCGCCCTCGAGCCATCCGGCGGAGTGCATCACCCAGTTGGCACCGGCCAGGAAGGTCGGCAGCAACGTCATCAGCGCCTCGTAGCCTGCCTGCGCGTCGGGCACCTGCGAGGAGGTCAGCGTGCCGCCCGAGCGGAACGGCAGCCCGAAGTGACGCGCGATCTGGCCGGTGCACAGCAGGCCGATCCCGGACTCCGGGGTGCCGAAGGTCGGCGATCCGGACTGCATGTCGATGTTGGACAGGAACGACCCGAAGATCACCGGCGAGCCGGGCCGGATCAGCTGGGTCAGCGCGATCCCGGTCAGTGCCTCGGCGATCTGCTGGACCAGCGCGGCCGGGATCGTCACCGGCGACATCGCGCCCATCAAGATGAACGGCGTCACCACGACCGGCTGGCCGGCCTCGACGTACTCGAAGAGCGCGTCGAGCATCCGGTCGTCCCAGCGCAGCGGCGAGTTGCAGTTGATCAGCGAGATCGTCGCCGGCGTCTGCTCGATGCTGGCCCGACCGGCCTCGCGGCCCTGACCGGCCCCGAAGATGATCGAGGCCATCTCGATGGTGTCCTTGGCGTTCGGTCCGGAGACCACGTTGCCCATGAAGACCTTGTCGGTCAGTGTCGCCAGCGCGTAGGTCATGTCGAGGTGCCGGCTGTCGAGCGGGGTGTCGTTGGGCTCGCAGATGATCCCGCCGGCCGAGTCGAGCACGGCGAAGGACTGCGAGAGCTTGGTGAAGTTCGTGAAGTCGCTCATGGTCGCGTCGCGGCGTACGGCCCCCTCGCGCACGAAGGGCGGGCCGTAGACGGCGCCGAACGACATCATGTCGCCGCCGAGGTGCAGGTTGTTGGCGGGGTTGCGCGCCTGCACGTCGAACTCTCGGGGCGCCTTGGCCGCTTGGGCGAGCACGAACTCGGGGTCGAAGAAGACCTTGTTCTCCTCCACCCGCTGACCCGCCTCGGCGAAGAGGTCCAGCGCCCGCTGGCTCATGAACTCCACGCCGATCTCCGAGACGAGTCGGCGCCACCCACCGTCGAGGGTGGCCATCGCGTCCTCGGAGAGGATCTCGTAGCGCGGCATCTGGTTGCGGAACATTCGGACTCCTTAGTGCTTGACCTGGGCGAGCTGGAAACCTAGCCTCACGATGTGGGCAATCAGTTCCACATCATGGGAATGATCTCTCCGGACACCTTGGACCGGAGAGTGGGAGGCGGTCAAGGGTGTCGGGCGGATCAGCAGTGGAGAGTTCTGGTGGGACCCAGGCGGTCGACCGGGCTGCAGCCCTGCTCACCCTCGTCGTGGAGGCCGAGACGCCACTGGCGTTCGCCGACCTCGTGGCCGACGTCGGCCTGGCCCGCTCCACGACCTCGCGCCTGCTCGCTGCCCTCGAGAGGACCCGGCTGCTCGAGCGTCTCGAGAGCGGGGAGTACGTCGGCGGTCCCCTGTTCGCGCTCTACGCCGCCCGGCACGATCGCAGCGCCGAGATGGCCCGGCTCGCGATGCCGATGCTGCAATCCCTCGGAGAGGCCACCGGGGAGACGGTCCACCTGGCCGTGCCCAGCGGCGAGCGCGTGATGCACGTGGCCCAGGTCGACTCGACCTTCCTCCTCGGCGCCCGTGACTGGACCGACGTCGAGGTGCCGCTGCACTGCTCGGCCCTGGGCAAGGTCCTCCTCGCGTGGACCGCCCTGCCGAAGCCGAGCGGCCGGCTC
>JBDSBU010000243.1:0-7501 GCA_039921445.1 Marmoricola sp. | reverse complement strand
CGAACGCCTGGTCGAGGTCAACGGATTCGTGGTCGATCTCGAACCGACCGAGCACCTGGCGTTCCTCACCTACGAGGACCGGCCGGGCATGGTCGGCACGGTCGGCAAGATCCTGGGTGACGCCGGTGTGAACATCGCGGGCATGCAGGTCTCCCGTGACGTCAAGGGCGGGCGGGCCCTGGTTGCTCTCTCGGTGGACTCCGAGGTTGGGGCGGAGATCCTCGAGGAGATCAAGGATCAGATCGCCGCCGACCTGGTCCGAGGCGTCGATCTGACGGGCTAAAAGTCCGTTTCGTCCCCTCGGTGGACGGCAACACCTAGTCTGAGCCTCGTCGGTGCCGGGAGGGCGCCGACGGAGCTTGGGAGGGCTCGGTCGTGTCCAGACGCATGTACGTCGTGGTGATCTTCATCTTGTGGGTCGGTGTCGTGCTCACGGTCCCGGCGAGCGCGGGAACTGGCGCGCCGATCCGGGGCGGGGTGAGCTCCCCCTCGGTCACTCTCGACGGGGGTGCGGTGATCGCTGGGCGAATGGCCAGAGCGGTGAGGAAGACCCAGCGCGCCGAGCGGATCAAGAAGCGAGAAGTCCAGCGTGCCGAGCGGCGAGCGGTCCACAGGGCCTCGGTCTCTACGGCAATGCCCTGAGCGGGGCCACAGTGCTGCCGGCGACCATGGTGGTCGACTCGGTCAAGGTGTGGATGTAGCCGCTCAGGCGACCAGGTTCGGTGCCCGGCGCGGCAGGTAGCCCGGGTCGGCGAGGGTCTCGCGCCATGCAAGGCCGAGCCGGACGATCGCGTCGGTGAGCACGTGCGCCGGATGGGTGTAGGGGAGCCGCACGAAGCGGTCCAGGCCACCTTCGGGCGCGAAGCTGGGGCCGGCCGCCACGAGTACGTCGTGCCGCTCGGCGCGTGGGACCAGGGCCGAGGAGAGCGGCTCGGGCAGCTCGCACCACAGGTTCATGCCACCGGTGGGCACCTCGAGGCGCCAGTCGGGGAGGTGCTGGGCGACGGCGGTGAGTGCGGCGTCGCGCGAGGAACGCAGTGCGGTCCGTCGGTGCGCGAGCAGGTCGGCGCCGTCCGCGAGCAGGTCGGTGGCCACCAGCTGTTCCAGGAGCGGGGCTCCGAGGTCGAGGCTGAGCCGGGCTCGCAGAAAGGCATCCATGCGGCTCTCCGGCACCCGGATCCAGCCGATCCGCAGCCCGCCCCAGATCTGCTTGCTCAGGCTGCCGACGCTGACGGTGTCCGGGGCGAAGGCCGCCAGCGGGGCGGGCACGTCCTGGCCGTCGAGGGCGAGGGTGACCATCGACTCGTCCGAGATCGCGGTGGTGCGGGTCCTGCCCAAGGCGTGCGCGACCGCGGCCCGGCCCTCGGCATCCATCAGCCGCCCGGTGGGGTTGTGGAAGTCGGGGATCAGGTAGGCGACCCGTGGGACCACCTGACGCAGGGTGGTGGTCAAGGCCTCCTGGTCGGCCCCGGCGGCGGGGACGTCGACTCCCACCACCCGCGCGCCGGATCGGGTCAAGGTGGCGATCGCGTTGGGATAGGTCGGGCTCTCGGTGACCGCGCGGTCACCGGGTCGGAGCAGGGCGCGGGCAGCGATCGCCACGCCTGCGAGAGCGCCCGGGACGATCATGATCTGCTCACCCGTGGTCGGCAGTCCTCGGGCGGCGTACGTCGCAGCGACGGCATCGCGCAGCACCGGCAGGCCTGAGGGGTAGTAACCCGTCCCTGCCAGGTACGCCGGGAGCTCGAGCACCGCGCGCTCATAGGCGGCCAGGACACCTGGCCCGGGGACCTGAGCCGCACACGTGAGGTCGATCTTGTCCTCGGGCAGGTCTCCCGGTGGCAGGAGGTGGTCGCCGCGGTGCCCACGGCTGGCCGGGAGACTGGCCACGCTCCCCGATCCCTGTCGGGAGACCACGAAGCCGTGGTCTCGGAGCTCCGCGTAGGCGCGGGTCACCGTGGTGCGGCTGACCGCGAGGGCGTCGGTGAGCTCGCGCTCGCTGGGCAGTCGGACTCCCACGGGGACCCGGCCGTCGGTGATCAGCACCCGCAACCCCTCGGCCAACCCGCGATAGGCGGGGGAGCGGTCGAAGTCGCCCAACAGAGTGGCTACCCGGGCGGCAGGGACGAGACGTGACATGCAGACCAGTGAAGCACGATTGGCTATTTGCGACCAGACCAGTTGCTGGTCCAATGGAGACCATGAGCAGTGATGTCACCCTCGACGATGTCGCCCCCCGCCGGGTGCGCGAGCTCGCTCGGCTCGGCCCGGTCGCGCAGCTTCGCGCCGGACGGCTGCCGCGGCGACTGAGCCAGCTGGGCCTCGGCCTGGTGCTCTACGGGCTCACCCTGGCGATGATGATCCGGGCCACGCTCGGCAACGCGTCGTGGGACGTGCTCCACCAGGGGATGGCCCGGCACCTTCCGATCAGCATCGGTACGGCGGTGATCCTGATCAGCCTGGTCGTCCTGCTGCTGTGGATACCGCTGCGAGAGGTCCCGGGCCTGGGCACGATCGCCAACTCCTTCGTCGTCGGCCTTGTCGCCGATGCCGCGCTGGCCGTGCTGCAGGCACCCGACGCCCTGTGGGCACGTGCGGTCCTGATGGTTGCGGGCGTGGTTCTCAACGCTCTGGCCACGGCGCTCTACATCGGCTCCCAGCTCGGTCCCGGACCTCGCGACGGCTTGATGACGGGGCTGCACCGTCGCACCGGCGTCTCGATCCGCGCCGTTCGCACCAGCATGGAGGTCGTGGTCGTCGCGATCGGTTGGCTGCTGGGCGGGGTGGTCGGGGTCGGGACACTGCTCTACGCGCTCGCGATCGGCCCGCTCGTGCAGGTGCTGCTGCCGAGGTTCATCGTCGAGCTGCCAGGACTGTCGGCAGCAGGCCCCGCGACAGGCCCCGCGACAGGACCAGCGACAGGACCAGCGACAGGCGCGGCGAAGCGCTCAGCGGCGGGTGGCGATCAAGGCTGAGGCGTCCGGGGCCACCATCACCTCAACGGCGACGAAGCGCTCGTCGATGAGCCAGTTCTCGCGCAGGATGTCGACCCGGCCACCGGTGATCGGAGGCCACATCTGGCAGGGGGCGAAGTCGTCGAGGACCACGATCCCACCGGGCTCGACGAGGTCGACCACGGCGTCGACGCTCGCGTCCTCTGGCACGGAGGGGTCCAGGAACAACAGCGAATAGGGGCCCTTGTCGCGCAGCGTGGACCAGTCTGCCGCGAGCACCTCGACCTGAGGGTCGTCGACGAAGATGTCCTGGGCCGCCGTAGCCAGGGTGGGGTCGAGCTCGGCTGTGATGATCTGCGTCCCGGGGCGTACGCCGGACCGCAGCCACGCCGTACCCACGCCGCAGCCGGTGCCGAACTCGGCCATGGTGCCGCCGCGTGTCGCCGCCAACGTGGCCAGCAGCCGACCGGTCTCGTTGCGGCAGAAGCCGACGTAGCCCGCACGACGAGAGACATCGAAGGCGCGCGCGACGATGGCCGGCAGCTCGGGAGGGGCACTCATGTTCGAAGTCTCCCAAAGCGCGCGTGGCTGACACTTCCTGAGACAGAAGTCTCACATGTCGGGACACTCGGGCAAAGGGGCTGCATCAGGGTGCCGTTCCGACCTAGGATCAGTCCCATCATGCGGAGGAACTTCGTACTTATTTGCCGCCGTGGCGGGGCCTGTACCAGATAGGCCACCTCGCCGCGGAGTTTGGCGTTCCCGCCATCGGCCGATCACCCCCCTCCGCGAGCGAGACTTTGCGAAGTCCACCCCCGCTTCTCGAACCTGATCCGCCCACGCGATCCGTGGCCCGTTGCATCGGTTCATCTCCTCCGGAGTGCATCCCAGACCAGCACTCACATCATCGGTAGGAGAACCACCATGTATGACATGTATCCCGAATGGGGCCCGGCCCGGAACAACCCCGAGAGCCCCACCAGCTTCAGCGCGGTGCAGGCCGCGCTTGACCTGCGAGACAACGGCGGCGAGCGCCCGGACGACAACTAGCATCGCCCGCATGTCGCAGATTCCTGGATCGTTGAAGCTTGCCGTCGTCCCCGGGGACGGGATCGGACCCGAGGTCACGGCCGAGGCGCTCAAGGTGCTCAAGCAAGTAGCCCCCACCGGGGTGAAGTTCGAGCCCACGCGCTACGACCTCGGGGCCGAGCGCTACCTCGCCACCGGCGAGGTGCTGCCTGACTCCGTGCTCGAGGAGATCCGTCGCCACGACGTGATCCTCCTCGGGGCAGTCGGCGGCAAGCCCAACGACCCGAACCTCCCGCCCGGGATCCTCGAGCGAGGACTGTTGCTCCGGCTCCGTTTCGAGCTCGACCACTACGTCAACCTTCGACCGTCGCGGATCTTCCCCGGAGCGATCTCGCCGCTCGCCCCCCACATCCTGGGCGGGGCGGGTGCGGTCGACTTCGTGGTCGTGCGCGAGGGCACCGAGGGTCCCTACACCGGCAACGGCGGTGCGCTGCGCGTCGGGACTCGGGAGGAGATCGCCACCGAGGTCTCGGTCAACACCGCCTTCGGGGTCGAGCGCGTCGTGCGTGACGCCTTCCGTCGGGCGGCCAAGCGCCGCAACAAGCTCACCTTGGTCCACAAGACCAATGTGCTGGTCAACGCCGGCGCGGTCTGGTGGCGGCTGGTGCAGGAGGTGGCCACCGAGTTCCCCGCTGTCACGGTCGACTACATGCACATCGACGCGGCAATGATCTTTCTGGTCACCGACCCTGCACGCTTCGACGTGATCGTGACCGACAACCTCTTCGGCGACATCATCACCGACCTGGCAGCCGCGATCACCGGCGGCATCGGCCTCGCAGCCAGCGGCAACATCAACCCGGACCGCACGGCACCTTCGATGTTCGAGCCGGTGCACGGGTCTGCTCCGGACATCGCCGGCCAGCAGAAGGCCGATCCGACCGCGGCGATCCTCTCGGTCGCGCTGATGCTGGAGCACCTGGGGCTCGACGACGCTGCGAGCCAGGTCGAGGAGGCGGTCGTGGCCGACCTCGCGGCACGCACGCCTGGGCAGGTACGCCGTACGGCTGAGATCGGCGACGCAATCGCTGCCCGCGTCGCTGGCTGACGGGTTCCGTGAGGCGTTGATCCCAGAGCAGGGATAGCGTGCTCCCATGACGCTCGAGATCACCACGACGCCCTCAGCGAGCCCGCGCACGGACGCCGAGCTCGACCAGATCCTCGCCAACCCCGGGTTCGGCACCCACTTCACCGACCACATGTTCACGGTGGAGTGGACCCCCGACCAGGGCTGGTACGGCGCACGGTTGACGGCGTACGGCCCGCTGACGCTGGACCCCGCCACCGCAGTGCTGCACTACGCGCAGGAGACCTTCGAGGGGATGAAGGCCTACCGTCACGACGACGGCTCGATCTGGAGCTTCCGTCCCGAGCAGAACGCCAAGCGGATGGCGCGCTCCTCCGGCAGGCTGGCGTTCCCCGTTCTCGATCCTGAGGAGTTCGTGCGCTTCGTCGACGCCCTGGTCGAGATCGACCAGCGCTGGGTGCCGCAGGGTGAGGGGGAGAAGAGCCTCTACCTGCGACCGTTCATGATCGCCAGCGAGGCGTTCCTCGGAGTGCGGCCCTCACAGCACGTGACGTTCATGGTGATCGCCTCACCGGCAGGTGCCTACTTCAAGGGTGGGATCAAGCCGCTCACCTTGTGGCTGACCGAGGAGTACACCCGCGCGGGCCGGGGCGGCATGGGTGCGGCCAAGACCGGCGGCAACTACGCCAGCTCGCTCGTCGCACAGCAGGAGGCCACCTCGCAGGGCTGCGACCAGGTCGTCTTCCTCGACGTCGCCGAGGGCAAGTACGTCGAGGAGCTCGGCGGGATGAACCTGTACTTCGTCTTTGCCGATGGCCACATCGTCACCCCCGAGACCGGCACCATCCTCGAAGGGATCACCCGCTCGGCGATCATCGACCTCGCCGAGAAGCGCGGCCACGTCGTGGAGGAGCGCAAGTTCTCCATCGACGAGTGGCGCGACGGGGTTGCCAGCGGTGAGATCACCGAGGTGTTCGCATGCGGCACGGCCGCAGTCGTGACCCCGGTGGGGACCCTGAAGTGGGCGGGCGGCGAGGTCGGTGGCAGCACCGAGGCCGGACCGCTGACCCTCGAGATCCGACAGGCCCTGGTCGACATCCAGTACGGCCGTGCCGAGGACGCCTTCGGCTGGATGCACCGGGTCTGTTGAACCGCGAGGAGCCGCAGACCGTCGGCGACTACTTGCTGCTCGCCAGGATCGGTGAGGGTGGCATGGGCGTGGTCCACCTCGCCCGCGGCCGCGACGGCCGGAGGGTCGCGTTGAAGGTGCTGCGGCCGCACGTGGTCGGCGACTCCGAGGCGCGTGAGCGGCTGGCGCGCGAGGTGAGCTCGTTGCGGCGGATCTCCAGCCCGCGGATCGCCGAGATCCTCGATGCCGACCCGCACGGGCCGACTCCGTTCGTGGTCACCCGCTACGTCCCCGGCCTCTCGCTCTACCACCACGTGGAGGAGGAGGGCCGGATCGAGGGCGCGGACCTGCTGCACTGCGCCGACGCGTTGGCCGAGGCGCTGCAGGCGGTGCACGCAGTCGGGGTGCTGCACCGCGACATCAAGCCGACCAACGTGCTGATGGAGGGGCGCTCACCGGTCCTGATCGACTTCGGGCTGGCTCGGGTCGCGGAGGACTCCAGGCTCACCCAGACCGGCTGGCTGCTCGGCACACCGGGCTACCTGGCCCCCGAGATCCTCTACGGCGACGACGCCACCACCGCCTCCGACGTGCATGCCTGGGCCGCGACCGTGGTCTTCGCCGCAACCGGCCGGCCGCCGTATGGAAGGGGCCCGGCGATGGCGATCATGGACCGCGTACGCCGAGGCGAGCACGACCTCTCCCAGGTGCCGGAGCCGCTGCGGACCCAGCTGCGCCAAGCCCTCGCGCCGGATCCACTGGACCGGCCGAGCCTGCACGAGCTGCGCTCCTGGTTGCGGCTCGAACGTGAGGACCGGCACCTCGCTCGCGACGCAGCCCGGGTCGCCGACCAGTGGACGATGCCGTTCGCGCCGCAGAACGCCGGTGGCGCCGGGGCCGGGCCGGTGACCGCCTCGGTGCCCCTCGAGACCGACCATCCGCCCGTGATCCCGGTCGCCGTTCCGCCCGCTGCGATCGAGGGCGACCTGCCCCTCGCCGCCCCGTCGACCCGGATCCTGCCCAGGCCCATGGACGGCGCGGACCGCTGGGAGGCCCCGGACATCGCACCGACCCCGCGTCCCGCTTCCCGCTCGCAGCGAGTGCTCCAGCTGCTGGGCGTGGCCGCGGTCACGGGTGCTGCGGTGGCCTACGCGCCCTATCTCGGCACCGCACTCGTTGCGTTCGTGGTGCTGTTGCTACGCACGGCCTCCGTGACCCGGCAGCGACACGAACGTCGACGGCTGCTGCGCGGTCGGCCTCGTTGGTACGACGTGCCGACCACGACCCTTTCCACGCCGGGCT
>JBDSBU010000242.1:0-4454 GCA_039921445.1 Marmoricola sp. | reverse complement strand
CGCCGCTCCTAGGCTCCCTTCCATGCCGCCTTACCCGCCGCCCTCCCAGCCGCCCTTGGGGCCGCTACCCCAGGCCCGAACCGTCTTCGACCCTGCCGACCCGGACGTCAACTCCTACAAGTTGCTGACCTCCCTGGTCGTGCCCCGACCGATCGCCTGGGTCTCCACGGTCGATCTGGACGGCCGCGGCAACCTTGCGCCGCACTCCTTCTTCACCGTGGCGAGCGGGCGCCCCCCGGTGGTGCTGTTCAGCTCGCTGGGCCGCAAGGACACGGTGCGCAACATCGAGGCCACCGGCGAGTTCGTCGTCAACTTCAGCTCCGAGTCGATGCTCGAGCAGGTCAACGCCAGCAGTGCACCCTTCGAGCACGGGGACGATGAGGCCGTCGAGCTCGGGATCTCCACCGAGTCGTCGCAGCTGGTGCGTCCCGAGCGGGTCAGCGCGTCCCCGGCCTCGATCGAGTGTCGCCTCGAGCGCATCGTCGAGGTGGGTCATGCCCTCGTCGTCTTCGGTCATGTCGTGGCGATCACCGTCCTCGACGACGTGCTCGAGGACGGGCTCCCGGCCATCGAGCGCCTTCGACCGGTCTCCCGGCTCGGGCGCGACGAGTGGGGTCGTCCACCGGAGGTCTTCCGGCTCACGCGTCCTGATCGCCCTGAGGACGTGCTCTGAACGGGGCAGGTTCGGCTCGTTCGGGGGAGGGAGGATCCCCCGCGTGGGGGTTCACCGACGAGTCCCGATCCGTCAGATTCGTTCCATGACCCCTGACCTGTTCACCTCCAAGCTCCGCGAGCTCGCCCAGATCCCCGTTCGCTTCTGGTTCGTGGCGGTCGTCTCGGGCCTGCTGCTCTATCTCGGTGGCGCGACTACCGACCTCGCGCCGAACAACTGGGATGAATCGGTGGCGTACTTCTTCGCCGCACTCGCGACGTTGGCCGGGCTCCTCCTCGCGCTCGCTCCGGTGGTGGCACTGGTCTGGCCGCGGTCCGGGGTGCTGCTGCTCCTGCCCACCGCAATCCTGGCCGCCTTCGCCGGAGGCGGCTGGCCCTGGGTCCTGTTTCCGGCGCTGGTCGCCGTCGCGGTGAGCCTGGTGTGGCAGCACCCTCGCCTCGCCTGGCTGCCCGCCGGCCTCGCGTCGGTTCTCGCCGTGGGGGTGATCCTGGGCGCGGGCCGCTTCATGCTGCCCTACGGAGGGCGTGTCGAGTTCGTCTACAACCGGGACCTGGCCTACCTGACGCTGACCTCGCTGATGTACGTCGGGGTGGTGGTGCTTGCGATGGGAGCCGCCCACTGGATGCGCCTCGCGGCCCGTCGTGCCGGCGAGCTCGCGGTGTTGGAGGTGCGGCGCCGCGAGCTGGTCACCGACTCCGCTGCCCTGAGCGAGCGCTCGCGCCTGGCCCACGACCTGCACGACGTGGTGGCGCACCACGTCTCCCTGATCGCCGTACGGGCAGAGACCGCGCCCTACACCCAGCCGGGCATGGGCCCCGAGGCTCGCGGAGTGCTCTCCGAGATCGCCGGCGACGCCCGCCTGGCCCTCGACGAGCTGCGCGGAGTGCTGGGGATCTTGAACCGGGCGCAGGACGAGACCCCCGACAGGTCGCCCCAGCCCGCGCTCGCCGACGTGCCGGCGCTGGTGGAGCGCAGCCGTGCAGCTGGTGCCGAGGTGGACTTGGTGGGCCCGGTCGACCCTGCGGTCGCTCCCGGTGTCGGGTACGTCGCCTACCGGGTCGTGCAGGAGGCGCTGACGAACGCGCGACGCCATGCCCCTGGGCGCCGCGTCACCGTCACGCTGGAGTCCACGACCGGTGGCCTGGTGGTCTCGGTGACCAATCCGACGGACCCGGAGACCATTTCGGGGGTGCCTGGCCGCGGCCTGGTAGGGATGCGCGAGCGCGTCGAGGGAATGGGCGGTCAGATGGTGATCGACACCGCTGCGGACATCTTCTCGGTCCGGGCGACCATGCCGAGGACGGGCGGATGACCGTTCGTGTGGTGGTGGCCGACGACCAACCGGTCATCTGCGCCGGATTCGCCTCCCTGCTCCAGGCCCAGGATGACCTGGAGGTCCTCGGCACGGCCTCCGACGGAGCCGAGCTGGTGGACCTGGTCCGGCGTACGGCCCCGGACGTGGCGGTCGTGGACGTGCGGATGCCGGTCATGGACGGCATCGAGGCCACCCGGCTGATCACCGCCGAATCCGAGACGCGGGTGCTGATCCTGACCACCTTCGACCTGGACCGCTACGTCTATGAGGCCATCCGTGGCGGCGCCAGCGGGTTCCTGCTCAAGGACGTGACCGCCGAGCGGCTGGTCGAGGGCGTGCGCCTGGTCGCTGACGGGTCGATGCTCCTCGGGCCCACGGTCACCAGACGGCTGGTCGAGGACTTCGCCTCGAACCGAGCCCCGGAGCTGCCGTCCCGTGATCTCGACCCGCTCAGCCCCCGCGAGCGCGACGTGCTCCTCGGGCTGGCGCGCGGCCGCTCCAACGCCGAGATCGCGGGCGAGTTGTTCGTCTCGGTCGAGACGGTGAAGTCCCACGTGGCGGAGGTGCTGCGCAAGCTGACCCTGCGCGACCGGATCCAGGCGGTCGTGTGGGCCTACGAGCATGGTCTGGTGCGCCCGCGAGGCTGAAGCGAGTCAACGCCGCTGGCTCACTCGCGATCAGGCTCCGCCGCCTAGCATTTCGCACGTGAGCGCATCCGAGACCGACGACCGGCCGCCGCCGTTCTGTGGCCCGGTGATCATGGACCAGTTCTGGGACGACCTCGTCTTTCTGCACTGGCGGGTCGCCCCGGAGCTCGTCGCTGCGTTCCTGCCGCCGGGCTGCCGCCCCGACGTGTACGACGGCACCAGCTGGATCGGGCTGATCGGGTTCGGGATGCGCGATGCCGGCTTCGGCTACGACCACCCGATCCCGTTCTTCGGGGACTTCGCCGAGATCAACGTGCGGCTCTACTCCACCGACGACCAGGGCCGGCGAGGAGTGGTGTTCTTGTCCCTGGAGGCCGAGCGGCTCGCTCTGCTGGCGCTGGCAGGGTTGGTCGGGGTTCGCTACCGCTGGTCGCGGATCGGGGTGGACCGGGTCCCGGACCGGACTGCCGGCGCGCTCGGCTATCGCAGTCGCCGGCTGGCGCCCCCTGGACGGGGTGCGGCCACGTCGTTCGCCGTACGTCCCGGCACGGTCGAGGTCCACGACCCGCTCAGTGTCTTCCTGACGGCCCGCTGGGGGATGCATCACCGGCTGGGCAGCCGACCCCTGTGGGTCCCCAACACCCACGGTCCCTGGCCGCTGCGCGAAGCCGAGCTGTTGCACTGCCGCGACGATCTGGTCGCAGTCGCTGGATTTCCCGGCGTGACGCAGCGTCCACCCGACTCGGTGCTCTGGTCGCCCGGCGTACGCACCCAGTTCGGGCGGCCCGAGCTGTCCTGAACGGTTCAGGCCAGCGGTGGGCCGCCCCAGGGAGGCAGTGGCAGTCTGTTCGCTGAGAGCGATAACCCGATGTGTCCGGAACACGTAGGCTGGTCCAAGGGTTGAACTGGCAGTGCGGGTCGCACGTGTCGACCCTGCAGATCTTGAGGAGAAGCCCATGTTCGAGCGGTTCACCGACCGAGCCCGACGAGTTGTCGTGCTGGCCCAGGAAGAGGCCCGCATGCTCTCGCACAACTACATCGGGACCGAGCACATCCTGCTCGGCCTGATCCACGAGGGTGACGGCATCGCCGCCAAGGCCCTCGAGAGCCTCGGCGTCTCCCTGGAGGCCGTGCGCGCCCAGGTCGAGGAGATCATCGGCCAGGGCCAGCAGGCGCCCAGCGGCCACATCCCCTTCACTCCGCGCGCCAAGAAGGTGCTCGAGCTGTCCCTGCGCGAGGCGCTGCAGCTCGGCCACAACTACATCGGCACCGAGCACATCCTGCTCGGCCTGATCCGCGAGGGCGAGGGAGTCGCTGCGCAGGTCCTGCACAAGCTCGGCGCTGACCTCAACCGAGTGCGTCAACAGGTGATCCAGCTCTTGTCGGGCTACCAGGGCAAGGAGCAGCAGACGGCAGGCACCACCCCCGAGGCCGCCCCGTCGAGCTCGCTGGTCCTCGACCAGTTCGGCCGCAACCTCACCCAGGCCGCCAAGGAGGGCAAGCTCGACCCGGTCATCGGTCGAGGACCCGAGATCGAGCGGGTGATGCAGATCCTCTCGCGGCGTACGAAGAACAACCCTGTGCTGATCGGCGAGCCCGGCGTCGGCAAGACCACGATCGTTGAGGGTCTTGCCCAGGACATCATCCGCGGCGACGTGCCCGAGACGCTCAAGGACAAGCAGATCTACACCCTCGACCTCGGCGCTCTGGTGGCTGGCTCGCGCTATCGCGGTGACTTCGAGGAGCGCCTGAAGAAGGTGCTCAAGGAGATCAAGACCCGCGGCGACATCGTGCTGTTCATCGACGAGATCCACACCCT
>JBDSBU010000241.1:0-4593 GCA_039921445.1 Marmoricola sp. | reverse complement strand
CCGAACCGGGCCGATCCGGGTGCGGCTGAGCCGCTGCACCGGATGTCCGACGTGGTCGAGCAGTCGACGCACGATCCGGTTGCGACCCTCGTGGATGACCAGCTCGACGATCGAGCGCTGCCCGTGGCTGGAGCGCACCCGTGCCTCGCGGACCTCGACCGGGCCGTCCTCGAGCGTCACTCCTGCGAGCAGCGTCGCGAGCGTCGACCTGCTCAAGACACCTTCCACCTCCGCGACGTAGGTCTTCTCCACCTCATAGGACGGGTGCGCCATCTTCTGCGCGAAGTCGCCGTCGTTGGTCAGCAGGATCAGGCCGTCGGTGTCGGTGTCGAGCCGACCGACGTGGAAGAGCCGCTCGGGTCGGTCGGCGACGTAGTCGCTCAACGTGGGACGGCCCTCGGGGTCCGACATCGTCGAGACGACGCCGCGTGGCTTGTTCAGCACCAGGTAGACGTGCGCGCTGACCGGGGGCAGGCGCCGGCCATCGACACGGATGACGGCGGCGTGCGGGTCGACCTTGGTGCCGAGCCGGGTGACGATCTCGCCATCGACCTCGACCAGGCCGGCCAGCATGATCTCCTCACACTTGCGGCGGCTGGCGACCCCGGACTGGGCCAGCAGCTTCTGCAGGCGGATCAGTCCGTCCTCGTCGGTCTCGACCTCTCTCACGGCGCTTCGGACTCCGCCGGGTCCGTCGATTCGACCGGCTCCCCCGATTGGTCCGGGACCGACTCCGATCCCGACTGCTCCGAGACCGACTCCTGATCGTCGTCGACATAGTCATCGACGCCGGGCAGGAACGGCGCCAGCTCAGGAAGCTCCTCCAGCGAGGTCACGCCGATCCGCTCCAGGAAGTAGTTGGAGGTCCGGTAGAGGTGCGCGCCGGTCTCGTGGTCGGTCCCGGCCTCCTCCACCAACCCACGGGTGAGCAGGGTGCGCATCACCCCGTCGACGTTGACGCCGCGCACGGCAGAGACGCGGCTGCGGCTGACCGGCTGCTTGTAGGCGACCACCGCGAGGGTCTCCAACGCGGCCTGGGTCAACCGGGTCTGCTGGCCGTCGAGGACGAACTTCTCCACCACGGGGGCGAACTCCTCGCGGGTGTAGTAGCGCCACCCGCCGGCGACGTTGCGCAGCTCGAACCCGCGCCGGGCCACGGAGTACTCCTCGGAGAGACCGGCGAGCGCGTCGACCACCTCGGTCACCGGGTAGCCGACGGTGCTCGCCAGCGTGGACTCGTCGAGCGGCTGGTCCGCCACCATCAGCACGGCCTCGAGGGCGGGCCGAAGCTCGGCCAGCGGCACCTCGAGGGTGTCGCTCTCGGTCAGGGACACACCGGTGTCCTCTGTTGCCTCGCTCATGGCTGGGCCTCCTCGTTCACTTCTGGGTCCGCCTCTGGGTCCGCCTCTGGGTCCAGCGGCAGCGTGCCGTCGAACTCGTCATTGATCTCGACCTCGGTCTCGTCGCCGCCGGTCCAGCGGATGCTGAGCTCGCCCAGCGGGGTCATCTGGTCGAAGGACACCACGCCCTCGCGGAAGAGCTCCAGGAGGGCCAGGAACCTGGCCACCCGGGTCATCGTGTCGGGAGCATCGGCCGCGAGCGCCCGGAAGGTCATCGTGCCGCTGCTCCGCAGCCGACCGACGACCACGACTGCCTGCTCGCGCACGCTCACCGCGGGAGCGTGGATGTGGGCCAGCCCGATCTGCTCGGGCTCGGGCTTCGGGGCCAGTGCTCGTGCGGCAACGGCGGCGAACTCCTCCAGACCCAGTCCGATCAGCACGTCCGGGAGCAGGGTGGCGAAGCGCTCGTCCAACCCGACCAGTCGTGGGTGCCTGCGCTCCTCGTCCACCATCCGTCGCTCCAGGATGCCGGCCACCTGCTTGAACGCGCGGTACTGCAGCAGCCGGGCGAAGAGCAGGTCCCGCGCCTCGAGCAGGGCCAGGTCCTCCTCGTCCTCCACGTCGCCCTGTGGGAGCAGGCGAGCCGCCTTGAGGTCGAGCAGCGTGGAGGCCACGAGCAGGAACGACGTCGTCTGCTCGAGGTCCCAGACCTCCCCACCGGCCTTGATGAAGGCGATGAACTCGTCGGTGACCTTCGACAGCGCAACCTCGGTGACGTCGAGCTTGTGCTTGCTGATCAGGCTCAGCAGCAGATCGAAGGGTCCCTCGAAGTTCTCCAGGCGTACGGCGAAACCGCTGGCCTCGACTGCCAGGTCGGTCACGGACCCGTCAACCGCTGGACCAGGACGCTTTCCGAACCGTTGGCCTCGAGGTCGGCGAGCGCGATCGCGATCGCCTCACGCACCAGTCGCCCTCGATCCACGGCCAGACCCTGGTCCCGGCGCAGCGAGAGCCGCGCGTGCTCGAGGTCGATCAGCTCGTCGCTGGTGACGTAGACCGTCATCTTCTCGTCGTGGCGCACCCGGCCGCTGGGACGCCGGGCACCAGACACCGCCGAGGCCTCGTCACGGGAGTCCTCGGGCTCGGGGGCGCGATCAGGCACCGCCACCATGTCGCGACGCGCCTGCTCACGGGGGCGCGGACCCGGCCGGAAGAGGTCGTCGGCGGCGGGCAGGCTCACGCGTCGAGACACCGGTCAACCACTTCCTTGGCCAGCTGACGGTAGGACTCGGCACCGGCAGAGGCGGAGGCGTAGCTGGTGATCGGCTCGCCAGCGACGGTGGAGTCGGAGAACTTGATCGTGCGACGGATCACGGTGTGGAAGACGGTCTCACCCCATGCCTCGACGAGGCGCGACATCACTTCGCGACTGTGCAGCGTGCGGCCGTCGTACATCGTGCCGAGGACGCCATCGACGCTGAGCCGCGGGTTCAGCCGCTCCTGCACCTTGTCGATGGTCTGCTTGAGCAGGGCCACGCCTCGCAGCGCGAAGTACTCACACTCCAGTGGCACGATCACGCCGTCGGAGGCGGTCAGTGCGTTCACGGTGAGCAGACCCAGCGAGGGCTGGCAGTCGATCAGGATGACGTCGTACTTCTCCAGCGCTGGTGCCAGCACCCGCGAAAGGGTCTGCTCGCGGGCGACTTCGTGGACCAGCTGCACCTCGGCAGCCGAGAGGTCGATGTTGGAGGGCAGCAGGTCCATGCCCGCGACGCCGCTCGGGACGACGACGTCATCGAGGGTCACGTCGCGCTGCATCAGCAGGTTGTAGACGGTCAGGTCCATCTGGTGCGGGTTCAGGCCCAGGCCCACCGAGAGCGAGCCCTGCGGGTCGAAGTCGACCAGCAGCACCTTGCGCCCGAACTCCGCGAGCGAGGCACCGAGGTTGATCGTCGTCGTGGTCTTGCCGACTCCGCCCTTCTGGTTGCACATCGAGATCACCCGGGCGTTGCCGTGCGTGCCCACCGGGCGGGGCTCGGGGATGTGCGGCATCGGACGGCCGGTCGGCCCGAGGACCACTTCAGCGGGCGCAGCGGACGCGGCGACCTCTACCTCGACGTCGACGTCGAGGGTGGGAACTGCCTCTGCTGTGGGGGCGTCCACGGAGGCAGCCGTGGGGAACTGCAGGGTCTCACCGAGCTGCGCAGCGGGGACCGGGATCCGCCCCTGCGGAGGGATCTCCGGAGCGGCTCCGCCGAATGTTGACCCGAATCCATCGGCGCCGCTCATGGTGTCTCCCTTGCTTGTGGTCGGTCCACCCCAGTGAACATGACCATGTGATTGTCGACTTAACGCCACGCCGCGGGCGTGACTCTATGCACCACTGATCTCCGGCACCAACCCGGATCGGCCCCTGGGACCCGGACGCCGCGCGCTGGACCCCGATTGTGGGTTGAGTTGCGCCGTGGATGCACAGGCGGGGTTGGCCCTGTGCAAAAACCTGTGCACGGACTGTCTGGACCACGGCACTCCGAAAGAGGTCCAAAACCAACCTCCGACTAGCCAAGGGCGCGCGGGTGTGCCGCGGCGTAGACCTCGCGCAAGCTGTCCACCGTGACCAGCGTGTAGACCTGCGTCGTGGTCACCGAGGCATGACCCAGCAGCTCCTGGACCACCCGGACGTCGGCCCCTCCCTCGAGCAGGTGGGTGGCGAAGGAGTGCCGCAGCGTGTGCGGGGAGACCTCGGAGGTGATCCCTGCACGTTCGGCGGCCTTGACGATCACCGTCCAGGCGCTCTGCCGTGAGAGCCGTCCACCCCGCGCGTTGAGGAACAGCGCCCCGCGGGCTCCTGCGGCGGCACCAGCGTTGGCCAGCAGGTCCGGCCGGCCGGCGGCGACGTACTGACGCACCGCTGCACGCGCGAAGCTGCCCACGGGCACGATCCGCTCCTTGGAGCCCTTGCCACGCAGGAGCACGGTCCCCTGGTCGTGGCCGCTCCCGTCCGGGTCGGCTTCGAGATCTGGTTCGAGGTCGAGGTCGTCCACGTCGAGCCCGACCGCCTCGGAGATCCGTGCGCCGGTGCCGTAGAGCAGCTCCAGCAGGGCCCGGTCCCGCAACGCCAGAGGCGTGCCCGCGGCACCGGCCGCGTCGAGCAGCCGCTCGACCTCGTCGAGGGTGACCGCCTTCGGCAGCCGTTTGGCCGGAGTCGGCGGGCGTACGCCGACCGAGGGGTCGTGGCCGACCAAGCCGTCGC
>JBDSBU010000240.1:0-6978 GCA_039921445.1 Marmoricola sp. | reverse complement strand
GTGATCACCAACATGCGCGTCTTCCGGGTCAACGGAGTGCTGGCGCGCTCCCTGGCGACGATGCCGTTGGGTCGGATCCTCGACATCACCGTGGTCAAGCCGTTGCACGGACGAGTGCTCGGGTTCGGGCACTTCACCTTCGAGTCGGCGGCACAAGACCAGGGCCTTCGTGAGATCAGGTACGTCGGGCAGCCCGACGTGCGCGACCTTGCGATCCAGCGGGTCGTGCAGCGCTCGGGCCTGCGTGGCCCCCGGGTGATCAACTAGCGGTTCGGCGTACCCGATTCGCGCGAGCGCCGGAACTCCTCAGGCATCTGTGCCGGGATCATCCCAATGTCGCGGTATCGCCAGCAGTCGGTGGGAAGGCCGGAACGGACGCTCAGATTCCGGCAGCCCGCTGAAGGTCAGCGCGGATCGCGTCGAGGCGTCCGACCGCGGAGATCCTGGCAGCGTCGACGGCGCCGTCCTCGTCCTTCTCCACCGCCACGACCACCTCGAGGTAGCACTTGATCTTCGGTTCGGTGCCCGAAGGCCGCACGATCACCCGAGCGCCGTCGGCAAGGCGGAAGCGCAGCCCATTGGTCGGTGGCAGCCGCTCCGAGCCCAGGGAAAGGTCGTCCACGCCCTTGACCAGCAGGCCACCGAGGCTGCTCGGCGGGCTCTGCCGCAACCGGTCCACGACCGCCGGGATCGCCGAGAGGTCCTCCATCCGGACGGAGAGCTGGTCGGTGGCGTGCAGGCCGTGCTCGCGCGCAAGGTCGTCGAGAAGGTCGCGCAGGGTGCGGCCGGCCGCCTTGGCTCGCGCCGCGATGTCGCAGATCATCAGCAGCGCCGAGATGCCGTCCTTGTCCCTCACGTGCGCAGGGTCCACGCAGTAGCCGAGCGCCTCCTCGTAGCCGAAGGCCAGGTCGTCGACGCGGGCGATCCACTTGAAGCCGGTCAGGGTCTCCTCGTACAGCTGGCCCGCGGCCTCGGCCATCTTGCCGAGCAGGGAGGAAGACACGATCGAGCAGGCGTAGACCCCTTCGCGTCGGAGTCCGAGGAGGTGCTGGGCCAGCAGCGCGCCGACCTCGTCCCCACTGAGCATCTGCCACCCGAGCGGGCCCGGGACGGCCACGGCGCACCGGTCGGCGTCGGGATCGTTGGCCACCACGATGTCGGCCCCGACCTGTGCCGCGAGCTCCATCGCGAGGTCCATGGCGCCGGGTTCCTCGGGGTTGGGGAAGGGCGCGGTGGGGAAGTCGGGGTCGGGCTCGGCCTGCAGGGTGGCGACGTGGGGCGCAGCGAAGCCTGCCTCCTCCAGTACGCGGACGACCGTGGCCCCACCGACGCCGTGCAGCGGGGTGTAGGCGACGGTGAGCTCGCGCGGTCCTCCGCCCGCGAGGGCGACCACGGTGTCGAGATAGCGGTCGAGCAGGTCGTCACCGAGAACTTCTCCTCCGTCCCCGCTGGGGATCTCGGCCACCGGGCCCACAGCGTCGATCCGGCGGGCGATGTCCTCATCGGCTGGAGGCACGATCTGGCTGCCGTCCCCGAGGTAGACCTTGTAGCCGTTGTCCTCTGGCGGGTTGTGACTGGCGGTCACCATCACCCCGGCGACGCACCGCAGGTCGCGGATCGCGAACGCAAGCAGTGGCGTCGGCAACGGTCGGGGGAGCACGAGCGCCTCGAAGCCGGCTCCGGTCATCACCTCGGCGGTGTCGCGCGCGAAGACCTCGGAGTTGTGCCGGGCGTCGTAGCCGATCACCACGCGTGGGCGGCCGGTCCCATCCGCTTCCGAGCCCGCCAAAGAGTCTGCGACGTCGCGGAGGTACGCCGCCAGGCCGGCTGCTGCTCGCAGGACCACGACCCGATTCATCCGGTTCGGGCCAGCGCCGAGGGCGCCACGCAACCCTGCGGTTCCGAACTGCAGCGTTCCCGAGAACCGGTCGGCCAGCTCGGCACAGTGGCCCTGCTGGACCAGGTCGGCGAGCTCGTTCCGGGTGACCGGGTCGGGGTCCTCGGAGATCCAGGCACGGGCGCGGTCGAGCAGGTCGGCGTCGCTGGAGTCGTTCATGCCCTGAGGCTAGAGGACTCGCGTCCGAGCTCGGCCAGACGGGGGAGCACCCGTCCGCAGAGCTCGGTCGTGCTGCCCACCGGGTCGTCGGCCCGGGGTCAGACCCGGACCTCGGTGATCCCCAGTGCGGCGTACTGCTCCGTCTGTCGCGGGTCTTGGGTGTCCGCCCGCCGCCGGTTCAGGAAAGAGCGGCGATCGCAGCGTCGTAGTCGGGCTCCTGGCCGATCTGGGGGACCAGCTGGGAATGGAGCACGGTGCCGTTCTCATCGAGCACCACGACCGCGCGGGCCAGAAGACCCTCGAACTTGGTGTCGAGGAGGCGGACGCCGAAGTCGTCGCCGAAGGAGGAGCGGAACGCGGAGGCGACTGACACGTTGTCCAGACCCTCGGCGCCGCAGAAGCCGGCCAGCGCGAACGGCAGGTCGACCGAGACGTTGAGGACGGTGGTGTTCTCGAGACCGCCCGCCAGCTCGTTGAACTTGCGGACCGCGGCCTGGCAGACCCCGGTGCCGATGCTGGGGAAGATGCTCAGCACCGTGCGGCCAGTGAGCTCCTTGGAGGTCAGCTCGCCGAGATCGGCATCGACCAGGGTGAAGTCAGGTGCCTTGTCGCCAACGGCGGGGAGCTCTCCGACAGTGTGTCCGGGGGCGTCCCCGAGTGCAGTGATAGCCATGAGCGCAAATGTAGCCGGGGGGTGTCAACGCCTCCGGCGCGGTCCGAACTGTGGTGTCGTCCGTGCGAACGCGGCGTCCCGGGCCGTCTTGGTGTTGACCGCGACGAGCAGGGCGAGCTGCTCGAACCGCTCCCGGGCGAAGGTGCGGCGCGGCGAGGCGGTCCAGGTGTCGTTGAAGAGGCGCTTCGTCGCGGCGAGGGCATCGGGCGACCGCTGCGAGAGCTCACGAGCGAGCTCGGTGGCGGTCGCGGTCGGGTCGGGGGCGAGGTCGGTGACCAGACCGAGGTCGTGGGCCTCCTTGCCCGAGAGCATCTGCGCAGTCATCGTCAACCGCTTGGCGGTGTCGATCCCGACCAGCTCGGCCAGCGTCCTGATTCCGGACATGTCGGGGATCAGGCCCCAACGACCCTCGAGCACCGACCACTCCGAGTGGGGGGTGGCGATCCGGAAGTCTGCCGCCAGGGCGAGCTGGAGGCCGCCGCCGTAGCAGTGCCCGTGCACAGCGGCGATCACCGGCACCGGCAACCGGCGCCAGGCCCAGCAGGCTTCCTGGAAGGTGTTGGTGCCCCGCCAGGGACGTGGGGTGAAGGCGCCCGCGATGCCTGTGGGGGACTTCATCACCGAGGCGAAGTCCAGGCCTGCGCAGAACGAGTCACCCTCGCCGCTGATCACCACGGCGCGCAACGAGCGGTCCCTGCGCAGCGTGCGTGCCGTGGAGACCAGCTGGGTCAGGGTGGCCAGGGTGAGCGCGTTCAGCTTCTCCGGCCGGGCGAGCCGGACCTGGGCGATGCCGTCGTCCACGGTGCAGGTAACGAGGGAGGTCGCGAGGGAGGTCATGGGTCGATATTACTCGCCAGTAGGCGGGCCTGGCAGCGGCGCTCCGGGGGTCGCGCCCGCTCTAAGGCCGGTCAGTCGAAGGCGGGTCAGTCGAAGGCGGACCGCTCGAAGGCCGGGGTGGCGTAGGGGCCGCCCACGTAGCGGGCTTGGGCTCGGTCCTCGTCAGACTCCGGCTCAGCCTCGATCTCCTCGGCGAACCGTTCGGCGTCGTCGACCGGGTCGTAGCCCAGCGCCCGTCCGGGAGCGAGGTCCCACCATCCTCGGTTGTTCGCCGAGATGCCGTAGATCACCGTGTGGCCCTGCGGGGCGCCGGTGAGCGCGGCCGCGAACATCGCGGTCGCGTCGTCGTGGGAGAGCCAGCTCCCCAGCTGTCGGCGGGTCGTGGGTCTCGGCAGGAACGAGCCGATCCGGGTGCTCACGGCGTGCAGACCATGCCGGTCGGCGTACAGGCTGAGCAGTCCTTCGGCGGCCACCTTGGCGACCCCGTAGAAGGTGTCCGGCCGGCCTGACACCTCGCTTCCGAGCAGGTCGCTGCGCGCAGTCCTGCCCACGGCGTGGTTGCTGGAGGCATAGACGATGCGGGGTACGCCGTGGCGCACCATCGACTCCAGCAAGGCGGCCGTGGAGAGCACATGGGACTCCAGGGCATCGGGCAGGGAGGACTCGGTCGGGATGCCGGCGAGGTGGATGATGGCCTCGGGCGAGGTGGCCCCAACCGCGATGTCGAGAGCCGCCGGGTCGGTGCAGTCCGCGGCAAGGTCGGCGCCCTGACCAGGAAGGTCGAGACCGACCACGTCGTGGCCCAGGGCACGCAGCCCGGGAACCACGACGCGCCCGATCGAACCGGCGGAGCCGGTCAGCAGGACCTTCAGCTCGCCTGCTCCTCGTCCTTGTCATCGCCGTCGGACTCGTCGCCGTCGGCCTTGGTGCCGTCGGGGTCGCTGTCGTCCTTCGCGGCCGCGGAGTCCGTGCCGTCAGTCTCATCAGAGCTGTCGTCGTCGTCGGCGTTGTTGGGGTCCTCGGGATCGCTGAACGGCGCCGGCTCGCTGTCGTCGTAGTCCTCGGAGTCGGTGAACTGTCCCCGGTCGACGTCGAAGTCGCGCTCGGTGTTGTCGACCTCGGTGCCCTCGGGACGGTTCTCCGGGTCGAGGCGGCTCTCGCGCTCCTCCTCGATCTCCTTCTTGGTCTCCTCGTCGGGCTCGGCATCGGGGTCGAGGCCCATCTGCGATCCGCCGGACGAGCTCGAGGAGTCCTCTGTGCTCTGGTCGCCGGTCTGGTCGCCGGTCTGGTCGCCGGTCTTGTCGCCGGTCTGGTCGTCGGCGGTGTCGTCCTCGTGCTTGCTCATGGGTTCCTCCCGAGATTGGTTGTGAAGATCGAAACCGTCCCGGACCCCGGTGTCAACGGAAACCGACCTCAGATCTTCGGAACGATCGCGCCGAGGAGCTCACCCATCCGGGTGGCGGCCAGGCGGCCGGCCTCGAGGACCTCCTCGTGGTTGAGGGGTTGACCGGTGATGCCGGCGGCCAGGTTGGTGACCAAACTGATGCCGAGGATCTCCATGCCTGCCTCGCGGGCGGCGATCGCCTCCAACGTCGTACTCATTCCCACCAGGGAACCGCCCATCGCCCGGACCATGCCGATCTCGGCAGGGGTCTCGTAGTGCGGCCCGGGGAACTGCACGTAGACGCCCTCATCGAGCTCGGGGGCCACCTCGCGACACAGCCGACGCAGGCGCGCGCTGTAGAGGTCGGTGAGGTCGACGAAGTTGGCACCCTCGATCGGCGAGGTGGCGGTCAGATTGATGTGGTCGCTGATCAGCACCGGGGTGCCCGGCGACCAGCGCTCGTCGAGGCCACCGCAGCCGTTGGTGAGCACGACCGTCGAGCAACCGGCAGCCGCTGCGGTCCGCACGCCGTGCACAACGGCACGTACGCCGCGACCTTCGTAGAAGTGAGTGCGACCCAAGAAGACCAGCAGGTGCCGGTCGCCGGCTCGGACCGAGCGGATCTTGCCGGCGTGTCCGGCCACTGCCGGTGGCGCGAACCCGGGCAGGTCGTCGGCGCTGATCTCCGCAGTGACCTCGCCCAGCGCGTCGACGGCAGGCAACCAGCCCGAGCCCAGCACCAGGGCGATGTCGTGGCGCTCGACTCCGGTTCGCTCGGCAAGAACCTGGGCGGCTTCGGTTGCGGCAGTCGTGTAGTCGGTCACGGGCGAGCAGCCTAGGTCATCTGTCCATCGCGGGCGCTAGCGTGGCCGCCATGAGCGTTCACCTGGTCGGCGGTGGCTGGTCCGATGCGGCCGCGCCCGTGATCTTCAGTGGTTTCCTGACCGAGGCAGCCGAGCGCGCGCTTTCCCGCCGTACGACGCCCCGGGTCGGCCTGGTGCTGATGGGCACCGACCCAGAGTCGACGGAGTACCACGAGAAGTACGTCCGCGCGCTCGGGCAGACCGGCCTGCCGCACGAGCTGGCGGTGATCCGGATCGAGGAGGGCACCCCCTGCCCGCCGCTGCCGCTCGGTGAGCTCGACGGCCTGTTCGTCGGCGGGGGACCGACGCCGGAGTACCACGCATCGATGGTCGGGCTGTACGCAGCGATCCTGGCCGCGGTCCTCGACGGTCTGCCCTACCTGGGTTTCTCCGCGGGTGCCGAGATCGCTCCGCGACGCGCGATCGTCGGCGGTTGGCGGATCGGCGGGATCGCAGTCACCCCCGAGGACAACGGTGAGGATCTCGACGAGGTGACCGTGGTCGACGGGATCGGCCTGGTCGACTTCGCCATCGAGGTGCACACTGCCCAGTGGGGCACGCTCGGACGAGTGGTCGGAGCAGTCGAGGCCGGACTGGTCGACTCGGCCATGGCGATCGACGAGTGCACGGTGCTGGTGGCTGGCGACGGGCTGCACGTCGCCGGCGAGGGCGTCGTACGTCGGATCCAGGCGAGCCCGCACGGCGTCCTGGTGAGCCGCCTGACCTAGGTCGCGGTCAACCGCCGAAGTTCGAGCGGCAGGGGCGCGCGCGCAACGCGGAGACGTAGTCGGCCGGTGCGGCAGCGGCCTCGGCAGCGTCGGCGAGGGTGCCGAGATAGGTGGCCGAGGGGAGTCCACCCTCGAAGGCGTCGAGGACGTAGACCCACGCCACCACTTCCTCAGTCATGGTGGAGGCCCGGATGTTGATCTTCCGGTAGAGCCCGGTGTCCGCCGACTCCCAGCCGTCGAGCGCGGAGACGTCCTCGTGGGTGACGTCGTAGATCGCGACGAAGACCTGCTCGAAGGTGTCCTGGACGATCGTGGCCAGGGCGCCGTCCCAGCCGTGGTCCTCGCCGCCGAAGGTGAGCCGCCAGCCCTCGAGCCAGCCGCTGCCCTGCAGGGGAGAGTGCGGGCAGCGCTCGCTCATCCGGGCAGGGTCGAGGTTC
>JBDSBU010000239.1:0-4431 GCA_039921445.1 Marmoricola sp. | reverse complement strand
CCTGCTACGCCCAGAACATGGCGTACGGCGTGAAGCCCCCGCACCTCGGTGAGTGGATCGTCAACCTCGGTGAAGCCGCCGAGTACATGTTCGACCACAACATCTTCCAGGAGAACCTGGTCGGGGTCGACTACTGCGAGAAGATGGTCGCCGAGACCAATCCCGGAGTCCTCGAACTCGCCAACACGACCGAGGCCCCGCACGCCGCCGACCACGGCTACAAGACCATCGGCGACATCATGCGCTCACTCAACCCGTTCACCGGCGAGTTCTACCGCGAGGCATTGCAGGTCAGCCGGTGGACGCGCGAGATGTTCTGCCTGATGGAAGGTCGCCACGTCCACCCGTCCACGCTGTATCCCGGCGGCGTCGGCACCGTGGCCACCGTGCAGCTGATGACCGACTACATCACCCGACTGATGCGCTACGTCGAGTTCATGAAGAAGGTCGTGCCGATGCACGACGACCTGTTCGACTTCTTCTACGAGGCACTGCCTGGCTATGAGGAAGTGGGCAACCGCCGAATCCTGCTTGCCTGCTGGGGTTCCTTCCAGGACCCGGAGCACTGCAACTTCGACTACAAGGACATGACCAACTGGGGCCGGAAGATGTACGTCACGCCCGGCATAGTCGTGGACGGCAAGCTCGTCACCACCGACCTCGTCGAGATCAACCTCGGCATCCGGATCCTGCTCGGCTCGTCGTACTACGACGACTGGGAGGACCAGGAGATCTTCGTCAAGAACGACCCGTTGGGCAACCCCGTCGACCGGCGACACCCTTGGAACCAGCACACCAACCCCAAGCCGCAGAAGCGCGATCTCGACAACAAGTACAGCTGGGTGATGTCCCCGCGCTGGTTCGACGGCAAGGACTACCTCGCCCTCGACACTGGCGGCGGTCCGCTGGCGCGACTCTGGTCCACGGCGCTCGCCGGCCTCGTCGACATCGGCTACGTCCAGTCGACCGGCAGCTCGGTGAAGATCAACCTCCCCAAGACCGCGCTCAAGGGACCGGTCGAGATGGAGTGGAAGATCCCCCAGTGGAGCAACACGATCGAGCGCAACCGGGCTCGCACCTACTTTCAGGCGTACGCCGCGGCCTGTGCGCTGCACTTCGCCGAGAAGGCGCTCGTCGAGATCAGGGCCGGCCGCACCAAGACGTGGGAGAAGTTCACCGTGCCGGAGGAGGGCATCGGCTGCGGCTTCACCGAGGCGGTGCGCGGCGTCCTCAGTCACCACATGGTGATCCGCGACGGCAAGATCGCGAACTATCACCCCTATCCGCCGACCCCTTGGAACGCCAACCCTCGTGACGTCTACGGCACCCCGGGCCCTTACGAAGACGCGGTTCAAGGTCAGCCGATCTTCGAGGAGAACGATCGCGAGCACTTCAAGGGCATCGACATCATGCGCACGGTGCGCAGTTTCGACCCCTGCCTGCCCTGCGGCGTGCACATGTACCTCGGCGAGGGCCAAGAACTCGAGCTGCTGCACTCACCGACCCAGTCCGTCAGCGGCTGATCGGGGATGGCCGTTCCGGTGGCGTCCGAGACGCTGCGGGCAACAGGTGAGCGGATCGACACCCTGCTGGACGCGAGTGCGTCGGGCGGGGTGGTCGCGCGCGAGCGCGCCGAGGAGCTGGTCCGTCTGACCGCCGACCTGTACGGCGCAGGGATCGAGCGCATCCTCGAGATCGTGCACGACTCTGGCCACCTCGACGACCAGGTGCTGGCGGCGCTCGCCGACGACGACCTGGTGGCCAGCCTGCTGATCGTCCACGGTCTGCACCCCTACGACGTGGGGATGCGGGTCGAGCAGGCACTCGACAGCGTCCGCCCTTACCTCGGGTCGCATGGCGGGGATGTCGAGCTGCTCGACGTCACCGACGACGGCATCGTGCGTCTCCGCCTGCTCGGCAGCTGCGACGGCTGCCCGTCCTCGTCGGTCACCCTCAAGCTCGCGGTCGAGGGCGCGATCGAGGCCGCCGCCCCCGAGATCGTCGCGATCGAGGTGGAGGAAGCTGCGGCCGAGGGTGCCGAGACACTGATTCCGGTGTCGTCGCTGCGCTCGCGGATCGGGGATGGCTCGCATGACGAGACGTCGTGGGAACCGGTGCCAGAGCTTGCTGATCTCGCTCCCGGTGCAGTGACCCACGTCTCGGCTGGCGCAACCCCAGTGCTCGTATGTCGGCTCGGCGCTGAGCTGTTCGCCTACCAAGACACCTGTGCACGCTGCGCGGCCTCCCTGGAGGGCGCGGCGCTGTCCCGGCGGCTCGGCGCCGCCGTCGGGGAGGCGGTACTGCGGTGTCCCGCCTGCCAGGCCCATTACGACGTACGCCGTGCAGGCGCGTGCCTCGACGACGAGGCTCTTCACCTGACCCCCGTCCCGCTGCTCACCGAGGCCGGGGTCAGCTCGATCGCGGTCGCCGTCGGGATGTCTGCATGAGCCTCCCCGGTCGATCTCCACTGGCGTCGCTGCGGCGGATCACCACAACGCGTCCCGAGCCGCGGGTGGGAGAGCGGTGTGAGATGTGCGCAGAGGCGATCGCGGAGGAGCACCAGCACGTCGTCAACCTCGAGAGCCGCATTCTGATGTGCACCTGCCGGGGGTGCTATCTGCTCTTCACCGCCGAGCAGTCCACTCAGCGCTATCGCGCCGTTCCGGACCGCTACCTCTCCTTCCCGGAGCTCGGGTTCGGAGCGACGCAGTGGGAGGACCTGCAGATACCGGTCGGGCTGGCCTTCGTGTTCCGCAATTCCGTGCAGGACCGGATGGTGGCCTTCTACCCCGGCCCGGCAGGTGCCACCGAGTCCGAACTGCCGATGGAAGCCTGGGACCGCATCCTCGAGGCCTGTCCGCAGCTGGACCACCTCCGTCCGGACGTCGAAGCGCTCCTGGTGCGCGGACCCGACCACGACCACGACGGGTTCTCCTGCCACCTGGTCCCGATCGACGCCTGTTATGAGCTGGTCGGCCGGCTGCGCAGCCTGTGGCGCGGATTCGACGGTGGACAAGAAGCGCGCGCCGCGATCGAGGACTTCTTCGCTGCAGTCGACGAGCGCAGCCGCCCCGCCCGCGTGCTCGGGAGGATGCCGTGAGCACCTACACGTTCAGCGTCGTCGACATCTTCGCCGAGCCCTATGCCGCCTCACCGCAGCTGACCGCGCGGTTGCGCATCACCGAGTCGACCGGTGAGACCATCCACGCAATCGCGCTGCGCTGCCAGGTGCGGATCGAGCCACAGCGCCGCCGCTACGAAGCGGCCGACGAGAGCGGGCTGCGTGCCCTCTTCGGCGATCGCGACCGGTGGGCGGAGACGCTCAAGCCGTTCTTGTGGATGCAGTGCAGCTCGATGGTGCAGGGCTTCACCGGCGTGACGGAGGTGGACCTCGCGCTGCCGTGCAGCTATGACTTCGAGATCACCGGCTCGCGTTACCTGCACGCCGTCGGCGCCGGCACGATCCCGATCGTGCTGCTCTTCTCGGGGACCGTCTTCACCCGCGGCGTCAACGGCTTCGGAGTCCAGCAGGTGCCGTGGGACTGCGAGGCTTCCTACCAGCTCCCCGCGACGGTCTGGCAACAGATGATCGCCTCGTACTTTCCCCACACCGGCTGGATCCGCCTCGACCACGACGTCCTCGCGTCGCTGGCCGACTACAAGTCCCGGCACGGGTTGACGAGCTGGGAAGAGACCGTGCAGTCGCTGCTTGGGGCTGAGGAGCCAGTCCGGGAGGCGACCCCGCCATGAGTCTCGACCAGGTCCGGGCAATAGCCGACGCCGTGCTCTACGAGGGCTACCTCCTCTACCCTTACCGCGCGAGCTCGTCGAAGAACCAGTCGCGCTGGCAGTTCGGTGTGCTCGGCCCGCCGCAGGCGGCGCCGTCGAGTTTCGCCGAGTCGCCCGAGATGTCGATGCAGTGCCTGCTCGCTCCGGGCAGTTGCCAGGAGCCCGACGTCACGCTGCGGGTGCGGTTCCTGCAGGTGCAGGATCGGGACCTCGAGCAGCGCCTCGACAGCACCCAGAGCGAGCCGACGAGCGGCATCTGGAGCCCGGTCGGGGAGCTCGTCGTGGACGGCCGCTCCCTGCTCAGCTGGCAGGAGGCGACCGAGTGCGAGCTGCCGCTACCGGCGTACGCCCTGGCGGAGATCTTCGAAGGCGCGAGGGGTCCCCTGGTGGAGACGGTGCTCGAGGTGTCAGGTGCCTGCGAGGTCGAGCCGGTCCTCGACGACGGCGGCACGCCTGTGGGCCGCATCGTGCGGCGCCGCTCCCCCTTGGTGGCCCGGGTGCAGGTCCGAGCGGAGCCCGTCGACGGCCTCGCTCGCCTCAGCGTGACGATCATGAACGACCACCCGGACCTCGCCACCACCAAGGACGACGCCCTTCGCCTCTCGCTGATCAGCGCACACGTAGTGCTGATCGCCGAAGGGG
>JBDSBU010000238.1:0-5932 GCA_039921445.1 Marmoricola sp. | reverse complement strand
GCCGGCGCCCGGAGCGGTCTCCACGACCAGACCGTATTCATCGCAGAAGGTGTTGCGGAGTCGTTCGTCCACGTTGGCCAACCCGACCGAGTCCCCGCCGGCCGTGCCGGCCAGCACTTGCCGGATCCGCTCGGGATCCTGACCTGCGCCGTTGTCCTCGATGGCGATCACGCACTCGCGGTCCGCGTCGCGGGCCACGATCGAGATCCGGCCGCCGCTCGCGTTGGCCTCCAGCCCGTGCTGCACGGCGTTCTCGACCAGTGGTTGCAGACAGAGGTAGGGGATGCGTACGCCGAGCACCTCCGGGGCGATCTGCAGCGTGACCTGCAGGCGCTCGCCGAATCGCGCCTGCTCGAGCAGCAGGTAGCGCTCGATCGAGCCGAGCTCCTCGGCCAGGGTGGTGAACTCGCCGTGCTCGCGGAAGGAGTATCTGGTGAAGTCCGCGAACTCCAGGAGCAGCTCACGGGCCCGGTCGGGATCGGTCCGGACGAAGGAGGCGATCGCGCCGAGCGAGTTGTAGATGAAGTGCGGACTGATCTGCGCGCGCAGGGCGCGGACCTCGGCCTGTGCGAGCCGGTGCCGCTGTTCATCGAGCTCCGCCAGCTCGAGCTGGCCCGAGACCCAGGCGGCCACCTCCTCGGTGGCGCGCAGGAGGCTGGGGGAGGTGTGCTCGCCGACCGCGACGAGGGCGCCGGCCACGCGGTCCTCGATCACGAGCGGGGTCGCCAGGCCGTGCCGCACCATGCACCCGTCGGTCGTGCAGGAGAGCTCGCGGGGACGTGCGAGCACCGTGCTGCCTGCCTCGACTGCCCGCGCGCCGAGCTGGCCGGCCTGGTCTGCGTGATGGTCGGAAAGCCCGTCGTACCCCAGCAGGATTTGGGTGTCGGTGATGGCGACTGCCGCAGTGCCGAGCAGGCTGCGCAGGTGCTTCAGGCTGCGCTGCACCGTGTCGGGGTTGAGCCCCGGCCTCAGCGCGCGCGAGGCGAGCGAGGCCGTGTGCAGAGTGCGAAAGGTGGCGAGGTCGGCGTCGTTGCCCAAGTGGCGCGCGGCCCAGCGCCCTCGAAGTCCCCCCGAGACCACCTGATCACCTGAAGTCGATGAGTTGCATGCCCGGGTCGTCGGGTGGTCGGCGCTGAGTCGGCGCGGCGGCGTCCTCGGGGACCTCGGCGGTCTCCGGAGGGCTCGAGGCGCGCGACGTCTGCGTGGGGATCTCTTGTGGCACTGGTCGCGGAGCTGGGTCCTGGTGGCGTACGACGGCCCGGTAGCACCGGGTGATCCAGGGGAGCCGCATGCCGTCGTGACCACGGCCGTACTCGGCGTACAGAGCCCCGACGCCGGCCAGGACCTCGTCGCGGTCGGCCGCGCTCATCGTCGAGACGTAGGAGACCGAGCGGGCGAGGTCGGCGAGGGTCGCGGCGTTGTGGTTCTGCCAGAAGCGGAACTCGGCCTGCTCGACGAAGCCGAAGTGAGGGGTCGACATCAGCGGCATGGTGGTGTCGTCCTCGGCCGGGGAGATCAGAGCCTTGAGTCGGCGTACCCACGGGATCCCGACGTCGTAGGTGTTCCAGACCAAGGAGATCGTCCCCCCGGGACGGAGCACCCGCGCGATCTCGGCCAGTGCGACGTCGGGATCGAACCAGTGGAAGGCCTGCGCAGCGACCACGACGTCGACGCTGCGCGAACGCACGGGAATGCTCTCGGCGGTCGAGGCGACGTGCGGGACCGTGACGTGCGAAGAGAGCACGCGGAGCATCTGGGGGAGCGGGTCGGTCGCCAGCAGCTTGTGGCCGTGGCCCTCCAACATCGAGGTGAGCTTGCCGGTGCCGGCCCCGAGCTCCAGGACGGTCTGGCGCTCCGGCCCGACCAGCCAGGAGAGGGCCTCCTCGGGATAGGCCGGGCGGGCGCGGTCGTAGGCCTCGGCCACGTCGCCGAAGGACCTTCGAAGGTTGGTTTTCTCCTGGCTCATCGTGGTTGCGAAGGTACCCGATAGCCTGCCCGCCGTGCCCCAAGCCACGACCGAGCCCAGTCCCGGGTCCGCCCCCGATCCACTCGCCTGGCTCAGCGACCTCGAGGGGGTGCCGTCCGCCTATGCGGCCACCCGGGACGGCATCGACGTGCTGTTGCGCGACCGCGGCCTCCGGCGTACGACGCCAGAGCAGACCGGTGAGTCGTTGTTGCGGGGAGCACACGCGAGTGCTGTTCTCGAAGGATCGACGTCCTCGCTCGAGGAGATTCGGGCCGGCGCCGGGGACGACCTGGCGCGGGCGGCCGTGCGTCTGAGCACCGAGCTGCTGTCGCTGGTCCCGGTGATGGGCCGCTCGCCGGTCCAGGCCTTCGCCCGGTTGCACGCCCTCACGGGCGGAGCGACCCCGGGTCAACCGGTCGGACCCGACGCGTCGGCACGGCTGCAGGCGTTGTCCCGGGCCCTGCTGGCCACCTCTGCTCCCGCCCTGGTGGTTGCCGCGCTCGTGCACGCCGAGCTGGTCGCTGCCGAGGCGTTTCTCACCCACAACGGCCTGGTGGCACGTGCGGCGGAGCGTCTGGTCATGGTCGCCCGCGGAGTCGATCCGGCCTCGTTGGTGGTGCCTGAGGCCGGCCACCTGGTCCTGGCCGCAGAGTACGAGTCCAACCTGCGCGGCTACCGCGACGGTGGTCGAGCGGGATTGCACGCCTGGATGCTCTACGGCGCCGAGGCCCAGACGAAGGGCGCCGAGGCCAGCCCGCTGGTGCGGCGCGACTAGCCCACCTCAGGCCCCGCACGCATAAGAGCGGCACCGGGATCCGAGGATCTCGATGCCGCCCAGACACACGGGGGATTGGCTACCAGGCGTGCACTGTCTAAATGTCGCTCTGCGGGCGAGCCGCAGAGGTGGACACCCTGTTAGAAGGGTAGATCGCCGCGTGGGTACCGCCACCGTGTGAGTCTGTAGTTGTTCTTCTGTCTTCCTTTGTACGCGGTGCCGGTGACCACTTCAAGGGTTGACTTTTCAGGCTGTGGCCTTACGCCGCCGGACGTTGAGCCACACCGCCGCACCGATGGCTGCGACCCCACCGACCGTGAGGGCCGCGATCGTCGGTTTCGCCGCAGGCAACCGCACCCGGCTCCGCAACGCGACCGGCTTGTCGAAGACCAGCACGGGCCAACCGCGTTCGCGGGCGATCCTGCGCAGGTCCTTGTCGGGATTTACCGCGAACGGGTGGCCAACCGTCTCGAGCATCGCCACGTCGGTGACCGAGTCGCTGTAGGCGTAGCAGCGGTCGAGGTCGTAGCCACGTTTGCGCGCGAGGTCGCGGATCGCCTTCGCCTTGTTCTCTGCGTAGGCGTAGAAGCGGATCTCTCCGGTGTACTTGCCGTCCTCGACGGCCATCCTGGTGGCGATCACCTTGTCGGCGCCAAGCATCTCGCCGATCGGCTCGACGACCTCGGAGCCGCTGGTGGAGACGATGATGACATCGCGGCCGGCGAGGTGGTGGTCCTCGATCAGGTTGACGGCCTCGTCGTAGACCAGCGGATCGACGATGTTGTGCAGCGTGTCGGCGACGATCTCGGTGACCGTCTGGACATCCCAGCCCATGCACAGCTGCGACATGAACTGCCGCATCTTCTCCATCTGGTCGTGATCGGCTCCCCCGACGAGATAGACGAACTGTGCGTACGCCGATCGCAGCATCGCCCCACGGGTGATCAGACCGCCGGCCTGGAACTCGCGGCTGAACGCCAGCGTGCTCGACTTGGCGATGATGGTCTTGTCCAGGTCGAAGAACGCTGCCGTGGGACGCGCCACAGGGCTCATGCCCGAAGTCTAGGCATCGGTGGCGATTTGCCTTGTGCTGTGGGCCATTTCGCCTCCACAGTGGCGTGGCCGTTGTCGTTGTGCACAGGCACCTCTTCGTTGCCGGCGTGGGAGCGGCACGAGGCGGCAGCGTCGAGACATGCACACCACAGCCCCGCTCCTCGTCTCCGACGACCCACTGCTGATCTCCGAGGTGCAACGTCTGGCTGCCGCAGCCGGCGTCCTGCCCGACGTCGTGTCCTCGCCCGGAGAGGCGCTCGGCGCCTGGGCCGTGGCGCCTCTCGTCCTGGTGGGACAAGACCTCGGGGCGTCTCTGGCCGCCTGCCGACCCGCACGCCGGGACCGGGTGCACCTGCTGGCTCGCTCGCTGGCCGAGGACACCTTGTTCCGGGTGGCGCTCTCGCTGGGAGCCGAGTCGGTGAGTGAGCTGCCCGCCTCGGAAGCCTGGCTGGTGGAGCTCCTCACCGATGTGGGGGATGGTGCCGCCGAACCCGGCGTGGTGATCGGAGTGATCGGTGGTTCGGGGGGCGCGGGCGCGACCGTCTTCGCTGCCGCCTTGGCTCAGCGGACGGCGGGGCGGGTCAACACGCTGCTCGTCGACGCGGACCCGCTCGGTGCCGGGGTCGACCGAGTCCTCGGGCTCGAGTCCGTCACGGGCATCCGGTGGGACGCGATGCTGCAGACCACGGGCAGGCTCAGCTCGCGCTCGCTGCGCGAGGCGTTACCCCAGGAGGGCAGGTTGTCGGTGCTCGCCTGGCCGAGCGATCGACCCGCCTCACTGCAGGCGTTCGCCATGCGCGAGGTGCTCTCGGCCGGAGGGCGGGGCTTCGACGCTGTAGTGCTGGACCTACCCCGGCATCCCGATCCCGTGGTGCTGGAGACGATCAGTCGCTGTGACCACCTGATCCTGGTCAGCACGCTGACGGTGGCCGGGGTCGCCTCGACCACCCGGGTCGCGCGTCAGCTGCCCGCAGGGGGTCCGCTCAGGCACCTGGTCACGCGAGGCGGGCGCGCCGGTGTCACCCCGGAGTCGGTGTCCCGGCTCCTACGGATCCCGTTGCTGACCGCCATGGCGTCACAACGAGGGCTGGACGAGTCGGTCGACCTCGGTGCCGGACCGGTGCGCTCCCGGCGGGGTGCGCTCGGCCGGGCGGCCCGGGCGGCCGCGGATCGGCTCGTGCCCGGACCTCACTCGGTGGCGGCATGACCGAGCCCGTGTCGGCAGACCTGCTGGACGGCGTACGCGACCGGCTGGCGCGCGAGGCCTCGCCGCTGACACCGCAGCTGGTGGCTCGTGCCCTGCGCGACCAGGGCCGTCCGGTCGGTGACGCCACGGTCCTCGCGGTGCACGACGCGCTGCAGCGAGACGTGGTCGGCGCGGGCCCACTGGAGCCGCTGCTGAGACTGCCCGGCGTCACCGACGTCCTCGTCAACGGGGCCGGTCAGGTCTGGATCGACCGGGGTGATGGGCTGGAGCTCACGGGGGTGCAGTTCCGCGACGACGTCGCCGTACGCCGGCTCGCGCAACGTCTGGCGGGCTCGGCCGGTCGGCGCCTCGACGACGCGTCTCCGCATGTGGACCTCCGTCTGCCTGACGGTTCCCGCTTCCACGCCGTGCTGGCGCCGATCGCCCGTCCGGGTACCGTGCTGTCGTTGCGGGTGCCTCGGCAGCGGGTCTTCAGCCTCGAGGAGCTCGTCGACAGCGGCACCCTGAGCGATGACGGGGCTGTCCTCCTCGACCTCGTCGTACGCCGCCGGCTCGCGTTCCTGGTCAGCGGCGGCACCGGGTCCGGCAAGACCACGCTGCTCAATGCGCTGCTGTCCCTGGTGGACCAGGGCGAGCGGGTCGTCCTGGTCGAGGACGCCTCCGAGCTGAGACCCGAGCATCCTCACGTGGTCGCACTCGAGGCGCGACCGGCCAACATCGAGGGCGCCGGTGAGGTCACGTTGCGCACGCTGGTGCGTCAGGCCCTCCGGATGCGACCCGATCGGCTGGTGGTCGGAGAGGTGCGCGGTGCCGAGGTGGTGGACATGCTGGCCGCGATGAACACCGGCCACGAGGGTGGCTGCGCCACGGTGCACGCCAACTCCGCGGCCGATGTCCCCAGCAGGATCGAGGGGCTGGCGCTGGCGGCCGG
>JBDSBU010000237.1:0-6279 GCA_039921445.1 Marmoricola sp. | reverse complement strand
CGGGGGCCCGGTTCGACGTACACCCCGATGACGATGACGCACGCGACCGTGCAGCCCGGGGCTCGCCTCGACCTGCCCTGGAACGCGGGCTACAACGCTCTTGTCTACGTGTTGTCGGGACACGGCACCGTCGGCGACGAGCAGGTGGGCGTCCGTGCCGGCAACCTCGCGGTGCTCGGCGCCGGTGACTTCGTCAGCGTCAGGGCCGCCGTCGGCCAGGACGCGCGTACGCCGGCCCTCGACGTGATCGTGATCGGTGGCCAGCCGATTCGTGAGCCGGTCGCGGGGGGTGGGCCGTTCGTGATGAACACCAAGGCCGAGGTGATGGCTGCCTTCGAGGACTTCCAGAAGGGCCGTCTCGGGACCATTCCGAGCGTGCACGGTGCGCCGACGACATTGACCAGCACCGAGGACTGAGTCAGGTTGGCGTCAGGTCGCGTCGCCAAGGTGTGACCATGACGACGACAACTGGTCGGGTTGCGAGCACGCGCCGACAGATGCTGAACAAGGTCCCCGAGGTCACCCTCTTCTTCTGGATCATCAAGATCCTGTGCACCACGGTGGGGGAGAGCTTCGCGGACTACATCAACGAGACGCTGGGCTTCGGTCTGACCAACACCACCGTGCTGTTCTCGGTCGCCCTGGTGGCCGTCCTGGTCGCGCAGTTCCGCGCCCATCGCTACGTGCCGGGGATCTACTGGCTCGCGGTGGTGCTGATCAGCGTCGTCGGCACGCTGCTCACCGACAACCTCACCGACGCACGCGGCGTGCCCCTGTGGGTCAGCTCAACCGTGTTCGCGGTGCTGCTCGCGGGGGTCTTCGGTGCCTGGTACGCCCGGGAGAAGACGCTGTCGATCCACTCGATCACCACCACGCAGCGCGAGAGCTGGTACTGGCTGGTCGTCCTGGTCACGTTCGCCCTCGGTACCGCCGTGGGCGACTGGACGCTCGAGCTGACCGGCTGGTCACCCGGTGCCTCGATCCTGGTGCCCGCCGGCCTGATCCTGGCCGTGCTCGCAGCCTGGAAGGGCGGAATGGGCCCGGTGCTGTCGTTCTGGCTGGCCTACATCCTGACCCGTCCGCTCGGCGCCAACATCGGTGACTTCCTCGCCTCGCCGCACGCTGACGGCGGGCTGGGCCTGGGCACCTTGGGCACCAGCGTGCTCTTCCTGGCCACGATCCTCGGCACGGTCGTCTATCTCACGGTGACCCACGTCGACTCCACCGAGCGGGTTCGCGAAGTCGAGTCTGCTGAGAGCTGACCCGCCTTCAGGTCAGGGTGCGTCGGTCCCGTGGAGGTCCTCGGTCAGCGCGATCCGGTCGTCCTGGGACGCAGCGCGGTTGCCCTTGGCGTGCTCCCTGTCGAGGGCGGCATCGCGGCGCTGCGGCAGGTGGGTTCCGTAGTCGACTGTCTTCGCGTCCCCATTGGTCAGGAACTCTGCGCGATCGACGTCTCGGTCACGCGTGTCGGCGCCCGTGTCGCGGGCGTCGGCAATGGCATCGCGTTGGTCGGCGGCAGCCAGAATCTCCTGCGCCGCCTCCATCCGCTGGCTCAGGAAATCCTCACGGATGGTAAGCGCGAGCTCGCGTCGATCGAGTTCGGCCCCGCGTTCTTCGACCGTTTGCTCTATCTCCGCGCTGTGACCCATGTCTTGAGTAGAGCACAGCCGAAAGACAACCGTGTTTCATGCGGCGGAGCAGGACCGAGGCGAAGGTCTCGGCTCGGGGGAAACGACCGAGCCCCTGCCTGCATTACTGCAGATCAGGGGCTCGATCTTCCTGGGGTGAGTAACGGGACTTGAACCCGCGACATCCGCCACCACAAGGCGGCGCTCTACCAGCTGAGCTATACCCACCATGACTCCGTGCGAGGCAAGAGTGTAGCCGTTCCTCAGGCGTGGTCCGAACCGGGTTGGACACTCGCCTGGACAGTCCCCGTGGCACCGGTCAGGGCGCCACCGTGCTGCGCTGCGATCTGCTTGGCCTCGGCCGCCTCCGGGCCCGGCGCGGAGACGAAGACCGCCTCCCGGTAGTAGCGCAGCTCCTCGATGCTCTCCTGGATGTCGGCAAGCGCGCGATGGTTGCCGCTCTTGGCAGGCGAGTTGTAGTAGGCCTTGGGGAACCAGCGCCGGGAGAGCTCCTTGATCGAGGACACGTCGACGATCCGGTAGTGCAGGAACTGCTCAAGGTCGGGCATGTCCCGGGCGAGGAATGAGCGGTCGGTGGCGACGGTGTTGCCTGCCAGGGGAGGGCGGCTGCCGTCTGGGCAGTGCTCCTTGATGTAGGCCAGTACCTGCGCCTCGGCGTCCGCCAGCGTGGTGCCGTGCTGCAGCTCCTCGAGCAGCCCCGAGGAGACGTGCATCTCGCGGACGAACTCGATCATCTGCTCGAGTGCCTCCGGCGGGGGCTTGATCACGATGTCGATGCCCTCGCCCAGCACGTTGAGGTCGAAGTCGGTCACCAGGGCCGCGACCTCCACGAGCGCGTCGGCTCCGAGGTCGAGGCCGGTCATTTCACAGTCGATCCACACCAGTCGCTCGTTCACGTTGATCGACACTACCGGCGTGGAGGTCTCGTGGTCCCGGCGCCGTCCCGGTCAGGTGCCGCCCGTCGTTGCCTAGAGTGGGAGGTGATGAGCACCCACGCACCTACCCGAGTCGGTGCCTCCCGCGACTGGCTCCTGCCGACGATCGGGATGGCTTCACGGCTCGTCGTGGGCGGCATCTGGATCTGGGCGGGATCGCTGAAGCTCCCGGATCCCGCGTCCAGCATCTCCGCGGTGCGCGCCTACCAGCTCTTGCCACCGGATGCCGCCGAGATCGTGGGGCGGGTGCTGCCCACCCTGGAGGTGGTGGTGGGCGTGTGCCTGCTGCTCGGCCTGCTCACGCGCTTCAACGGAGCGGTCTCGGCATTGCTGCAGCTCGCCTTCATCACAGGCATCGTCTCAGTCTGGTCCCGAGGCATTGCGATCAACTGCGGTTGCTTCGGAGACGGCGGTCCCGACCCGGACGCCTTCGGGAAGTACCCGTGGGAGGTCGCGCGCGACACGGGTCTGCTCGCCCTCTCGCTCTACCTCGTCTGGCTGCGGCGTACGCCGTACGCCGTGGACAACCTGCTGTTTCCGCACCAGCCTGCACGTCGAGGAGAGGCCACCAATGTCGAAGAAGGACCGTGACACCAACCGCGCGGCCAGAGCAGCCAGCATCCAGAAGCAGCAGTCCGATCGCGAGCGAAACCGCAGGGTCGCGATCGTCGCGGTCGTCGTGCTGGTGCTCGGAGGCCTCGTGGCGGCCGGGGTCCTGCTGACCGGTGGAGGTGCAGACGCTCCGGCTGCAGGTTCTGGGCCTGAGGCGGTTGCGAGCGGGCAGTCGCTGGTGGTCGGAAGCAACCCCGACGCGAAGGTCAAGGTCGTCGTCTACGAGGACTTCCTGTGTCCCTATTGCCGAGAGCTCGAGTCCTCCACCCGATCCTTCCTGCGCAAGGACGCCGCGGAGGGCAAGGTGCTGGTGGAGTACCGGCCGTTCCGCCTCCTGCAGGACCCGTACTCCGAGGCTGCGCTCACCGCGTGGGGCGCGGTGCTGAAGCAGGGCACGCCGCAGCAGGCCCTGAAGCTGCACGATCTGCTCTATGAGAACCAGCCCTACGAGGCCGCTACCGACAAGCCCGGCCTGACGGAGTTGAAGAAGTGGGCCGAAGAGGCAGGCGTGAAGGACGAGCGGGTGCTCTCCAGCCTCGGCGAGACCGACATCGCCTTCGTCGAGGCGGCGAACGCCGCGGCGACCAAGGACGGCGTGCAGGGGACCCCCACGGTGATCGTGAACGGCAAGACCCTCGAGGGCACGTCCATCTCGGCGCTGGCGGACCAGCTCAAGCAACTGATCGCGAAGGGCTGATGGAGGTCGAGCGGGTCCAGAAGTGGATCATGTCGGGGATGCTGGTGACGGTGTCGTTCATCTTCGCGGGAGGAATGGCGCTGATCAGCGCCACCTCGATCCAGGCCGGGGCCCGTCCAGGCCTGTTGGGAATGGCCGTGATCGTCGGAGTTCTCGGCATCCTCGGCGTGCGCGTCATCCACGCCAAGTCGCTGGTGACGCCGTGGCTGGTGGTTGGTTTGCTGCCCGCGACGCTCGGCTGGTTGGTCACTCGCTGAGCGTCTTCACCCGATGTCTCGAGACTGCCGGATCGGGTGACATGCTTGCGTCATGCCCGATCTCGCCGCCTTCATTGCCCGGATGCCGAAGGCAGAGCTGCACGTCCACCACATCGGCTCCGCCTCGCCGCGGATCGTGGCCGAGCTCGCCGAGCGCCACCCCGGTGTGGTCCCCAGCGACCCTGCGGCGTTGGCGGAGTACTTCGCGTTCCGCGACTTCGAGCACTTCATCGAGATCTACCTCTCCGTCGTCGACCTGATCCGCACCCCCGAGGACGTGCGCCTGCTGACCTACGAGGTCGCTCGCGAGATGGCGCAGGGGCAGCAGGTTCGCTACGCCGAGCTCACCTGTACGCCGTACACCTCGGTGCTGCGGGGGGTGCCGATCGAGGCCTACACCGCTGCCATCGAGGACGCCCGGTTGGCCGCCGAGCGCGAGTTCGGGATCGTGCTGCGCTGGGTCTATGACATCCCCGGAGAGAGCGGGATCCCCGCCGCAGACGCGACCCTGGACTACGCGCTCAACCACCCGCCCGAAGGGCTGATCGGCTTCGGGCTGGGCGGTCCCGAGATCGGCGTACCGCGTCCGCAGTTCAAGCCGCACTTCGACGCCGCTCGAGCCGCCGGGCTGCGCAGCCTCCCGCACGCAGGTGAGACCACGGGACCGCGGACGATCTGGGATGCGCTCGAGCATCTCGGCGCCGAACGGATCGGGCATGGCACGACCGCGGTCCAGGATCCCGCGCTGCTCGAGCATCTGGCGGAGCGCGGCATCCCGCTCGAGGTGTGCCCCTCCTCCAACATCGCCACTGGTGCCGTGGCCACTCTCGCAGAGCACCCGATCGTGGCCTTCCGCGACGCGGGCGTCGTGATCACCGTGAACAGCGACGACCCACCGATGTTCGGCACCACGCTGAACCGTGAGTACGAGATCGCCGCCGACCTGCTCGGCCTCGACCGCTCCGGTGTGGCCGACCTCGCGCGCAAGGCGGTTCAGGTGTCCTTCGCCCCCGACGACGTCAAGGCGCGCATTCTCGACGAGATCGACGACGCCGAGAGTGCGTGAGGCCCTGCGGTCTCATACTCCGCAGGGCCGAGTCCTTTGTACGACGATCCAGCCGCCCGTCATGGCACCGACACGCTCGGCTCGTGAACGAGATCACGTGCTCTCGGCCCATTAGGGTCGCGGTCATGACACCTCGCCCCGAGCCGGTCACCCGGTGGCACGAAGTCGCGCGCAGCGGCGATCCGGCCCTGCTCGACGCCCTCCTCGCCGATGACTGCGTCTTTTCCTCCCCAGCAGTCCACGCGCCGCAGGAGGGCAAGGCACTGACTACGGCCTACCTCTCCGCGGCGATGGTCGTGCTCGGTCCGACGCTCACCTACCTCCACGAGTGGTGCGACGAGAGCTCTGCGGTCCTGGAGTTCACTGCCCACCTCGCGGGCCGGACCGTGCACGGCATCGACATGCTGCGTTGGGGTGCCGACGGCCGGTTGACCAGCTTCACGGTGATGGTCCGACCGTTCTCCGGCCTGACGCAGTTGATGACCCTGATGGCCCCCGAGCTGGAGAAGCACACCGGCTGAGCGCAAGGAGCGCGCATCAGGGCGACCGAAGAACGATCAGTTCACCGACGACCGCCGCGGTGCGCGCCTGAGCCGCGAGCTGCCTGCCCGAACTGATCGTCCGAGCGGCGCGGCGACCAAGAACTAGAGCGAAGTCCGATGCACCCGCCGGGGCCCGATTGCGAGACTTAGGATGACGACGTGCCGCAAATCCCGACCTTCATCGCCGCCCACATGGGTTATCTGTGGGATGGCGCGCGATTCCGGATCATTGGTTCCGAGGTGACGGAGGCCAACGGAGGCGACTCGACCTTGCTGGTCGAGTCAGCGGTATTGCGGCTCCGCTTTGTCACCGACAAGACGCAACTGTTCTTGGACCTCCAACCGAGGGCCGGTCGGGCCAAGGACTGGTACTCGGTCGATCTGGTGCGACGTCTGTTCTTGGGTGAGCGTGAACCTTCAGCCGTGCTGGACGCGTCCTACGCTGACTTCATCGGTGAGCGCCTCGACGACATCGAGGCGAGATTCGACTCTGAGCGTTGGCCCGAGACCCAGACGGAGCT
>JBDSBU010000236.1:0-30606 GCA_039921445.1 Marmoricola sp. | reverse complement strand
CGGCGCCCTTGGCCGACTTGGCCTTGGTTGCGGCGTCGCGCGCCTGCTTGACGGCCGCCTTGGCCTGTCGTGCCTCAGTCTGCTTGAGCTGTTTGCCCTGGACCTTCGCCGAAGAGCTGGTGAAGCTCGTGAACGCCTGCTGTGCCGCACGCGCCCCGGCGGTGGCCGTCGTCACCGTGGCATAGGTCGCGTCGCAGGGATCTTCCACGGCTCCGGCGCTGGCGGAGCTCATCGAGCCGGCGAGCGCGGAGGCGGTGACGACGAGGGTGGCCAGGGCGGCGCGGACGGGGTGACGCATGGGGTTCCTCCAAGAGTGCGACTCCGCGGATCCGCGAAGAGCTACATCCTCTCAAAACGGACACAACGCCGCAGCAGTTTGGCCAAACCGAGGCTCAGCCGCGTAGGCGCGCCATCCATTCCTCGATCTCGTCCGCGCCGCGGGGCAGAGCGGCTGAGAGGTTGTCCACGCCGTCAGAGGTGACCACCACGTCGTCCTCGATCCGGATCCCGATGCCGCGCAGCTCCTCGGGCACGAGCAGGTCGTCCTTCTGGAAGTAGAGCCCAGGCTCGACCGTGAGCACCATCCCCTCCGCCAGATCGCCCTCGGGGTAGATCCCGGTGTCGGCAGCCGCGCAGTCGTGGACGTCCATGCCGAGCATGTGGCTGGTGCCGTGCAGCGTCCAGCGGGCATAGACCCGGCTGTCGGGCGCGAGCGCCTGGTCGACGGAGACCGGCAGGATGCCGAGGTCGTCCAGGCCGTGCGCGAGCACCGTCATGGCTGCCTCGTGCGGCGCCCGGAACTTCGCCCCAGGTCGTACGGCGTCGATGCCGGCCTGCTGCGCGTGCAGGACGAGGTTGTAGAGATCGCGCTGTAGCGAGGACCACGTGCCGCTGATCGGCAGGGTGCGCGTGACGTCGGCGGTGTAGAGCGAGGTCGCCTCGGCACCCATGTCGAGCAGCACCAGCTCGCCCGGACGCAGCACCCCGGAGTTCTCGGTCCAGTGCAGCGTGGTGGCGTGCGAACCGCCTCCGACGATCGAGTCGTAGCCGATGTCGTTGCCCATCGTGCGTGCGCGCCGGAAGAAGGTGCCCTCGAGCCAACGCTCGCCGTGCTCCAGGACCCGGTCCCACTCGCGCACGCTGTCCTCGAACCCGAGCGTGGTGATGTCGCAGGCATGCCGCATCTCGCCGAGCTCCCACTCGTCCTTGACCAGGCGCAGCTCGGAGAGCACCCGGGTCAGCTCGGAGTCACGACCACCGTCGCTGGCGACCAGCGAGTCCACGCGTGCGTCCAGGCCCCGATGCACGCGTGTCTTCGTCCCGTCCGCAGACGAAACGGTGAGCCGGTCGCTCAGCTCGTCGATGTGCCGGGTCGAGAGGCCCAGGGAGTCGGAGATCTCGTGCAGCGAGGGCCGGCGCCCAGCCCAGAGCTCGCCGTACTGCCGGTCGCGGAAGAACTCGTCGGTCTCGCGCGAGCTGCGTGGACGGGCATAGAGCACCGCCTCACCGGCCTCGATCACCAGGACGGCGTCGCTGGTCTGGTTGCCGCACAGATAGGTGTGGGCCGTGTCGGAGCGGAACCGGTAGTCGGTGTCGTTCGAGCGCACCTTGAAGCCACCCGCGGGGATCACCAGGCGTTCACCGGGGAACTGCTCTGCGAGCCGCTGACGCCTGGATCGCGCCCACGGCGTGATCGGGTGCTCCGGCAGATCGAGCTCACGATCGCCCCAACCGGTCTGCATGAAGGCCGAGTAGGCCTTCGGGACGGCGGGGTCGTGGCTCTCGATGGCGGGCTGGTCGGACGCGGCGGAGGAAGCACTTTGGTTCACGGGACGCACAATGCCACTCTACGGCGAGCAGATCGATACGCTACGCGCATGCAGCCCCGACGCAGCTCGGCAGCGTTCACGATCATCGTGACCGTCGTGATGACGCTGTGCGCCGCGATCATGGGCGTGGTGCTGCTGTTGTCGGGTGCGCCGACGGCCCTCGTCGTAGGCCTCGTGCTCGCCGCGCTGCCGCTGGCCCCGCTGATCAGTGTCTACATGTGGCTGGACCGCTATGAGCCGGAACCACGATCCCTGCTCGTGCTCGGGCTCGGTTGGGGCGCCTTCGTGGCAACCTCCGCGGCGCTGTTCCTGCAGGTCTTCGACACAGTGGCCTTTCGCAGCGACGACGCCTTCTCGGCCACGGTGATGGCGCCGATCACCGAGGAGGGCGCCAAGGGGCTGTTCATCCTGCTCCTGCTGTTCTTCCGCAGGCACGAGCTCGACGGTGTGCTCGACGGCCTGGTCTATGCAGGCATGGTCGGAATCGGGTTCGCGTTCACCGAGAACATCCTCTACCTGGCCTCGGCCTACATGGGGGAGGACGGCCAGAGCGGTGGCGTCGGTGGAGCGGTCGGCCTGTTCATCGTGCGCGGAGTCTTCAGCCCGTTCGCGCACCCCTTCTTCACGGCGTTCATCGGCATCGGGGTCGGCGTCGCGGTCAACAGCCGGAGTCGGCTGGTCCGGTTCCTGGCTCCCGTCCTGGGCTACCTGGTCGCAGTCGGCACCCACGCGGCCTGGAACGGGTCGCTGATGCTCGACGACGGCCGCAACGCGATGGCCACCTACCTGTTCTTGATGTTCCCCGGCTTCCTTCTCCTCGTCGGCTTCGCGGTCTGGTCGAGGCGTCGTGAGGGTCGGGTGCTCACTGCGGCACTGACCGACTGCGCCAACCGCGGTTTCCTCGACCACGCCGAGGTGCCCTGGCTCGCGCGGATCCCCGCCCGCCGCTTCGCCCGTCGGTACGCCGAGAAGGCCGGTGGGAAGTCGGCGCGGCGCACGATGGTCGCCTACCAGTCGCACTCGGTCGAGCTCGGTTTCCTGCACAGTCGCTACCTGCGCGGCGTGGCGCCGCCCGACTTCATCGCTCTCGGCCAGCTGCACGTCGAGGCGATGCGCGAGCTTCGGCCAGGACTTCTCTGGCCCCGGCCGACCGGTGCGTCGGCGCGACTGCCAGCCGTAACGGGCACACCCGTCATGAGCGAGGCCGGAGATACGGAGAGGGCCAGGTGAGGTTCTCGAACCCGCTTCCCAGCCAGGTTCCGGACGACGACGGTGCCTCTGCCCACGCGACCCGGATGCTGACCACACTGGTCCAGCTGCGCGACACCCTGGAGCAGATCCGGCTGCCCTTCGAGGCGCCCGATGTCGCGGAGGTCAGGCTGCGGCGCGAACAGATGATCGCTCAGCTCGACGACTACGTGCTGCCGAGGCTGATCCAGATCGACGCCCCGCTGCTCACGGTCGTCGGGGGCTCCACCGGTTCCGGCAAGTCGACGTTGGTCAACTCCCTGGTCGGGGAGCGGGTCAGCGAGCCCGGCGTACTCCGCCCGACGACGCGCTCGCCCGTTCTGGTTCACCACCCCGACGACGCCGAATGGTTCGACGAGGCGCGGATCCTTCCTGGTCTGGAGCGCACGAGGCGTTCTACCGGCGACCCTGGTGCTCTGCAGTTGGTCGCCTCCTCCGAGGTTCCCCGGGGCCTGGCCCTGGTCGACGCTCCAGACATCGACTCAGTGGAGGAGCGCAACCGCACGTTGGCCACCGAGCTGCTCGCGGCTGCGGACCTGTGGCTTTTCGTCACCTCCGCCGCGCGCTACGGCGACCAAGTTCCCTGGCACTTCCTCAAGCAGGCGGCTGACCGCAGTGCCGCTGTGGCCATCGTGCTCGACCGGACGGCGCCCGCCTCGATGGCCGAGGTGAGCTCGCACCTGGCCCGGATGCTCACCCTCCGCGGGCTCAAGGACTCACCGCTGTTCACGGTTCCCGAGATCCCTCTGGACGCGCAAGGCCTGCTGCCGGCAGACGCTGTCGCTGACATCCGCCGCTGGCTGATCACGCTCGGCGAGGACGGCGGTGCCCGCAAGGGGGTCGTCCGGCAGACCTTGGACGGCGCCGTCCGCTCCGCCGCGATGCGTGCCCACGAGATCGCTGACGCGTGCGCCGACCAGACGGAGGTGGCTACTCATCTGCGGGCCGAGGTCAACGTGGCCTATGACCGAGCCTTGAAGGAAATCGACGAGGGGTCTGCCGACGGTACCCTTCTGCGCGGTGAGGTGCTCGCACGGTGGCAGGAGTTCGTCGGCACCGGCGAGTTGCTGCGAACCCTGGAGTCCAAGGTCAGCCGACTCCGAGACCGGATCGTCAACGCGATGAGCGGCAAACCGCAACAGGCGGAGCGGCTGACCGTCGCGGTCGAGTCCGGGTTGCAGACGTTGCTTTTCGAGCACGCGGAGGCGGCCGCGGAGCGGACCGATGCCGCGTGGCGGTCGATCGCAGCCGGCAGACGGATCCTAGAGGAGCGTCAGGTCGACTTGTCTCGGACCTCGCGCGACTTCCATGGCCGAGCCGAGCGCATGATCCGTGACTGGCAGGGCGCGGTGCTCGACCTCGTGCGCAGCGAGGGCGCCGACAAGCGTGCAGCCGCCCGGTTCCTGGCCTACGGCGTCAACGGTCTGTCCGTCGCGCTGATGGTCGTGGTCTTCGCCTCCACTGGTGGCGTGACCGGGGCTGAGGTCGGGATCGCCGGCGGCTCCGCGGTCCTGGGACAGAAGCTGCTGGAGGCGGTCTTCGGTGACCAAGCCGTTCGACGACTGGCAGAGAACGCCCGACGTGACCTCGCCGATCGTGTCACGCAGCTCCTGGACCAGGAACGGCGTCGGTACCTTGTCCTCCTCGACGAGGAGGAGATGAACCCTGACTCGGCAGAAATGCTTCGTCACCTGGCTCGCAGGATCGATGACCTCAGGTTCGTCGCGTCACAGGGGAATGCATGAGCAGTCTCGTCTCAGGGACACGCAAGCTGCTAGGTCGACCCTCGCCCCTGGATCGCCAGGTCGCGGGGCTGGCCAACGCCGTCGAGGCGGCGACTGGGCGCCTCGACGAGGATGTCGTCGAGAACGCTGCCGGTGTCGTGGAGCGAGCCAGCGCCCGGCTGCGACTCTCCGGGGACCACACCGTGGTGGCACTGGCCGGCGCCACCGGCTCGGGCAAGTCGTCGACCTTCAATGCCATGACCGGCTTGAACCTCGCGGCCGTCGGCGTACGCCGGCCCACCACGTCGTACGCCACCGCCTGCACCTGGGGCGAGTCCAGTTCCTCCGAGCTGCTCGAATGGCTCGGCATTCCGCCGCGGCACCAGGTGACCCGTGACTCGATGCTCGACACCGGACTTGCCGAGCGCAAGCTCGAAGGGCTGGTGCTGCTGGATCTCCCCGACCACGACTCCACCGAAGTCGCCCACCACCTCGAGGTCGAGCGACTGATCGAAAAGGTCGACCTGATGGTCTGGGTCCTGGACCCTCAGAAGTACGCCGATGCGGCAGTCCACGACCGTTATCTGCGACCGCTGGCTCCGCACAAGCGCTCGATGATGTTCGTGCTCAACCATGTCGACGAAGTCCCCACCGACACGCGTGAGGGCATGCTCCACGACGTGCGCCGGGTCCTGGATCGGGACGGTCTCGCAGGGGTGCCGCTGATCGCGACCTCCGCACGCACCGGTGAGGGGCTCGAGGACCTAAGGGCGGCAATCGCCACGCGCGTCGCGGAGAAAGCCACCTCGCGGACGCGGCTGATGGCAGACCTCGTCCAGGCCGCCAAGCTGATGTCCGAGCACAGCGGCACGGTGCCGCCTCCGGAGTTGGGAGCCAGTAGCAAGCAGGAGATGATCGACGCGCTGGCCGACGCGGCCGGCGTGCCCCTCGTGGTGGACGCCGTACGCCGCTCGACCCGTTACCGCGCACGCCAGGCGACCGGATTCCCGCTGACCTCGTGGATCTCCAAGTTCCGGCCGGACCCGCTCAAGCGACTGCACCTTGGTCAGGGTGCCTCCGGGCGCGACATCATGGCCGCTGCACGGTCCTCGATCCCGCAAGCCGACCAGGTGCAGAAGGCCCGGGTGGAGAGTGCCTTGCGGTCGGCGGCGGACGAGGTGACCACCAACCTCACGCCGCCGTGGGTGCGCGCCGTCCGCAAGGCCTCCACCCTCCGTTTCGCTGACCTCTACGACGGTCTTGACCACGCGCTGGTCACCACCGATCTCGGGCTCAGCAGCATCCCGCGATGGTGTCGGGTAGTGCGGGTGCTGCAGTGGTCGATGTTGCTGGTCGGCATCCTCGGTGCTGTCTGGCTGACAGTGCTCGCCGGTGCGGCGTGGCTCCGGCTCTCAATCGCGGCGGTCCCGGAGTACTTCGGAACGGCGTTGCCCACCCTCATGCTCGGGTTCGCCATCGTTGCCGGGCTCGCCCTGGCACTGCTCTCTCGCGCGCTGATCGCGTGGAACTCCCGGTCCAGGGCGCGCAAGGCGGACCGTCGGCTGCGGATCGCGGTTGCCACGGTGGCCGACGCGTTGGTGGTCCAGCCGATCGAAGTCGAACTGGAGGCCTACGCGCAGGTCTGGCAAGGCCTCAGCGAGGTTCGCGCCTGACCCTTTCCCCGGCACAGCCCCCGATCAGGACCTGACCTTCCACAGCCTGCTCGTCGCGACTTCCTGACCGACCTCCGGACCGCTGGACTGCCTCCAGGACGAGATGAGGAGGCACCAGATGAACGAGTCCTATGTGACCCTCCAGGGATGGGTCGGTGGCGATGTCGATGTGCGGACGGTGGGGGAGACGCAGTGTGCGTCATTCCGAGTGGGCTCCACACCGCGCTACAACAAGAACGGCACCTGGGTGGACGGGCAGACGTCGTGGTTCACCGTGAACTGCTGGCGTGCGCTCGGCAAGAACGTCACCGATTCGATCAAGCGCGGGGACGCCGTCGTGGTCCACGGCCGGGTGCGGGTCGACGTCTGGGAGCGTGAGGGGCAGCCGAACTCGGTGTCCTGGATCGTCGATGCCACCTTCGTCGGCCACGACCTGACCAAGGGCACCACCACCTTCGAAAAGACCGTGCGTGCTGCTGCCAACGATCCTCGCGAGAGCGAGGTGGTGCGCGAGATGGTGCATGCCTACGACGCCGAGGGCCCACAGCTCGACGGAGTCGGCGACCCGGTCACCCCCGCGGCCTGAGTCGGCGCTGCAGAGCGCGGTCTCCACCCGGGTCCGTCGTGGGCCTGCGGACCCGTAGGCTTGAGGACACCATGAGTGACTACGTCTTCACCCTCCGCAATGTCCGCAAGGCCCACGGCGACAAGGTCGTGCTCAACGATGTCACCTTGTCGTTCCTGCACGGCGCCAAGATCGGCGTCGTCGGTCCCAACGGCACCGGCAAGTCGAGCCTGCTCAAGATCATGGCTGGGCTCGACCACGCCAACAACGGCGACGCGATCCTCGACCCGGGCGCCACCGTCGGGATGCTGCAGCAGGAACCACCGCTCAGCGAGGGCAGGACGGTCCTTGAGAACGTGGAGGAGGCCGTCGGGGAGATCAAGGGGAAGCTCGACCGCTACAACAAGATCTCCGAAGAGCTGGCGGACCCCGACGCGGACTACGACACCCTGCTGGCCGAGATGGGTGACCTGCAGACCGACCTCGACCATGCCAACGCCTGGGACCTCGACAGTCGTCTGGACCAGGCGATGGATGCCTTGCGATGCCCGCCGCCTGACGAGATCGTCGATCACCTCTCCGGTGGCGAGCGCCGGCGCGTGGCGCTGTGCAAGCTGCTGCTGCAGCAGCCCTCGCTGCTCCTGCTCGACGAGCCCACCAACCACCTCGACGCCGAGTCGGTGCAGTGGCTAGAGGGCCACCTGGCCTCCTACCCCGGTGCAGTGCTCGCCGTGACCCACGACCGGTACTTCCTCGACAACGTCGCCAGTTGGATCCTCGAGCTCGACCGTGGCTCGGCCCACCCCTACGAGGGCAACTACACGACCTACCTCGAGACCAAGAAGGACCGACTCAAGATCGAGGGTGCCAAGGACGCCAAGCGCGCCAAGGCGCTGGAGCGGGAGCTGGAGTGGGTGCGCTCGAACGCGAAGGCGCGGCAGACCAAGAGCAAGTCCCGCCTTGCGCGCTACGAGGAGATGGCCGCCGAGGCTGACCGGATGCGCAAGATCGACACCTCCGAGATCAACATCCCGGCCGGTCCCCGACTCGGCGACGTGGTGCTGGAGGCGCACAAGCTGGACAAGGGCTTCGAGGACCGCACCCTGATCCATGACCTCTCCTTCACGCTGCCCCGCGCCGGCATCGTCGGAGTGATCGGTCCCAACGGCGTCGGCAAGACCACCCTGTTCCGGATGATCACGGGCCAGGAGTCACCCGATGAGGGCGAGCTGAAGGTCGGAGCCACGGTGAAGATCTCCTACGTCGATCAGAGTCGTGGGGGCATCGATCCCAACAAGAACGTCTGGGAGGTCGTCTCCGATGGCCTGGACTTCATCAAGGTCGCCAACTTCGAGATGAACTCGCGGGCCTACGTCGCCTCGTTCGGCTTCAAGGGCCCTGACCAGCAGAAGAAGGCCGGCGTGCTCTCCGGCGGTGAACGCAACCGACTCAACCTCGCGCTCACCTTGAAGATGGGCGGCAACATGCTGCTCCTCGACGAGCCCACCAACGACCTCGACGTCGAGACGCTGTCCTCGCTGGAGGACGCCTTGCTCGACTTCCCCGGGTGCGCTGTGGTCACCTCTCACGACCGGTGGTTCCTCGACCGCGTCGTGACCCACATCCTGGCCTGGGAGGGTGACGATCAGAACCCTGCCCGGTGGTTCTGGTTCGAAGGCAACTACGCCTCGTATGAGGAGAACAAGATCGAGCGCCTCGGCGCCGATGCAGCCCGTCCGCACCGAGTCACCCACCGCCGCCTCACCCGCGACTGACGCGGGGCCGCTCAGCGGATGTCGGCACCGTCCGGCTTGTCGGTCAACAACTTGTCGCTGAGGGCGTTGAAGATCCGTCCGAGGGCGGCGAAGTCCTCGGGGCTGGCCAGGTCGACGAGGTGGGCGCGGACGCCTCGCACGTGGGTCGGAGCCGCTGCATCGAGCACGCGGCGGCCTTCCTCGGTCATCACGGCCTCGATGCCACGGCCATCGGAGCTCGAGGCCATCCGATGCACCAGGCCGGCGCGCTCCATCCGGGCGACGGTGTGCGTCACGCGGCTGCGCGAGTGGCACATCGAGTCGGCCAGGACGGCCATGCGCATCCGACCCTGCGTCGTCTCCGAGAGACGAACGAGGATCTCGTACTCGCTGAACGAGATGTCATGCTCCTCGCGCAGCTCGCGGTCGAGCTCGTGATGGAGCAGCTCGCTACCCATGATGAAGGCGCGCCAAGTGAGCTGCTGCTCACTGTCGAGCCACCGGACGTCGTTCCGAGACCTCATGGGCGGAGTGTAGGTGGGTGTGGGTGAAAATCAGCCTCAGCGCGCGGGAATGCCCCAGAACGCGCCGAGGCTGTGGAGGGTCAGGACATCCGCTCCAGGATCATCGCCATGCCCTGGCCGCCGCCGACGCACATGGTGATCAGGCCGGTCTGCTTGTCGTGCCACTTCAAGGAGTTCAGCATCGTGTTCTGCAGACGGGCACCCGTCATTCCGAAGGGGTGTCCGACGGCGATCGCGCCGCCGTTGATGTTGAGCCGGTTCAGGTCGATGCCGAGGTCCTGGTAGGAGGGGACGACCTGCGCTGCGAACGCCTCGTTGATCTCGACGAGGTCGATGTCGTCGATGCTCATGTTGGCGTGCCGCAGGGCCATCTTGGTCGCCTCGACCGGGCCGAGACCCATGATCTCGGGGGACAGGCCGGTCACGCCGGTGGAGACGATCCGCGCGAGCGGGGTGAGCCCGAGCTCCTTGGCCTTGGTGTCGCTCATGATGATCACGGCGGCGGCGCCGTCGTTGAGTGCGCAGCAGTTGCCGGCCGTCACGACGCCGTCCGGGCGGAAGACCGGCTTCAGGCTGGCGAGGGCGTCGTAGGTGACGCCGGCGCGGGGGCCGTCGTCGGTGGTGACCTCCGTGCCGTCAGGGGTGGTGACCGGGGTGATCTCGTTGGCCCAGAAGCCGTCGTTGATCGCCTTCTCGGCAAGGTTCTGACTGCGTACGCCGAACTCGTCGAGCTCCTTGCGGTCCAGGCCACGCAGCCGCGCGACGTTCTCGGCCGTCTGACCCATCGCAATGTAGATGTCGGGCAGGTTGCCGTCCTCGCGGGGATCGTGCCAGTCCTTGCCGCCCTGGGCGTACTCCTCGGACCGCAGCTTGGCGTCCTCGAAGAGCGGGTTGCGAGTGTCGGGGATGTGGTCGGAGGTGCCCTTGGCGAAGCGCGAGACGGTCTCGACACCGGCGGAGATGAAGATGTCGCCCTCGCCGGCCTTGATCGCGTGGAACGCCATCCGGGAGGTCTGCACCGAGGAGGAGCAGTAGCGGGTGATCGTGGCGCCGGGGATCTCGTAGCCCAGCAGGGTGGTGACCACGCGAGCCATGTTGTTGCCGGCCTCGCCACCGGGCAGGCCGCAGCCGAGGAGCAGGTCCTCGACCGTGCTCGGGTCGAGGTCGGGGACCTTGTCGAGCGCAGCCTTGATGATCAGCGCCGAGAGGTCGTCGGGACGGAAGTCCTTGAGCGACCCCTTGTTCGCGCGACCAATGGGGGAGCGGGCCGCTGAAACGATGACTGCCTCGGGCATGAAGACTCCTGATCGTCGATGAGTGCGGACGCATCGGTTCAACGCGCCCTGGGAAGGCATCGGCCAGCCTAGACCGTGGCCCCGAGCACCGGCGCGGGTCGTACCGGTCACCGGCTTTCTGCCACCATTCCTCCGTGCCGCACACCTACGAGTGCCCGATGCGCTGGGCCGACATGGACCTTCTCGGACACGTCAACAATGTGACCTACCTCGACTACCTCGCCGAGGCCCGGCTGCACGTCTTTCCCGGCCTCGCGGCCGGCCGGGCAGTCGTAGCAAGCCACCGGGTGGCGTTCATGGCGCCGTTGGTCTTCCACCGTCAGCCGGTGCTCGTCGACACCTGGGTCTCGGCGACCGGCGACGAGGAGGTCACCCTCGAGCAGGAGGTGTACGACGAGTCGGAGGCGGGCAGGACCGTCTACCTGCGTGCATCGACCCGGCTGGCCCACCGTCTGGACGCCAGCGAGGACGAGATCGCTGCCAGCATCCGCGGCCGGGCTCACGAGTGGGGTCCGGTCGCGCACCTCCCGTCGCCGACCCGGCACTCCTGCCCGGTCAAGGTACGACTCTCCGACACCGGCGAGGGTGGTCTGGCCAGCGACACCGTGCACTTCGAGTACTTCCAGGAGGCGCGCATCCAGTACCTCATGGACCTGCACCCCAGGGGGGAGGCCTGGAGCCACCACGTCGTGGCGCGCACGGACGTGCACTTCGAGGCGCCGGTCACACTGCGCGAGGCGCCGTACGCCGTGCACTCCTGGATCGGGCACCTCGGCACGAGGTCCTTCACCATTCAGGCCGAGCTGCGCGACGGTGACCGGGTGCTGGCGTCCTCGTCGGTGGTGATGGTCACCTTCGACATGGACACGCAGCGCTCGACGGAGATGGCGTCCAGCCAGCGAGCGCGGCTCGAGGCCGAGCTCGCCTAGGTCACGTCCTCCAGGGTGTTGACCATGAACTGCGCCGCATGGACGACGTAGTCCCAGAACTGGGCTCGCTGCTCCTCGGTCAGGTCTGCTTCTGACAGCGCCACCCCGAAGTGCTGCAGCCAGTGGTCCTTGGCCAGCGGGGTCACGGCGAACGGAGCGTGGCGCATGCGCAGGCGCGGGTGGCCGCGCTGGTCCGAGTAGGTCGTCGGGCCGCCCCAGTACTGCTCGAGGAACATCGCGAAGCGATCCTCGGCCGGGCCCAGGTCGGCCTCGGGGTACATCGGCCGCAGCACCTCGTCCTCCGCCACGCCCGCGTAGAAGCGCTTGACGATGGCTCTGATCGTGGGACTGCCACCGATGTCGTCGTAGAAGGTGCTCACGTCCCCATTGTGCCGCCCTGCCTCAGCGCAGCCCGGCCAGGTAGCGCCGGCTCGATCCCAGGTTGGTCAGACGAGCCTCCCAGGTGAGCCCGACGACCAGCAGGGCCACACCGAGCATGCCCAACGAGATCCAGCGGGGGACGGCCTCTGCGACCGGTCCGAGGTGCCGGAGCGCCAGCACTGCCGTGGTGCCGGCACCCAGCACGAGCGGCGCGCTGAGCCTGCACCGGACACCCGCAGCCAGCACGAGTACGCCGCCTGCGCCGATCAGCGCGCCACGCAGCGACACCGGCTCGTCGAGAGCGAGCAGGAGGCTCGGCAGGAGCGCCAGGCTGAGACCGCTGCCGAGCACGGCCATGCTCGAGGACTCGGGGTCCTTGCGCAGCCGCCAGATCCCGGCGGCGACCAGCAGGCCTGCCGCGGGCAAGGTGTAGAGCTCGGGAGCCGCGACGCCCGCGTCCACCCGGAGGATCGTGGCGATGCCGAGCACCCCTGCTCCCAGCCAGCCAGCCTGGAACCGGTCCTGGTTGGCCACGGCCACCAGACAGATCGCGGCACCGAGCACGGTGAGGACCATCGCGGCGACGGTCTCGTCGGATGCAACCCAAAGCGCGGCGCCGGCGAGCACGAGCCCAGTGGCCTCCAAGGCGATCCGTGGTGCAACCGACCGGGTCAGTGGCGCGGCCACGAGGCTGACCAGTGCGGCGTACACCGCCAGGCTGAGGGCGCGCGGCTCCGCACCGAGGTCGAGCACGATCGTCCACTGGTGGACCGCCTGCCCGCCCAGGAGCAGGCCCAGAGCACCGAGCAGCGCCGCAGAGACCGGTCGTCCGGCCCGGTCACGCAGTACCAGCCCGAGGACGAGCACGAGGCCGAACAGCGTCGGCACCATCGCGGCGAGCAGGTCGGCGGCAGCCGCGAGCACCAGCGTCACGCTGGCCAGGAACGCGGCCGTTGCGCTGCCGAGGATCGCTGCGAGGAGGTGGTCGCGCAGCATCCAGGCGGCCCCCGCGGCGATCGCAGTGCCCGCAGCGCCGGTGGCGACGGCGGCCCACAACGGCGGCTGCAGGGCGAGCACCAGGTCGAGAACGCCGAGGGCCACCGTGCCGGCGGCGAGGGCGGCCAACCCCAGAGCGAGGTCGGGTCGGCGTGGCAGCAGCCGCGTCAAGGCAGCGAGGGCGACGACGATGGCCAGCGCCACGGCGCCGACGGTCCAGGCGGCTGCGCCCTGGTCGGCCCTGACGGTCAGGTCGAGTGGTGCCTGGCCCGCGAGGTCGAGTCGGGAGACCGAGTCCCAGGGAGCCACCATCATCACCACGGCCAGCGTCATCAGCCCGAGGGCCGTGAGGACTGCAGCGGCCCGTGCCCAGACCAGCGGCGCGAGTGCGACCAGGGCGGCGAGGGTCACCAGCGTCCCGCACTCGATCAGCAGGTCGCGAGTCTGGTGCCCGGGACTGAGCGGTGCGTTGGCAGCGATCACGAGCGACAGCAGGGCGAGCCCGGCGGGGACGCTGCGCCACTGTGCGGGCGTACGTCGGACCAGCGCAGCGACCGCCGCGAACGCTGCAGCCACGAGCAGCGGCCAACCGCGCCCGTCGGCCCACCAGGCGCCGAACTCGCTGGTCTCGGTCGCGCGGCCCCAGCCGATCATCAGCAGCACGACCCACGAGGCAGCGGCAAGGGTGGCCAGGACACCGGCGACGAGCGGGAGCAGTCGACGCAGCGCTAGACCGACCACCACGAGCAGCAGGATCGCCACCGTCGTGCCCAGTGCCTGGTCGGAGGCGAACCAGCCGTCGGCCAGGGTCAGGACGAGGGCGCCGGCCACCGCGATCACCTGCGGGGTGATCAGGCGTCCGGTCCGCTGCCGGCTCGACCAGGTGGCCACCAGGACGCCGAGAACGAACAGGGCGACACCCACCAGGGCCGCCGTACCCCGCCACGAGAGCGCGTCCAGCCCGGCAAGACCGGCAGATTCCGCAGCGATCAGGTCGACGCTGAGCATCACCCCTGTGATCAGCCAGAACGTCTCGGCCCCACCGCGCAGCGGCTTGCGGGTCAGCACCGTGGCGACCGCGGCCAGTCCCCCGGTGATGGCCAGCAGGACCAAGGTGCGCCCGGTCAGGCCGAGCACGCTCCAGGTGACCGCGACGAAGACCACGGCGGCCACGAGCAGGCACAGTGCGCCCACGGAGAGCAGCAGGACCGGGATCGAGAGCGCGGGCAGCCGACGCCGGGGGGCGGCGTGGGGAACTGCGACGCCGGGCCGTGGCATTGCTGGGACAGGAGGCATCGGTGGCGAGGCGATCCGCAGCTGCTCCACGACCCGGTCCGCGCCCTGCATCGCGACCCACAGCTCGGCGGCCAACGGTCCGGAGACGTGCAGTCCACAGGCGACGCAGGTGCCGGAGGGGTCGAGCGGTCCCCGGCAGTCGGGGCAGATCGTGGGATCGATGAGACGGCTCATGGCACTGATGCTCTCGTGCCGGGACCGGTTCGCGCGTCAGGGGCGAGACTCACGCCCGCTGAGTAGGGCTACTCAGGTTCGGTGCTGGTGCGATCCCGGTGCCACAACACCCGCTGGGGAAGCGGCATCTCGATGCCCTCGTGGTCGAAGCGTCCCTTGATCCGCTCGCGCATCTCGCGCGCGACGGCCCACTGCTGCATCGGGGCGGTCTTCAAGGTGACTCGGACGACCACGGCGTCGGCCCCAAGATCCTGGACCCCCCAGACCTCGGGCTCCTCGATCACGATGTCGCGGTAGTCGTCGTCCTCCCAGAGGCCGTGCGCGACCTCCTGGAGGACACGACGGACCCGGGTGAGGTCCTCGGTGTAGCCGACGCTGATGTCGAGCACGGTGCGTGCCCAGTTCTGGCTCTGGTTGCCGACCCGCAGGATCTCACCGTTGCGGACATACCAGACGGTGCCGTTGACGTCGCGCACCCGTGTCACCCGGAGGCCGACGTTCTCGACGGTGCCGATCGCGTCGCCGAGGTCGACGACGTCCCCGACGCCGTACTGGTCCTCGACCATCATCGCGATCCCGGACAGGAAGTCCTTGACCAGGCTCTGGGCGCCGAAACCGATCGCCAGCCCGAGCACACCGGCACTGGCGAGGATCGGTGCCACGTTGAGACCGAGCTCGGCGAGCACCATCACGGCCACGATGCCGAAGATCAGGCCGGTGGTCAGGCTGCGCGCGAGGGAGCCGAGGCTCTTCGCGCGCTGAGCGCGGCGGCTGAAGGCACCGCGGTTGTGGGGGAGTACGCCGTTCTCGGCGCGCCGGGAGAGCCGGTCGATGGCCCGGTTGGCGACCCAGCGAGCAGTGATTCCGATCAATACGATCACCAGGATCGCGAGCGGCTTGCCGATCAACCACGTGGCGGAGCGAGCCAGGGTCTCGTTGCCCGTCCACTCGTAGACCGCAGCACAGGTGAGGCTGTCGCTGGCCTGGCACACCTTCGGGATCTCGAGCAGGCTCGTATGGACAGACGTCAGGGGAACCATGTGACCGAGGCTACGAGCAGGCGGGAGAACAGACCAAGCCAGATTGGCTATCCTTGCTGTGTGATCACTCACCGCTCCCGACGTACCCCTCGTGCCCTGATGCTGGCAGCGACGACCTCCGCGATGCTTCTCGCAGGTGCTGCCTCGTTCCCCGCTTCCGCCGACACCCCGGCCAACTGGGAGCAGCCCCCCGCTGTGTCCGGTCTGGACTTCCTGATCGTGCTGGTCCTGATCCCGCTCGGCGTGGCAGCAGTGCTCGCGCTGCTGACGGTGCTGCCCTCGATGTCGAAGAGCCGCGCCTACGAGCCGGGCCAGGCCTGGCGTGGCCAGACCGAGTGGTTCGGTGGCCCCACCAAGGGTGTGGCGGCCGCCGATGGGGCGTCGCCCGAAGAGATCGAGTCCGGCTCCCGCGAATCTGGAGGCTCCAGTGCCCGCTGGTGACGCGTTCTCCTCGGCGCAGCAGGCCGAGATCGACCGGGCGATCCGCGGCGCCGAGACGACCTCCCGTTTCGAGTTCTCGGTCTACGTCGGTCCCTCCGACGGCGAGTCGCGCCCGTTCGCGCAGCGCCTGCACGCCTCGCTGTCCTCACCCGACCGGAGCGTGCTGATCCTTGTGGACCCGGCGGCTCGGCTGCTCGAGATCGTGACCGGTCACGACGTGCGCCGCACCCTGGGCAACGACGTCGTCGGCCTGGCCGCGGTAGAGATGCAGACCTGTTTCGCCGCCGGCGACCTGCTCGGTGGCATCGTCAACGGCTTGGCGCAGCTGGCCGAGTCCGCGCGTACCCCGATCACACTGCACGGCTGAGCCCAAGCGGGTCAGCCCTGCGCGTCCATCTCCTGGCCCGCGAGGAAGCGCTCGACGTCGGCCGCGCCCTCACGGACGTAGCGCTTGGCAGCAGGGTTGGCTGCGGAGTCCCGCAACCACGTGTGCACGCGCTCCAACAGCTCGCGTGACGCCAGCGGCCGCGGGAACAGGTACTCCAGGGCGGTGGACGCACGCTGGGTGCCCTTCTGCTCCCACAGCGTCTCGGCCATCTCCAGGTAGCGCTCGACGTAGGGCTCGAGGACCTCGTCCTGGCTGTGCTGCATGAACGCGTGCACCACGCTGCGCTGGGTCTCGTTGGGTACGTCGTCGCGCACGACCGCGATCTCCCAGGCGGTGGCCTTCGCCTCCACCGTGGGCCTCGCGGCGTGGGCTGCGGCTGCCCGCTCCTGCCCGGAGATGGTGTGGTCGTGGCTCAGCTCGAGGTCGATCAGGTCGTCACCGGCGCGACCGGCCCGGGCGAGGCCGGTCAGCACGGACCAGCGCAGGTCGGTGTCCAGGGTCAGCCCCTCGATGGTCAAGGAGCCGTCGAGAAGCCCCTGCAGGTCGTCGAGCGCCTGCTCGCTGCTCGCCGTCGCGGCGTAGGTGCGGGCGAAGGTGAGCTGGTGGTCGCTGCCCGGTTCGGCGGCCATCAGCAGCGCACGCACTCCGGTCTCCCAGGTGGCGTGCAGCTCGCCGCGGTGCTCGGGGGCGCAGAAGTTGTTCACTGCCTGCGCGGCGTACCCCGGGATCCGCGAGGATCCGAAGGCGTCGGTCTCGGTGCCGATGTTGGCGAGAACCAGCTCAACGAAGTCACGAGCAGGCATCTCGGCATCGCGGGTCATGTCCCAGGCCGCTCCCCAGCACAAGGCCCGTGCGAGCGAGTCGTCGAGACGCGCCAACCCACCACGCAGGGTGGAAAGAGACCGGTCATCGAGCCGGATCTTGGCGTAGCTGAGGTCGCCGTCGTTGAGGAGCAGCAGGTCCGGCTGGGCGACGCCGACGAGTGCGTCCACCGAAGTGCACTCTCCGTGGACGTCGACCTCCAACGACGTACGCCGGACCAAGTGGCCGTCGGTCAGGTCGTAAAGGCCGATCCCGAGACGGTGGCGGCGCAGGGTCGGGTGCTCCACGGTGGCGCCCTGGAGCACCTCGAAGGAGCTGAAGGCGCCGTCGGCGCCGACGTCGAACCGAGGAGTCAGCGTGTTCACTCCGCTGGTCTGCAGCCACTCCTTGGCCCAGGAGTCCAGCTCGCGACCCGAGGCCTTCTCGAGGGCGCTGAGCAGATCGCTGAACTCGGAGTTGCCGAACGCGTGCGCCTTGAAGTAGGGGCGCAGCCCGGTCAGGAAGTTCTCCAGGCCGACCCACGCGACCAGCTGCTTGAGCACCGAGGCGCCCTTGGCGTAGGTGATCCCGTCGAAGTTGACCTCGACGGCGCGCAGGTCGTGGTTGTCGGCGGCGATCGGGTGCGTGCTGGGCAGCTGGTCCTGGCGCAACGCCCAGTTCTTGCGGGCGTTGGTGAACCCGGTCCAGGACTCGTCGAACTCGGTAGCCTCCACTGCAGCGTGGTAGCAGGCCCACTCCGCAAAGGACTCGTTGAGCCACAGGTCGTCCCACCACCGCATGGTGACCAGGTCGCCGAACCACATGTGCGCCATCTCGTGCAGGATCACCGAGCAGCGGAACTCGTAGAACGACGCGTCCTGGCGGCTGCGTGGGAGGTACTCATCACGCAGCGTGACAGCCCCGGCGTTCTCCATCGCGCCCATGTTGTATTCCGGCACGTAGAGCTGGTCGTACTTGTGGAACGGGTAGGGGTAGTCGAAGGCGTCCTCGAAGAAAGCGAAGCCCTGGCTGGTCAGCTTGACCAGCTCGTCGGTGTCCATGTGCTCGACCAGGGACTGCCGGCAGTAGTGACCCAGCGGGATGTCGCCGTACTCGCCCTCATAGGTCGCGAACTCGGCGTGGTACTCACCGGCGATGATCGCCGTGATGTAGGTCGAGATCCGCTTGGTGGCGGGGAAACGCCAGATCGCCTTGCCCTCGCCGAGGTTCTCCGGCTCCGGGGTGGGGGCGTTCGAGACGACCTTCCAGTTCTCGGGAGCGGTGACGCGGAAGTTGAACTCGCTCTTGAGGTCGGGCTGCTCGAAGGTCGCGAAGACCCTCCGGGCGTCGGGGACCTCGAATTGTGAGTAGGTGTATACGCGGTCGTCGGCCGGGTCCACGAACCGGTGCAGGCCTTCCCCGGTGCGGGAGTAGGGCAGATCCGCGGCGACCACGAGCGTGTTGGTCTCCTGGAGATCCTCCAGCTGGATCCGGCTGTCGCTGTAGACCTCGGCGGGGTCGAGGCTTCGGCCGTTGAGGCTCAGCGAGCTGATCGTGGCGTTGACGAGGTCGACGAAGGTCCCTGCTCCAGGTCGGGCGCAGCTGAACTCGATCGTCGTGGTGGAGGCGAACGTGCGGTCGCTGGTCGTCAGGTCGAGCTCCACGGTGTAGGAGTCGACGCTGAGGACCTGGGCGCGGGTGTGCGCCTCTTCGCGAGTGAGGTTGGTTCCAGGCATGCGCGACATCATGTCACTCGTTGAAAGCGAGCTCGCAGCGCCCGATCGGGAATGACGACGCCTCGGTGGTGGTTGAGATTTCTATGACTTCCTCACGTGCAGACTTCTGGTTCGATCCCCGTTGCCCCTTCGCCTGGGTGACCTCTCGCTGGATCCTCGAGGTGCAGCAGGTGCGCGACATCGAGGTGCAGTGGCACGTGATGAGCCTGGCCTACCTGAACCGGGACAAGGACCTGCCTGCGGACTACCGCGCCAGCCTCGCCACCGCCTGGGGCCCGGTGCGGGTGTGCATCGCCGTGGAGCAGAAGTACGGCGCCGAGGCGCTGCTGCCTCTCTACAGCGCCATGGGAACCCGGATCCACGTCGAGCAGCAGGTGCCGGACAAGGCGATGGCCGCGGCCGCCCTACAGGATGCTGGTCTGGCCGTGGAGCTGGCTGAGGCCTGGGACGACGAGCTGCTCGATGAGGCGGTTGCCCGTTCCCACCACGAGGGCATGGACGCGGTCGGCGACGACGTCGGTACGCCGACGATCCACATCAACGGGGTGGCCTTCTTCGGCCCGGTGATCACCAAGGCCCCGCGCGGCGAGGAGGCCGGCACGCTCTGGGACGGCTGCGTCGCGCTGGCGTCGTACCCGCTGTTCTTCGAGCTCAAGCGCAGCCGGACGGCTGAGCTCGACTTCAGCTGAGCCGAAGCTGCTGGCGTTTGGCCACCACGATCCCGCGGAACGGGAGCTGCACTCCCACGGCGAGCTCGTCGAACATCGCCTCGAGCCGGCGGGGGACCTGGATCCCGTCGGCGCCCCAGTGCGCGATCTCGTCGACGGCGAGGTCGAGCAGATCACCGAAGCCCCATGGCCTGGTGACGAGCCGAACAACTCCGTCGGCGTCCGCCTCGAGGCCGTCGAGGTCTCGCCCGGCACCCAGACGGCGCAGCAGGTCGTGCAGCTGATCGATCACCTGGACTGCGGTGGTCGGGTCGTTGATGCCTGGGGAGAGCGCCCGCTCCGCGACGTCGACGAGCTGGCGCAGTCCGTAGGAGACGTCCTGGCGCATCGAGCGCTCCGAGGCGAGCTCGAGGCCGCGGCTCACCAGGGTGTCCCAGTCCTCGGTGGCAGCGCCGCCGTGGACCATGGCGAGCGGCGCCCCCTCCGGCACGAAGGTCCCGAGCCGGTGCAGGACCTCGATGCGTACGTCGTGCTGACGGGCAACGCGACACAGGGTGGCGACGTCGATCACGTCGAGCACACCGCTGCTCACGGCAACAGCCACTGACTGCTCGCCGTACGGCTGGAGCGGGCGGGCCTCACCGGGTGCCGCAGACTCGTCCCCCGTGCGCCTGCCGAGCATGGCGCGCGTCTCGAGCCCGATCTCTGTGATCACCGAACCCACCGAGATCGAAAGAGTGATGTGGTGGATGAACCACAAGAACATCGCCACCGATCCGAGCACGAGCACGTAGGCCATCGTGATCGCGAGCTGGGGGACCGTCTCGCTCCGCGCGGAGGTGCCTTCGATCACCGAGCGCAGCACCGTCAGTGCATAGAGGAACGAGGCCGCAAAGACGCCCAACGCGTTCTGCGGGATCCGGTCGTCGAGGAACGTGCGCAGCACCCGAGGGCTGAACTGACTGCTGGCGAGCTGGAGCGCCACGATCGTGATCGAGAAGACCAGACCGGTCACCGAGATCATCGCGCCCGCGATCGTCGAGAGCAGCGAACGTGCCCCGGTGGCGCCGCCCTGGAAGAGCAGCGGGAACCAGCTGGGCTGGGCCTGCTCGAGCTCGGGCAGCAGCAGACCCGCAGCCACAGCCCCGAGGCACCACAAGGAAGGCACCACCCAGAAGGGGCCGAAGAGCCTGCTCACCCACCGTCGAGGCCGCCCGAGCTTCTCCGAGGCGTCGGCTGAGCTCGCTTGCGGGGTCGACGGAGGCATAGCCCTTTGTATCGTGTCCGTGGTTCGGACCTAGGATCCGCACCATGACTCGAGTCCTCTCCGCCGTGGCCTGGCCCTACGCCAACGGCCCGCGCCACATCGGCCACGTGGCCGGCTTCGGCGTGCCGTCCGACGTGTTCAGCCGCTACATGCGGATGGCGGGCCACGACGTCTTGATGGTCTCCGGGACCGACGAGCACGGGACCCCGATCCTGATCGCGGCGGACGAGGAGGGGGTCACCCCTCAGGAGCTCGCCGACCGCAACCACCGAGTGATCGCGGAGGACCTGGCAGCGCTCGGCGTCTCCTACGACCTCTACACGCGCACCACCACGCGCAACCACACCGCTGTGGTGCAGGAGCTGTTCACCGGCGTGCACGACAACGGCTACTTTCTCGAGAAGACCACCTTCGGCGCGATCAGCCCCTCCACCGGTCGTACGCTTCCGGACCGCTACATCGAGGGCACCTGCCCGATCTGCGGCTACGAGAGCGCGCGCGGGGACCAGTGCGACAACTGTGGCAACCAGCTCGACCCGGCAGACCTGAAGAACCCCCGCTCGCGGATCAACGGTGAGGTGCCCGAGTTCATCGAGACCCAGCATTTCTTCCTCGACCTGCCTGCGCTGGCCGAGGCGTTGGGGCACTGGCTCGATGAGCGCGAGGCGAGCGGAACGTGGCGGCCGAACGTGATCAGGTTCAGCCAGAACATCCTCGAGGACATCCGTCCGCGCGCAATGACGCGCGACATCGACTGGGGCATCCCGGTGCCGCTCGACGGCTGGCGCGAGCACCCCACCAAGCGGCTGTACGTGTGGTTCGACGCAGTGATCGGCTACCTCTCGGCCAGCGTGGAGTGGGCGCGACGCTCGGCAGAGGCAGGGGGCGACCCCGAGGCCTGGAGGCAGTGGTGGAACGACCCCGAGGCGTTGTCCTACTACTTCATGGGCAAGGACAACATCACCTTCCACAGCCAGATCTGGCCGGCCGAGCTCCTGGCCTACGCAGGCAAGGGCGACAAGGGCGGGAAGCCCGGTGCCTTCGGCGAGCTGAACCTGCCGACCGAGGTGGTCTCCTCGGAGTTTCTGACGATGGAGGGCAAGAAGTTCTCCTCCTCTCAACGCGTGGTGATCTACGTTCGTGACCTGCTCAGCCGCTACCAGCCCGACGCGTTCCGCTACTTCGTGGCGGCCGCCGGGCCGGAGAACCAGGACTCCGACTTCACCTGGGCGGAGTTCGTACGCCGGACCAACGACGAGCTCGTTGCGGGCTGGGGCAACCTGGTCAACCGCACGGCCACGATGATCGCCAAGAGCTTCGGGGAGCTCCCGCCCGCCGCCGAGCTGAGCGAGGAGGACCAGCGCCTGCTCGACCACGTCCACGCGACCTTCGACGTGGTCGGTGACCTGATCGCCCGGCACCGTCAGAAGGCCGCGATCGGCGAAGCGATGCGCGCGGTCGCCGAGGTGAACAAGTACGTCTCCGACCACGAGCCATGGAAGCTCAAGGGCGACGAGCAGCGCGAGCGCCTCGGCACGGTCCTGCACGTGGTCGCCCAGTGCGTGCTCGACCTGAACGTCGTGCTCTCGCCGTTCCTGCCGTTCTCGGCCAACACCGTCGACTCGGTCTTCGGCGGCGCCGGCGAGATCCAGCCGATGCCGCACCTGCAGGAGGTCGAGGACCTCGACGGTGGCGCCGACTACCCGATCCTGACCGGGAACTACACCGGGGCTGCCCGCTGGGAACGACGTGCTCTCATCGTGGGGACCCCGGTCGTCAAACCTGCGCCCGTCTTCACCAAGCTCGACCCCGCCGTCGTCGACGAGGAGCTCGCGCGTCTCGCCGACGCGGGGGACTGAGATCAACCAGGAGGACCCGTGCTGCACCCCCAGGCCCGACGCGCCGTCGAGGCGTCCGCCGCCGACCAGCCGCCGCACGCGGCTGGCTTCGACATCGACGGTGCGCGTGCCACGGGCCGTGCGGAGGCGCTGCGCGAGCCGCGTGAGCCGGTCGCCGAGGTCCGCGACCTCGACGCCGACGGGGTCCGCTGCCGGCTCTACGTGCCTGCGGACCCCAGCCCCGGAGTGCTCGTGCACCTGCACGGCGGCGGCTTCGTGTTCCATGACATCGACGTGCACGACAACGCCGCCCGTCGGCTCGCCGACCGGTGCCGTCTGCGTGTGCTCAGCGTCGACTACCGCCGCCCTCCCGAGCACCGGTTCCCAGCAGCGCCCGACGACGTGGACGCGGCGCTGCGTTGGCTGGCGGCGAACCAGGAGGGCGGGCTCGCCGGTCCGACGTACGTCCACGGCGACAGTGCGGGGGCCAACCTGGCACTCGTTGCCGCTCTGCGGAACCCGGGCCGGTTTGCCGCCGTCGCGCTCACCTACCCGTTCCTGGACCCCACGGCGTCCGGCCGGTCCTACGCTCTGACCGGCGTCGGCCTCGAGCGGCTGGAGTCTCTCTGGTACTGGGAGCAGTACGCCTCGAGCCCCGCCGACCTCACCGACCCAGACCTTGCTCCGCTGCTCTCCCGGGCGCTGCACACCCTCCCGCCGACGCTGGTGGTGACCGCAGAGGGAGACCCGTTGCGCGACGAGGGGGAGCTGCTCGTCACGCGGCTCGCGGAGGCGGGGGTGCCTGTCGTCGGCACTCGCTACCTCGGTCAGATTCACGGGTTCTGGCGACACCCGGGGGTCTTCGACGCCGCCGAGCCACTCACCCGCCAGATCGCCGGCTTCCTCCACAGCCACCCAGGGTGACCTCGCCCTCGGCTCCTGCACCGCAGCACTGGAGGATGTGCACATGAGCGCGCAGATGCATCTCCCACAGTTCTACGTCAGGCAGAAGCTGACCCTGATGGTCAACCGCTACGAGATCAACGAAGCCAACCCCGACGGGTCCGTGGGTCGGCGAATGGCGATCGCCCAGCAGAAGCGGCTGGCGTTCAAGGAGCAGGTCACCTTCTACCGCGACGAGGAGCGCACGAAGCCGGTCTTCTCGTTCAAGGCCCGGCAGGTGCTCGACCTCAACGCCGGCTACGACGTCGTCGATGCCGAGGGCGGCCCGTTGGGGTTCTTCCGCAAGGACTTCCGCTCCAGCCTGCTGCGCTCGACCTTCCAGCTGGGCGCGCCCGGGCTGGAGGCCACCGGGCAGGAGCGCAACGTGGTCGTCGCGGTGCTGCGTCGCTTCGTGGAGTTCCCCTTCGCCTTCCACTTCGACTTCACCGACCAGCAGACCGGACAGGTCGTGATGACCTCGGAGCGACAGATGTCGCTTCGCGACCGCTACACCGTCACCGTTCCCGACCCGCGCATCGACTTCCGGCTGGCAGCGGCCATGGCCGTTGGCCTCGATGCGCTGATGGCCCGTTAGCCTTCTGCGCATGCGCGTCCACCTGGGATCCGACCACGCCGGCCTCGAGCTCAAGGACCACCTGGTGGCCTGGCTGAGCGATCAGGGGCACGAGCCTGTCGACCACGGTCCGTTCGTCTACGACGCCCTCGACGACTACCCGGTCTTCTGCCTCCGCGCGGCCCGCGGAGTGACCTCGGACCCCGGCAGCCTCGGTGTCGTGGTGGGTGGCTCGGGCAACGGCGAGCAGATCGCCGCCAACAAGGTCGCCGGTGTGCGGGCCGCCCTGGTCTGGAGCGAGGAGACCGCGATCCTGGCGCGCGAGCACAACGATGCCAACGTGATCTCGGTCGGTGGCCGGATGCACTCGGTGGAGGAGATGACCGGCTTCATCGAGACGTTCCTGGCGACCCCCTTCTCGGGGGAGGAGCGACACGCTCGACGGATCGGGATGCTGAGCGACTTCGAGACCACAGGGGTTCTGCCCGGGCTGCCCGAGTCTGCGCTCGACCAGGGGCCCGATGCCTGAAGGGCACACTCTTGCCCGCCTCGCGAGCGCCTTGCGCGATGCCTTCAGCGGGCAGGTGGTGCGCGTCGGCAGTCCGCAGGGCCGGTTCGAGGAGGCGGCCGCGCTGCTGGACGGGTCAGTGCTCCTGGATGCCCGGTCGTTCGGCAAGCACCTGTTCATCGCGTTCTCCGAGGACAGGTTCGTGCACATCCACCTCGGTCTCTACGGCGTCTTCGACGTCCGCACCGGCCACGCGCCCGACCCGGTGGGTCAGGTGCGGTTGCGCATCACGGGCGGTTCGGCGTACGCCGACCTGCGCGGAGCGACGGCCTGCGACCTGGTCACGTCCGCCGAGCGGGCGGCGATCGTCGCGCGGCTCGGTCCCGACCCGTTGGACCCGGACGCGGATCCCGAGCGGGCCTGGGGTCGCGTGCAACGCAGCCGCGCTCCTATCGGCGGGCTGTTGATGGATCAGGCGGTCTTCGCCGGCGTGGGCAACGTCTACCGTGCCGAGATCCTCTTCAGGCATCGCCTGCACCCGTTGCGTCCTGGCCGATCGCTGCGAGTCAGCCAGTTCCGCAGCCTGTGGCAGGACCTGGGAGCTCTGATGCTGGAGGGGGTGCGCACCGGAACCATCGACACCGTTCGTCCCGAGCACACTCCCGAGGCGATGGGACGGGCGCCGCGCGTCGATGACAACGGGGGCGAGGTATACGTCTATCGGCGCACGGGTCAGCCGTGACTGATCTGTCAGACCAAGGTGCGCGCCGATGTCCTCGGTGGGCGCAATGTGTTCTGGTGTTCGCGATGCCAGCCCGCATTTCGCTCCAGGGCCATAGGGTGAATCCGGTCATGAGGCCAACCCGTCATCCAGTCCCATCCGCAGCGCAGAGACGAAGGTAGAACGGACAGTGACGAACCAACCGGCGCCTTGGGCACGCGAATCCATCGGCCGGATACGTCGGGAGATGGCGGTCTCCGACCGCCCGGCGGTGATCCTGCTGGGCTTCTTCGCGATCGTGTTGACCCTGTCCGGACTGTTCTGGCCGGTCGTGATCCCGCCAGTGGTGCTGTTGCTGCCGATGTTCCTGGCGAGCCTGTGGCTGGGGCCGCGCACGCTGCCGTGGTTCGTGGTCTTCACCACCAGCTGTGTGGCTCTCCTGATCGTGACTGACCCCACCTCCAGTCCACGTACTGTCGCGCGCGCCGCCGTGACGTTCTTGATCGCGTTCTTGATCATGGTCACCTCGTTTCGGCGCAGCACCCTGGGAGTCTCAGGACCAATCGGGGAGTCGATGTTCGTCGACCTGCGTGACCGGATCTCCAAGCAGGGCAACTTGCCCGTTCTGCCATCGGAGTGGCATGTGGAGTCCGAGGTGCGATCGGCAGGGGGGACCGCCTTTGCAGGCGACTTCATCGTGGCCAACCGGACCCGCAACAATGCCCTCGAGCTCGTGGTGGTTGACGTCTCGGGCAAGGGCGTCGAGGCGGGCTCCCGCTCGCTGTTCCTCTCCGGCGCCTTCAACGGGATCGCCTCTGCCCTGCCCGGGCAGCACTTCCTGCCCGCGGCCAACGCCTACCTGATGGGACAGGGATGGGCCGAGGGGTTCGCCACGGCGATCCATCTTCACCTTGACCTGCTGACCGGCGACTTCGAGCTGCGCAAGGCCGGCCACCCCCCGGCCGTCTGGCTGCACGCAGGTTCGGGCAGGTGGGAGGTACTGGACTCCGAGGGGCCGGTGCTGGGTCTGATCGAGGACACCCACTTCGAGTGCATCTACGGCCACCTGGCGCGGGGCGATGGCCTGATGTTGTTCACCGACGGCCTCGTCGAGACCGCCCGGCGTGACCTCAACCTCGGGATCGACAAGCTCGCCGGGGTGGGTGCGCGACTTCTGCAACACGGCTTCGAGGGTGGTGCCCACCAGGTCCTGGACACGATGGAGCAGACCAACGACGACCGGGCACTGGTCGTGGTGCACCGCAGGAGCTAGTCACAGCCGGTTCGTGGAGTGCGCCCCCGCTGTGGCAGCATGGTCCCCGCCCTGAGTGCCGGGGCGACGCGGATGTAGCTCAATGGTAGAGCTCCAGTCTTCCAAACTGATTACGCGGGTTCGATTCCCGTCATCCGCTCTCAGGAGCCACAAATTGGCCTTCTGGCGGGGCGTAGCGTAGTGGCTAGCGCGCCTGCTTTGGGAGCAGGAGACCGCAGGTTCGAGTCCTGTCGCCCCGACTGATCAACGCGAGGTCCTGCGACCTCGCGCCACCATGGATACCAACCCACGAACAGCAAGGAGTGCACCTGTGAAGAGCGCCGTCGAGACGTTGAGCCCGACCAGGGCCAAGATCACCGTCGAGGTGTCCTTCGAGGAGCTCAAGCCAAGCCTCGACGCGGCCTACCAGGCAATCGCCAAGCAGATCAACATCCCGGGCTTCCGCAAGGGCAAGGTCCCTGCGCCGGTGATCGACCGTCAGGTGGGTCGTGGCGCGGTGCTCGACGAGGCGATCAACGATGCCTTGCCGAAGCTCTACGTGCAGGCTCTGCAGGAGAACGAGCTGCAGCCGCTGGCCCAGCCTGAGATCGAGGTGACTCGCCTCGAGGACAACCAGACCCTGGAGTTCACTGCCGAGGTCGACATCCGTCCCTCGATCGAGGTCCCGGCCTACGACGCGCTCGAGGTCGAGGTCGAGGACCTCGTCGTGGACGACGAGGGTGTCGCCGAGCAGGTCGAGGCGCTGCGTGAGCGGTTCGCAACCCTCAAGGACGTGGAGCGCGAGGCTCAGGACGACGACGTCGTGACCATCGACCTCGAGGCGACCCGTGAGGGCGAGGCCATCGAGGGCGGCGAGGTTGCGGGCTACTCCTACAAGGTCGGCAGCGGCGACATGCTCGAGGGCATCGACGACGCCCTGCGCGGCATGAGCGCTGGCGACGAGACCACCTTCACCTCCCAGCTCCTCGGCGGCGATCTCGCCGGCCAGGACGTCGAGGTCTCGGTCGCCTTGACGGCTGTGAAGGAGCAGGAGCTCCCCGAGCTCGACGACGACTTTGCGCAGACCGCCTCGGAGTTCGACACCATGGATGAGCTCCGCGAGGACGTCCGCACCCGGCTCGAGCGCGGCAAGCGCCTCGAGCAGGCTGCCGCTGCCCGTGACGCCGTGCTCGAGAAGCTGCTGGATGCCAGCGAGATCCCCCTTCCCGAGGGTGTGGTGACCCAGGAGCTCGCCGGTCGGCGTCAGGAGATCGAGCAGCAGCTCACCTACGCCGGCATGACGATGGAGACCTACCTCGACAACGAGAAGCAGACCATCGACGAGTTCGAGGCCGACCTCGAGAAGCGGGTCCGCGACGCGATGGCCTCACAGTTCCTGCTCGACGAGATCGCCCAGGCCGAGGAGATCGGGGTCGAGCAGGACGAGCTCACCCAGCACCTGATGCGTCGGGCGCAGCAGTCGGGCCAGAACCCTGACGAGTTCGTCAAGCACATGGTCGAGCACAACCACATCCCGGAGATGGTCGCCGAGGTCGTGCGCGGCAAGGCACTGGCACTGATCGTCGAGGGCGCCACCGTCACTGACGCCTCTGGCAACGTGATCGACCTGAAGAACCTGCGTCCCGACGGCAGCATCGGTGAGCCCGAGCCCGAGGCTGCACCCGAGGCTGCACCCGAGGCAGGCGCCACTGCGGAGGCAGAAGAGGCACCCTCCGAGGCCTGATCTGGCTCCAGACCCCGCCGGTCGTCCGGCGCGTTCGCTTTGACGCTCGTCGAATTACAGTGAACACTTGTTCACTGTGACTCGACGAACTGATCCGAACGTGCTGGACGCCGCGGCTCTGGGAGCGGAGTACGCCGAGGACCTGATCCTCGGCACCGTGCGCGAGGTCCACGGCGCTGTCGCCGGACGGGTGCACGCCGTCGTGGACCGGCTGGCCGGCGGCACCACGCTGAGCCACCGTGCCCACGATGGGATCTCCAAGGCCGTCTACACCGGGATCAGCCTCGGCCTGCGTGGCTCGGCCAAGGGCCTGCGGGCCGTCGGCCGCACCGGGGTGGCTCCCCTCCTCGAGGAGTCCCACCGGGGCCGCTTCGTCGTCGCGGCGGTCAACGGCCTGATCGGTGACCGACTGCGCGACGAAGGCTCCAACCTGGTCTTCGACATGGGGATCCGGGTCGATGGACGCGACGTCGACCTGACGACCGTGGGCGTGGCCGCTGCCTTCCCCGAGGCGGGGGAGAGAGTCGTGGTGTTCGTGCACGGACTGAGTGAGAACGAGTCCTACTGGAACCGGGCCGCTCGTCCGCCGCGCGAGACCCCCGACCACCGCAGCTACGGGGACAGACTGGTCGCCGACGGCTGGACACCCGTCTACGTGCGCGTCAACACCGGGCTCCCGATCGCCGAGAACGCCGTGGCGATGGCGGCCGTGCTCGACCGCCTGGTCGAGGCGTGGCCGGTCGGCATCCGCCGTCTGGCCCTGGTGGGTCACTCGATGGGGGGGCTGATCCTGCGCGCCGCCTGTGCTGTGACCACCGATGCGCAGCGCCCGTGGACCGACCGGGTCACCGACCTGGTGCTGCTCGGGGCCCCGCATCTTGGCGCTCCACTCGAGCGGGTGGTGACCAAGGGCGTGCGGTGGCTCGACGTACTGCCGGAGTCGGCTCCGTTCGGTCGGATCCTGGAGTACCGCTCTGTCGGGATCCTCGACCTGCGCCACGGTTTGGCCCAGGACGTGCAGAACCTGCCCAACGCCCGCTACCGACTCGTGGCCGCCACGTTGACCCGTTCGCCGACTTCGCTCACCTCGGCCACACTGGGTGACTACCTGGTGCCCTACGACTCGGCGTTGGGCCGCCGGCGTGGAGGCGAGGAGATGTTCCCGGGTGCGGAGACGCTGCACGTGCCACGGGCCGACCACTTCGACCTGCTCAACCACGACGACATTCACGCGGCCCTCGTGACGTGGTTGCGCGACCGCTCCGATGCCCCCACCAAGGAAGAGAGCCCCACAGGATGAGTCAGCCCACCGCCATCTCGGCCACCGTGCAGATCGATGCCAGCCCCGAGGTGGTCTGGGAGGTCGTCTCCGACCTGGGGCGGATGCCGGAGTTCAGTCCTGAGCTGCGCAAGGCCTTCGTGCTCGGTCGCGGCGGACTCGGCGCCAAGATCCTCGGGATCAACCGGCGGGGGGTCGTCACCTGGCCGACCACGTCGAAGGTGGTGCGCTGGGAGCCCTCGCGGGCGGTGGCCTGGAAGGTGCGAGAGAGCGGCGCCACCTGGGTCTACGAGCTCGAGCCGGTCGCAGGTGGTACGTCGGTGACGGGCCGCCGAGTGCTGGCCAGGTTCGGCCTGGCGACCGCCCTGATGGGCCCGGTCATCGGTGGCGCCGCGGGCCACGACCGCGAGCTCAGCGACGGCATCCGAACCACGCTGGAGCGGATCAAGGCAGTCGTGGAGCGCAGCTGAGCTGCCCTCGGCGATGCTCGGCCGCGACCCCAGTGCGGAGTCTGCTGTGGGCGAACACGGGGTTTTCCCCGTGGTTTTGTCAGTCCTGCCGTCTAGGGTCGGATCCGTGACTGAGAACTCCAACCCGACCATGCCGCAGATGAACGGCGGGGCGTCGTCCTACGGCCTCGACGACCACATCTACCAGCGTCTGCTCCGCGAGCGGATCGTCTTCCTGGGCTCAGAGGTGCGCGACCAGAACGCCAACGCGATCTGCGCCCAGCTGCTGCTGCTCAGTGCCGAGGACCCCGAGGCCGACATCTTCTTGCACATCAACAGTCCCGGTGGCTCTGTCGATGCCGGCATGGCGATCTACGACACGATGAACTACATCCCCAACGATGTCGCCACCGTGGCCATGGGCCTCGCCGCGTCGATGGGTCAGTTCCTGCTGTGCGCGGGCGCGAAGGGCAAGCGCTACGCGTTGCCGCACGCCCGGATCATGATGCACCAGCCCTCGGGTGGCATGGGCGGCTCGGCCTCGGACATCAAGATCCAGGCCCAGCAGTC